>CAMHPA010000015.1 GCA_946186925.1 uncultured Bacteroidota bacterium | reverse complement strand
AGCCAGTGGCTGCAGTCGTGCCGTCATAGGTTTTGTTGTTGGCTTTTGCGGTAACAGAGAGAGTCTTTGCTGTGATATTGGCCGTTGCCGTCGCCGTCGATGCAATTGTGTAGTTGTTTGCATCGGTGCCGCTCTTGGCAATGCTGAATGTCACCTGCTTGCCAGTGCCAACGTTCTTGTTGTTGAATGTGGCGGCCGAATAGCTGACAGTTACATTGTCGCCGCTGACAATGCCCGATGGTGTCAACGAGCCAGTGGCTGCAGTCGTGCCGTCATAGGTTTTGTTGTTGGCTTTTGCGGTAACGGTAATTGTTTTCGCGGTTATGGCAAAAGTTCTCTCAACAGTTGAAGTACCAACCCATTTGATTTTTGCATTATTGCCAACATTACGGTTGTTCTCGTATGAAACTGTATAACCAGATGCATCGAAGGTGAATGATTTGCCACAGAAGGTGTGGTTGTTTATGGTTGCATTAATGCCATTTTCAAGTGTATAAGCTGTTCCTTTGTAAGTGTAGCCGCTAGCAACTATTTCTACATCATTTTCTGACAAAATTGTATAAACAAAACTGCCTGAGCCGGCAAGGTTGTTACCAGAAATCACATTATCATTAACAAAAGTTCCATTGTTTGTTGCAGTGCCATTGTTTATAATAGTGCCATTATTTGTGATAGTGCCATTATTTGTGATAGTGCCATTATTTGTGATTTTACCAGTTCCTGTTATGGTAACCGATGAACCTTCCGTCACCACAAAGGTTTTACTCTCGGCAATTTCATAATCAGAGGCGATTACCAAATCACCATAAACTGTTATAACATTGCCAACTTCATCAACATAGCCAGTAACTCTGTGGTGAGTGTTATCAAGCACTGGCGAAGCATCTGCGAATAATGTCTGATACCAGGCTAAGTCACCTTCGCTTGTCGAACCGTTAAGCAAGTATGCAATCTTTCCACTGGCAAATCCTTCTGTTGTTGATAATGTTGTTTTACCACTTACATCTGCGGTAGTTCTTCCTTTTGCGCCATTGCCTGTGCCGTTTTGCACAACATTGCTGCCATCTTTGGCACATCCTGACAAATAATAACAGTTGGTTATGGTTGAAGAAGAAGCACGGCCGCAAATGCTGCCGACCGCGTAGCTGCTACCCGTTACTGTTCCTGTGTTGTAGCAGTTGGTTATGGATGATAGATCTGCATAGCCGCAAATGCCGCCGACATAGTAGCTGCTACCCGTTACTGTTCCTGTATTGTAGCAGTTGGTTATGGTAGAAGAATTTATGACATAGCCGCAAAGGCCGCCGACATCCTGGCCGTTTCCAGTTACTGCTCCTGTGTTGTAGCAGTTGGTTATGGTTGAAGAAGAACCTGCAAAACCGCAAATGCCGCCGACATATTGAGAACCTTTAATATACGAATCGGCAATACCGACATTTGATATTTCCGCCTTGTTACTACTGCTTGTTCCTCGAACACACCCGAACAACCCCACATATTTTCCGCCCGAAGGATAATTTCCAGTGGTTGTATTGCTGAAATACAACCCGCTAATGGTGTGGTTCTGTCCGTCGAACTTGCCAGCAAATGGTTTAGCACTAGTTCCTATTGGAGTCCAACTATGGGTTGGTGTGCCGTTGAGCCCGCCTTCGGCATCAAGCACGTTCTCGTTAACAACAATGTTGGCTGTGAGTTTGCCACAAATGGCGGTATTACCAGTGTTTACAGCATCTGCAAACCAATAAAGTTTGCCGGCATTGTCAATCAAATACCAACCATCAACTAATAAAGGGGTCTCGAATTCTCCACATACTGTGCAAATTCCGTTATCAAAATTATGCCCCGCATTATTAAGATCATTTGCATATGTATATCTATCACCACACATGGTAAACACCATACTATGACTATTGTCCAAAACAGGATAAGCATCAGTCTCGCCACTTATGTTTTGATACCAAGTTGTTCCACCACTAGATCCATTAAGCAGATATGCAATCTTGCCACTGGCGAATTCTTCGGTTGTTGCTGAGGTTGTTTTATTACCATCATCGTTTGTTACCTGACCTTGTGTGTTGTTCCCAATGCCGTTCTGAATTACATTGTCGCCGTCTTTGGCACAATTGGTCAGATAGTAACAGCTATTTATTGTTCCAGAACTTTTACCGCAAATGGCTCCAGCGTAGTAGGTTTCCCCTTCAACTGTGCCAGAATTGTAACAACTTCTTATGGTTGAGCCTTCATTGAGACCGCAAATACCGCCCACGCAAGAACCACTTCCCATCACAACCCCTGTGTTGTAACAATTTGTTATAGTATTACCATATAATTGTCCACAAATGCTGCCTACACCATAATATCCATTAATATAAGAATCTATAATGCCAATATTGCTGATAGTGCCACTCCTAACATATCCAAACAAGCCTATATAATTTCCACCAGATGGTGATTTTGTATTAATTGTGTTGTTAATATACAAACCGCTAATAGTATGACCTTGCCCATCAAATGTGCCAGAATACTTGTTTCCTAAATGTCCTATAGGCACCCATACTCTAAAATTACTACCATCTCCGTTTAGTTGTCCATTTTCCAGAACATTGGCATTTACAACAATATCTGCCGTGAGTTTGCCACTGTAATTGGATGTTGATGTCGAATTATTAACAGCATTGGCAAACCAGTACAGTTTACCAGCGTTGTTAATCTCATAGTACCCACCATTACTCGAAGGTGCTTCATATCCGCCACATTTAGTGCAGAATCCATTCTCATAAGTATGGTTTTCTGCTGAAATTGCACTGTTAGCAAATCTTAAGGCACAAGGTTGGGAAGCATATACTTTACCATGATTCTTGTCTAAGACGGGCACTTTATCAGATTGTCCGCTCAAATTTTGATGCCAGATTGTGCCTCCATTAGTTTGCCCGTTTAACAGATATGCTATTTTGCCACTTGAAAAATCTTCGGCTGAATATCCATTTGCCAATGCCATGCCATTCTCTGTTGCACAGCCATCCAAACAATAGTTATTGGTAATAACCGCTATGCCCATAACAAATCCGCAAATACCATCAACGTGTTTTTCTCCCATAACCTTCCCTGTGTTATAGCATTTGCTTATTGTTGAATTAGTGTAAACATAACCGCAAATGCCAGCCACATCACTCATTCCTATCACTGTTCCAAGGTTGTAACAGTTGGTTATGGTTGTAGAAGAATTCACATAGCCGCAAATGCTACTGACATATTTATAACCCTCTATATAAGAGTCGACTACGCCTACAGTCTTGCAACTGGCACCATTGGCATAACCGAATAGCCCCACATAATTTCCACCCGAAGGATAATTATCATCATTAGTATTGCTGAAATACACCCCGCTTATAGTATGCCCTTGTCCGTCAAACTTACCATTAAAGTTTTTCGAATAAGTCCCTATCGGTGTCCAGCTATGTGTTGGTCTGCCATTGAGTGTGCCGTCTGCCTTCAGCACGTTCTCGTTAACAACAATGTCGGCTGTAAGAACACCATTGGCCGAGGTGGTGCCATCATTAACAATTGCGGCAAAACCATATAATTCCTCGGCACTGCTAATGGCGTACCAATCTTTGTATGCAGTGTAGTTTGTTGAGGTAAAGCCGTATGTGGCATAATTCTCATCTGAAATTTGTTTTGGTGTGGCAGGCGTGCCATTGTAAGCCGCTTTTGCACTAAAGGTACTGCAGAAGCATAAAGCCACTGCAAGAAAGATGTGTTTTGTGGTTTTCATATGCCAAGTTTAAAAAAAATGTTATTCGTTTGTTGTGTACGGTAGAGACGTGCCACGGCGCATCTCCACATAATTATGGCATTTCAAAAAATACCAACAACAAACATAATGTTTTTTGTGAAAACCAATGAAAAACAACGGGACACAGACGGATTTTTTTGCCCGTAAGCGGAATGGTTTTTAGCCGTTAACCGAACTTATCCGAACAAAATCAGAATGTTATCTGTGCCGGATTCCAAAATCTAACACCCCAATGGGCAAACTATGTGCATAAAAAAAAGCCGATTTTCATCGGCTTCTGTTTTTGCTCCCCTTCTTGGACTTGAACCAAGGACCCCCTGATTAACAGTCAGGTGCTCTAACCAACTGAGCTAAAGAGGAATTTTCCAACAACCTTAGGTATGTCCCTCAATTGCGGGTGCAAAAATAGACGCGTGTTTTTAATTTGCAAAACTTTTTTTAAAAAAAATCATCGGGCATGAAACTTGCCGTGCTGTTATGTCTATTTCACATATTAATATTTGCGGGTGTCAACTTTTTGCTATTTTTGAGAGTTTGTAATTGAATAGTGTTATGAAAGTAGCGATTATTGATGACGAAGATAGCGGCCGCAACATTATCCAGCAGTATCTGTCGCTATATTGCGATGACGTGGAGGTGCTTGGTGAGGCCAATTCGGTGAAGAGCGGCGTGGAGTTGTTGAGCAAAGTGAGCCCCGATGTCTTGTTTCTCGACATTCAGATGCAGGACGGCACTGGCTTCAATCTGCTTGAAGCGTTGCCGCAGCGTACGTTCAAAGTGATTTTTGTCACTTCGTTCGACCAGTTCGCACTGAAAGCTATCAAATTCAGCGCGGCCGACTATATGCTCAAACCTGTCGATCCCGACGCGTTTGTCGAGGCGGTGGAAAAAGTTCAGGCCGATCTAGCCAAAGAGAGCCAAAGCCAGAGCCAGGTGGAAGACACCCGCATCGATCAGCTGCTGACAAACATGAACAGTTTCACTCGGGTTGGCATCCCTACAGAGAGTGGCGTTCAGTTTGTCGATGTCGACGACATTGTTCGCTGCGAGGCGGCAGACGGCGGTACGCAGGTATTTATGAATAACGGAAAAATGTATGTTTCGCAGAAGAACATCAAGGTGTATGAAGACATGTTTGTTGATAACAAGTTTTTGCGTATCAACAAATTGCATCTGGTTAATACAAATTATATCGACAAGTATGAGAAGGGCGGCGGCGGAGGTACTGTAATAATGGCCGACGGAATCAGCATCGAAGTGTCGCCGCACAAAAAAGACGAATTGCAGGGGATGATTTAAGGAATCGGAACATCTAAAAAATCATCAGCCGTGGAAATCGTTTTTCAAAGAATCGGGAATGCAAGTGTTCCCGTTTTTTGTTTGATAAAGGCTTGTTTAAAATATTGTTTACAAATATGAACGCCCCTAAACCCAATCGCTTTCAAAAATTATATATTTGTGCGTTGGAGTGGCGGAGTGTTTTTCGTCATATCTTACTTATTATCAAGTTTAAACGAATTGTTGATGGCAACAAAAATTAAAAATGCACTCATATCGGTTTTTTACAAAGACCAGTTGGAACCGATTGTGAAGGAACTCGACAAACTGGGCGTTAATCTCATCTCGACAGGCGGAACCTACGATTTCATCAAAAAACTGGGCGTGAATGTGCAGACCGTTGAGTCGCTCACCACTTACCCGTCGATTCTGGGCGGACGCGTGAAGACGCTGCACCCGAAGATTTTCGGCGGCATTCTGGGCCGTCGCGACAATGCGCAGGACAACGAGCAGATGAAGCAGTACGAGATTGACAACATCGACCTGGTGATTGTCGACCTTTACCCGTTTGAGCAGACCGTGGCAAGCGGCGCACCCGAAGCCGACATCATCGAGAAGATTGACATTGGCGGCATATCGCTCATCCGCGCGGCTGCAAAGAATTTCAAAGACGTGGTTATCGTTAGTTCGCGCGAGCAATACGGCGAACTGCTCGAAATCCTGCAGAAACAGGGCGCCGAGACAACGCTTGAGCAGCGCCGCGAGTTCGCACGCAAGGCTTTCGACACATCGTCGCACTACGACTCGGCCATCTTCAACTACTTCAACAAAGACAACGAAGAGTCGGAAAAAATCAGCCTGACTGGCGGCAAGGTGCTTCGCTACGGCGAGAACCCGCACCAAAAAGCCGTCTTCTATCCGTTCAAGAACACCAATCTCGAGCACACGCTGGCAGGCTCACCTTGCCTGCAGGGCAAAGAGATTTCATACAACAATATGCTCGACGCCGACGCCGCCTGGAAGGCCGCAAGCGACGCCTACAACGCTGTTGACAACATCAAGAACAAAGTTGGCGTGGCGGTTGTTAAGCACCTGAACCCCTGCGGTCTGGCAGTGGCCGACAGCCCGATGAAAGCCCTTGAGTTGGCTTGGGCGGGCGACCCTGTGAGCGCCTACGGCGGCATTGTCTGCTTCACCTGCGAGGTTGACAAGCAGATTGCCGAATGGTTCACTGGCAAGTTCATCGAGATAATCATCGCCCCATCGTACACCGACGAGGCGAAAGAGGTTCTGGCAAAGAAGAAGAACCTGCGCGTGCTGGTAACGCCTGTCAAACCGACAATCACTGGCGAGAAAATGTACCGCTCGGTGAACGGCGGCCTGCTGGTTCAGGACGAGGACGAGGGAATGGACAAAGAGTACCGCCCTGTTACCGACTGCAAGTTCACCGACAAGCAGATTGACCTTGCAAAATTCGGCACACAGGCCTGCAAATACCTGAAGAGCAACTCAATGGCGCTTGTGTCGCAAGCCGCCGACGGTTCGTACTGGCTGACGGGCGCGGGAATGGGACAACCCAACCGCATCGACAGTCTGCAACGCCTGACAGTGCCGCGCTTCAACCTGAAACAAGGCTGCTCAATTGGCGAGAGCGTGCTTATCTCTGACGCGTTCTTCCCGTTCAGCGACAGCGTTGAGGCCTGCAACGAGTTCGGCATCAAGTACATTGTAACACCTGGCGGCAGCATCCACGACCCCGAAGTCATCGAGGCCTGCAACAAGTACGGCATCGCAATGGTGTTCACAGGAATCAGACATTTTAAACACTAGAAAATAGATAGAACAATGGGATTGTTTTCGTTTTTAACACAAGAACTTGCAATCGACCTTGGCACAGCCAATTCCATAATCATCCATAACGACAAGATTGTGGTTGACGAGCCGTCGATTGTGGCCGTTGACAACAACACACAAAAGGTGATTGCCATTGGCGAAAAGGCACGAATGATGCACGGCAAGACGCACGAGAACATCAAAACCATCCGCCCGCTGCGCGATGGTGTGATTGCCGACTTCGACGCTGCCGAGAAGATGATTCGCGGCCTTATCAGAATGGTGAACGAGAAGAAGACTCAACTTTTCTCGCCTGCTCTGAAAATCGTCATCTGCGTGCCGTCGGGCTCAACCGAGGTTGAGTTGCGTGCCGTGCGCGACTCGTCGGAACACGCTGGTGGCCGCGAGGTGCTGATGATTTACGAGCCGATGGCCGCCGCGCTTGGTATGGGCGTTGATGTTGAGGCGCCCGAGGGCCATATGGTTGTCGATATAGGCGGTGGTACCACCGAGATTGCCGTCATTTCGCTGGGCGGCATTGTGTCGAACGAGTCAATCCGCATTGCTGGCGATGAGTTCACGGAAGACATCCGCGAGTATATGCGCCATCAGCACAATATTAAGATTGGTGAGCGCACGGCCGAGGACATCAAAATCAAGGTTGGCTCGGCGCTGCCCGATTTGGACGAGCCGCCCGCAGACTATCTGGTTCGCGGACCGCACCAAATGACGGCCCTGCCGATTGAGATTCCAATCTCGTATCAGGAAATCGCACACTGCCTTGACCGCTCTATCAGCAAGATTGAGACGGCCATTCTGGCAACACTTGAGCACACGCCGCCCGAGTTGTACGCCGACATCTACCGCAAGGGCATCTTCCTTGCTGGCGGCGGCGCACTGCTGCGCGGATTGGACAAGCGTCTGACCGAGAAGACGAAGATTCCGTTCCACGTTGCCGAAGACCCGCTGCACTGCGTGGCACGCGGCACAGGCATCGCGCTGAAAAACTCGCACCGATTCAAATTCTTGATTAAATAATTAGCGATTGTGCCTGTCGGTTTCTGATGGGCACAATCTTTTTGGACTACAGACAACGGACAACGGACAAAAGACTGATGTCTGTTGTCTGACGTCTGATGACAAATAAAAATGAAAAACCTGATTCTGTTCATATTGCGAAACCACTACGTGCTGCTCTTCATACTGCTTGAGAGCGTGTCGTTTGTGATGGTTGTGCGCTACAACAGTTACCAACACACGAGTTTCATCAACTCGTCGTCGGCGGTGGCGGGGCGTGTGAACAGCGTTTTTTCGACGGTGAACAACTACTTGAGTCTGAACCAACGCAATCAGGAACTGAACGACGAACTGGCGCGGCTGCGCACAATGATGCCCGAAAGTTCGAAAATCGACACGCTGGCCGCGCAGACGGCTTTCGACTCGGTTTACACGCAGCAGTATGAGTATCTGCCGTGCCGCGTCATCAGCAACTCGGTGAAGAGCGCCAACAACTTTCTGACACTCGACATCGGCAGCAAGCACGGCGTTGAGCCTGGAATGGCGGTGGTGTCGGCAATGGGCGCGGTGGGTGTTGTCAAGGCTGTGTCGCCCAATTTCTCGTCGGTCATCAGCCTGCTGAACCAAAACCTGAAAATCAGCGCAATGCTCGAAAAGAGCGGTTACTTCGGCTCGCTGGGCTGGGAAGGCGGCGACTACCGCATTGCCAACCTTGAGGACCTGCCTGGGCACATCACGGTGCGCAAGGGCGATGTGGTGATAACAAGCGGCTACTCAACCATTTTCCCGAAAGGGGTGATGATTGGAAACGTTGAATCGGTGACGGCGCACGGCGTGAACGGCTTTATGTCGGCAAGCGTGCGGCTGTCGGTCGATTTCAAGCGGCTGTCGAACGTGCAGGTGGTGCGCAATCTGCTGAAAAAGGAACAGTTGGAACTACAGGAAATGTCGGAAAATGAATAACGTGCTGATACGAAATATTATCCGTTTTGTGGTGCTGATGCTGCTTCAGGTGGGCGTGCTGAATCAGGTTCAACTGGGCGGCTTCATCAACCCCTATCTCTACATTCTGTTTGTGATTATGCTGCCGTTCGGCACTCCTGGCTGGCTTACGCTCGTGCTGTCGTTCGCGCTGGGTTTGAGCGTTGATATGTTCTGCAACTCGCCTGGCATCCACACGTCGGCGACGGTGTTTGCGGGCTTTCTGCGCCCCTATATGCTCGGCTCGCTGATGCCGCGCGAAACTGTTGAGCCGACCGACACACCCAACATCCGCATTTTTGGCGCGGGCTGGTTTGTGAAATACAGCCTGACGGTGGTGCTCGTCCATCACGTTTTCCTGTTTGTGGTTGAGGCGTTCAAATTCAGCAGTCTGCACCTGATTCTGTGGCGCGCTCTGTTGAGCATCGTCTTCACAATGCTGCTTATCATTTTGAGTCAATTTCTGTTCACACGTAGCAACAAATGAACCCGTTCCGTCAGCGATGTTTCGTGGTAGGTGGTTTGTTTGCTTTAATCATTCTCATCTACATAGGCCGATTGTTCTTCCTTCAGGTGGTTGACCAATCGTATAAGATGTCGGCTTCGAACAACGTGCTGCGCTACGTGACGCAATATCCCGCCCGCGGCCTGATGTACGACCGCAACGGCGTGCTTCTGGTACACAATCAGGCGGCCTACGACCTGATGGTGACGCCCAACCAACTGCACGAGTTCGACACGGCGCTGTTCTGCCAACTTCTGGGCATCGACAAAGAGCAGGTTGACAAGCGTCTGCGCAAAGCGAAACGTTACTCTTACTATAAATCGTCGGTTTTTCTTGAGCAGATTTCGGCCGAGCAGTACGGCGCTTTTCAAGAGAATCTGTACCAATTCAAGGGCTTTTACGCTCAAACGCGAAGCCTGCGCATCTATCCGCACAACATTGCCGCGCACACCTTCGGCTATGTGGGCGAGGTTGACGACAAGACGGCGCAGAACGACAGTTACTACAAGTCGGGCGACTACATCGGCATCAGCGGCGTGGAAAGAATGTATGAGGAACAACTGCGCGGCAAGAAGGGCGTCGAGATTTTTATGGTGGACGTGCACAATCGCATCAAGGGACAATACAAAAACGGCATCTACGACACTCTGGCTGTCAACGGCCACGACATAACACTCACGCTCGACGCCCGCCTGCAAGAGTACGGCGAGCGCCTGATGCAGAACAAGATTGGCTCGATTGTGGCCATTGAACCCGCCACGGGCGAGATTCTGGCCATTGTTTCGGCCCCGACCTACGACCCTGGGCTGCTTGTGGGGCGCGAGCGCTCGGCCAACTACAAGCAACTGCGCGCCGACTCGCTGAACCCGCTCTTCTGCCGTCCGCTGCAGGCGCGCTATCCGCCTGGCTCGACATTCAAGACGGTGAACGCGCTCATCGGCCTTCAAGAGGGAATCATCAACGGACTGTACACCTACTACCCGTGTCACTACGGTTACACGGTGGGGCGGTTCCATATGGGCTGCCACGGCCACGAGAGTCCGCTCAACGTGGTGTCGGCTCTGCAGCACTCGTGCAACGCGTTTTTTGCGGCCGAGTACCGCGCTCTGCTCGACAATCCGAAATATCAGACCATCGACAGCGCCTTCACTGTTTGGCGCAACCACGCCACATCGTTCGGCTTTGGCTCGAAGTTGGGCGTTGACCTGCCATACGAGGTGGCTGGCTATGTGCCCACATTGAGTTTCTACAACCGCACCTACGGCAAGGGGCGCCTGAAATCGCTCTACATTGTGTCGAACTCAATCGGTCAGGGCGAGTTGCTGCTCACGCCCGTGCAGATGGCCAATCTGGCATCGACCATCGCCAACCAAGGCCGCTACTTCACGCCGCACATTGTGAAAGAGATTCGCGAAGGCGACAACAGCATTCTTGACCGCTTCCGCGAGCCGCACTACACCGACATCGACACAACCTACTTCCCGATTATAATCGAGGGAATGTACCGCGCTGTGAACTCGCCCACGGGCGGCACGGCTGGTGTGGCCGCCATCCGCGGAATCGACGTGTGCGGAAAGACTGGTACGGCCGAGAACCCGCACGGCAAGGACCACTCGATTTTTATGGCCTTCGCCCCGCGCGAGAATCCGCAGATTGCCATCGCCGTGTATGTCGAGAACGCTGGTTTCGGCGCTTCGTACGCGGCGCCCATCGCAAGCCTGATGATTGAACGCTATCTGACCGACACTGTGACGCGGCCGTGGCTCGAAAAACGAATGTTATCAATGGATTTAATCAATGGAACAACGAGGTAGCACCATATTGCAAAACATCGACTGGTTCACGGTGATACTCTATCTGGTGCTCATCACCCTGGGCTGGTTCAACATCTACTCGGCGTCGTACTCGGCCGACCACGCAAGTTTCAGTATGGCAACGCGTTACGGCCGTCAAATGATTTGGATTGGCGCGGCTGTGGTCATTGCCATTGTGGTGCTGGTCATCGACAGCAAGTTCTACTCAACGTTCGCCGAACTCATCTATGGCGCGCTGATGCTCATTCTGCTCTCGGTGCTACTCTTCGGCTCGACGGTGAACGGCGCCAAATCGTGGATTGTGCTGGGCCCCATTCAGGTGCAGCCTGCCGAGTTCGCCAAAATAGCGGCATCGCTCACGCTGGCAAAATATATGTCGCGCTACCATTTCAGGCCCGAGAGTTTCAAGTCGATGATGATTGTTTTCGGCATCTGCTTTCTGCCGTCGGCGTTCATTCTGCTGCAGAACGACACGGGCTCGGCGCTGGTGTTTGCGGCTCTGCTCATTGCCTATTTCCGCGAGGGGATGAAGCCGATTCTGTTCATTCTGGGGCTGTTGATGGCGCTGCTGTTTGTGCTGTCGCTGCTGTTTGAGTTGCACATTATTCTGATTGTGATTGAGGCACTGGCGTTTGTGGCGTTCTTTGTGCTTCGCGATAATCATAAAGAGTTGGGAATCAGTTTTCTGATACTGCTCGTGACCACCGCCGCCGCTTTCGGTCTGTGCCGATGGCTTGCGCCGCAGTGGCCTAAATACGTGCCGTTGCTCATCGGGTTCGGGCTGGCCATTCCGTACTATCTCTACTACACCTACCGCCACAAACTGGGCAAGATTGCGGCCGTCATCGGCATTGCCGTGGCATCAATCGGCTTCACTTTCTCGGTGGGATATTTCTTCGACAACGTGCTGGCCGCTCACCAACGCGCCCGCATCAACCACCTGCTGGGCATCGAGGTTGACCTTCAGGGCGCGGGCTACAATGTGAACCAATCGATGATTGCCATCGGCTCGGGCGGCCTGACGGGCAAGGGCTATCTGCAAGGCACGCAGACCAAATTCAAGTTCGTGCCCGAGCAGAGCACCGACTTCATCTTCTGCACCATTGGCGAGGAATGGGGCTTTATGGGCACCACGCTGCTGCTGCTTTTGTTCCTGACGCTGCTTGTGCGGCTCTTGGTGCTGGCCGAACGGCAGAAATCGAAGTTCAGCCGAATCTACGGCTATTGTGTGGCGTCGATATTCTTCTTCCACATTGCGGTGAACGTCGGGATGACCATCGGCATTGCGCCCGTCATCGGCATTCCGCTGCCGTTCTTCAGTTACGGCGGCTCGTCGCTCTGGGGCTTCACAATGCTGCTGTTCATATTCCTGAAGTTGGATTGCAATAGGATGGAGTTGATTACGTGATGATTAGAACACAGATAGAACTGATTGGCACTGATTATATTTTGGCGCGCAAAAAAGGTGAAACGTTTATCTTTGCTACAATTTTTATTTAGATATGCACAAATCGCAGATTATGAATAAAATAGCAATGATTATATTGGCATTATTATTGTGCGGAGTGGCCGAGGCTCAGACAAAGACAAATAAATCATCCCTCGCAAATAAAAGATATTTCAAAACTGGCTATCGAGGATTTATTGAAACGGGTGTGGCGGTTTCCGACAACTTTAAAACCAAAGAAAAATATTTATGTCTGTCAGACATTACCATTCAAGGTTACCAAATGTCTGACCATATGTTTGTGGGCTTGGGAATAGGAAGGCTTTTATGTGTATCTGAAAAAAATGAAGAATACTCTTCGTTTCCGATTCTTCCAAATATAAGATATGAGTTTCAAAATCGTGTAATTTCACCGTTTGTAGATATGCAGTGTGGCGGCACATTAGGCGATTTTAAGGGTTTGCATCTTGCATTTTCATTTGGGTTCAGGTCTTTCGGTAGTTATGGCGGTTTGCTTGGTCATTTTAGTTATTCATTAGGTTACTCATTACAAACTTACAAATCCGATTATAATGGCTTGACAAGCGGTCAAGACAATAAGATTCAAGCCTTAAACTCGTTTACGACATTTAAAATGGCTATCGATTGGGGGGCGAGGTTAAAAAGGTGAGGATAAAAAAATAAAAATATATAATGATCTTTGTAGATCCGTACAATTTGTGTCATCTGTGTTCAAAAAACAAAACAAATAAATCAAAAATATAATGGTACTACCCGAACAACAAAAAGACCTTGTGAGCCGCGTTGAGGCGCTGCGCAAGCATCTCGACATCGACAGCCGCCTTGTGGAACTCGACGAGGAGCAGCAGAAAAGTCAGGCGCCCGACTTCTGGGACGACCCCAAAAAGGCCGAGGCGCAACTGAAGAAAATCAACGGCATCAAGAGTTGGATTGCCTGCTACAACGACGCCAAATCGGCCACCGACGACCTTCAGGTGCTGATGGATTTCTACGCTTTGGGCGAGAGCACCGAGGAGGAAGTGGACGCGCAATATGCGGCGGCTTTGGAAAAAGTGGAGTCGGCCGAATCACGCAATATGCTTCGCCGCGAGGAGGACAAGATGAGCGCCATTGTGAAACTGAACGCGGGCGCGGGCGGCACCGAGAGTCAGGATTGGACCGAGATGCTGATGCGAATGTATATCCGCTGGGGCGAGAAAAACGGCTACAAGGTGCGCGAGCAGAACTTCCTGCCTGGCGATGAGGCTGGCGTGAAAACCGTCACTCTGGAGTTCGAGGGCGAGTATGCCTACGGCTACCTGAAGAGCGAGAACGGCGTGCACCGCCTGGTGCGCATATCGCCCTTCAACGCGCAGGGCAAGCGGCAGACATCGTTCTCATCGGTGTTTGTAACCCCGTCAATCGACGACGATATTGAGATAAACATCAACCCCGCAAACCTGTCGTGGGACACCTTCCGCTCAAGCGGCGCTGGCGGTCAGAACGTGAACAAAGTGGAGTCGGGCGTGCGTCTGCACTACAAGTTCAAAAACCCCGTCACAGGCGAGGACGATGAGATTTCAATCGAGAACACCGAAACCCGCGACCAACCAAAGAACCGCGAGAACGCCCTGCGACTGCTCAAATCGCAACTCTACAACCTGGAGTTGGAGAAGCGCCGCATCGAGACCAACAAAGTTGAGGCTGGCAAGAAGAAAATTGAGTGGGGCTCGCAAATCCGCTCATACGTGCTGCACCCCTACAAACTGGTGAAAGACGTGCGCACAGGCTACGAGACATCGAACGTGCAGGCCGTTTTGGATGGCGAACTGAACGATTTCATCAAGGCTTATCTGATGGAGTTTGGGGATGAGTGATGTGACGTGTAAAGTGTGATGGGTAAAGAAAATGGGCGAGTCTTCATTCATTTCACGTTACACTTTACTCAACAAACTTTTCTCTTGCGCGTTCAAACCACCGATTTTCCCGAAAAAGTGTTTCTCTGACTAATATCTTTTTTTGTACCTTTGCAGCCGAAACAAACCAAGTGATGGTCAGCATAAGAAAAATATTATTCAGATTGAGCGTTTTAGCTGGCGTTTGTGTCATTATGTGCGCTGGCGCAAAAACGGCGGCAGCACAATGCGGCCTTGCCCTCAAGGATGAGGTTATGAAAATGAAAGACATCAACGGGTCGACCTATCTGAAAGATTTTCGCGTCAGGCTTGAGCCAGTAACAACCTCGAAGAAACAGAAAGAGGAGTTCTCGATACTGCTCAACAAAGGCACCCATTACCGTTTCACGGTGAAAGCCGACTCTGCCTGCACTGATCAGATTGTGCTCAAGCTCTACGATTTCACCAAATTCTACGGTAGCAACTACGATGAGTCGGACGGAATGTCGTACAACAGCTTCGACTTTTTCTGCGGCAAAACGCAGGTCTATTACATATCACTCTCGTTTGCGGCCGGGAAAGAGGGCTGCGCGGCGGCCGTAGTGTCATACGTGGGTAATTACTGATTATCAGATTTTTATTTTTTATGATGATTCAAGTTGGTTGAAAAGCAAACCAAGCTTGTCAAATGTTTGTTTCCAACAATCCTATACAGATAAACAGACAAAATGGAAACCACAATCAACGAGGAAGGCAAATGGCGGATTATTGAAAGTGAGTATTTGTTCCGTAGGCCATGGCTCACAGCCAGGCGTGACAAGGTTCAGTTGCCCGATGGCCGCATTCATCCTGAATACTATGTGCTTGAGTATCCCGATTGGGTTAACGTGATAGCCACCACCACTGGCGGACAGTTTGTGATGGAGCGGCAGTATCGCCACGCATTAGGCAAAACATGTTATGAGATGCCGTGCGGCGTGGTTGAGGCAGGGGAGGAACTGCTGGTGGCAGCCAAACGCGAACTGATGGAGGAAACAGGCTTTGGAGGTGGTGAGTGGAGGCATTTCATGTCGCTGTCGCCTAACCCGAGTGCAAACACCAATATGTGCCATACATTCATTGCTACCGGAGTTGAGCGCATATCTGACCAGCACCTCGACGCTACAGAGGACATCAGTGTGCATCTGCTCAGCCGCGACGAGCTGTTTGGCTTGCTTCAGCGCGGCGATATTCTTCAGGCACTGATGGCCGCACCACTTTGGCGATATTTCTATCAAGCAGAAAAACAATAAAATACGTATGATTGGAATATCGCTGTCTAAAATTTTCCAATCTGTTTTTATTTTCAAAAAAAGGCAGTATGTTTGCACCCGCTTAATCGGAATGGCGAGGTAGCTCAGCTGGTTAGAGCGCATGATTCATAATCATGAGGTCGCGGGATCATGCCCCGCTCTCGCTACAAAAAACTACGGCAATCAGAGATGGTTGCCGTTTTTTTGTTGCCGCCAGCAATTCCATGTGACCGCTGAATCTTTTTTAAGAGTATATTGCGCATTATTTTTCAGTTAAATTATGATGCTCTTGATAGTTTTGATTTCAATTTTTGCACTGATAGCGTTGGTGTTCTTCGCATTGTTTGCCATGAAAACGGCCAGACATGCGTTGATGTTCGATTATAACCACATCATTCAGAAACGGACCAGCACCCTATACTTCGACATCAATGGTTTCCTGCTGTCGGACAACGACTCGACAAACCGCGATCATGCGCTGGGCGGCCTCCGCACTGGTGATAACATAAGCAGCTACACACAAAACCCGGATATTGCCAATTATCTGAAAACTTGCGCCCGTATCAGGGGAAACCTTCACTATAAAGTCGACGAGACGGTCGATGAAAATGTATCTAAACGCACCGATCTTATTTTCTCGCCATTCATAAGCAATGGAGTACTGCGCGGAGTGGCCGTGACATCGCAGACCGTCTACTCGAAGAACCGTGAGGCAGAGCTGCTTGAGAAAACACGCAATTTGGCAACCCAAAACGATGAGGCCCAGCATTTGATTGAGAAACTTGACGTTGAACGCGCCAATCTTGAATCGGCATTTAAAAAGTCGAGCCGTCACCACATACAGCTGCAAAAGGCAATGTACCGCATCGAACAGCAGAACCGTGAGCTGGAGCAGGCCATCGACACCATCAACAAGCAGAATGCCGAGCTGGAGCGAAAAAACGAGGAAATCAGTCGCAGCAACAAGATGAAAGAGGTGTTCCTGGCCAACACAAGCCACGAAATACGCACTCCGCTTAATGCCATCATCGGCTTCACAAACTTGTTGCTGAAAATGTCCCCCAACGAAAAGCAGCTGAAGTATCTTGAGAACATCAAGACCTCGGGTAAGAACCTGTTGTTCATCATCAACGACATATTGGACCTGTCGAAAATTGAGGCCGGGAAAATGGAACTGTCAGACATCGATTTCGACCTACGCGATATGGTAGAAAAATGTGTAAACGTTGTGAACGTGGCCCGCGATGGAAAAAATATTTCAATCAATATTGACATCGACGACGCCATTCCCGAAATTGTTGTCGGCGACTCGTTCCGCATCAACCAGATTCTGACCAATCTGTTCAACAACTCAATAAAATTCACAGACAACAATTGCCTTATCAGGATCAAAATAAGACTGTTATCGGCCAATGGCGACGACATCAACATTGGGTTTGAGGTTAGCGACAACGGCATTGGTATCCCGAAAGAGCGCCAGTCGGAAATTTTTGAAAGCTTCACACAGGCCAACGCCGACACCACCCGCAAATATGGCGGGACGGGTCTTGGACTGTCCATCACGCGGCAGCTGGTCGAAATGTATGGCGGCAAAATCACGGTGGAAAGCGAGTTGAATCAAGGCACAACGTTCAGATTCAACCTGAATTTGAAAAAATCTGAAAACAAACCGGCGAAGGAATCGGCGAAAGGAACAACCCTGGCGCCGCCTGAAAAACTGAAGATACTGCTTGCCGAGGACAACGAAATCAACCAGCAGTTGGCCGTCGACACGCTGAAGGCCTGGAATCCGGACATCATAATTGACATTGCCGGAAACGGGCAGACTGCCGTGGAAAAGGTCGAGGCAACAGACTACGATGTGGTGCTGATGGACATTCAGATGCCCGTGATGGACGGTAACGCCGCCGCACGAACCATTCGCAACTCACAATCGGTGCATAAAGATGTGCCCATCATTGCAATGACCGCGCATGCCTTCAAAGAAGAGCGCGAGCGGTGCCTGGTCAATGGAATGAACGATTACGTTATGAAACCATTTGACCCTGAGGACTTGATTGCAAAAATCTGCAAATACGCAGGCATCGAGTTCGAGAAAAAAAACAACGGTGACTCTGATGGCGAATCGATAGGTGTGCCGGGCAGTTTCGACATGAGACTGCTTGTTGAGGCTTGCGCCGATGATCGTGCCGAGCTGAAAAAAATCATTGGTGTGTACATGTCGACGGTGTCGGGTGACATCAGCGAGATGAGCGCCGCAAGCCAAAATGGTGACATGGAAAAGATGCGGACGAAGCGCCACTCGCTACAAACCACATTCGGCTATCTGGGAATGCACAACGCCGCCGCTCTGCTAAAAGAAACATACGATGAGGGTGCTGATATTCCGTATCTGTCCGACCAAATTGCCGCTGTGTGGCAGCAGACAATACCGATGATAAAGGAGTTTGTGGAGAAAATGTAGGGGCGGGGTTTCGCGCTCATTTATCATTTGCTTCAGTCTTCTTTTTTTTGCTGATGCGGTTGCGCTTGTTGCGGAGGCTGTCCTTGTTGAGGTTGAACATGCGGAAAATATCGATGTCGTCTTTCTTCATCAGTTTGTCGGCAACCATAAACAGTTTTTGTGAGGTGTTGAGGTTGTCGTAGCCGAATTCGAGCATCTCGGCAAAATCGGAGTCGAAAGTTGTGATGAAGTCGAACAGGCAGAGCGTGTCGTAATCAGACCAGTTGGCAGGCGACTCGCAGCGGTTCATGCTTTCGTAGAGTTCGCGGCCGTGCTGAAGATTTCTAAGCATTGCAAGCCGCTGATTTTCAGCCTTATTCTTCAGCACCATCATCTCTTTCGAATGGCTTTTCTTTTCGGTTTCGAGTTCGGCAATGCGCCCCTCAAACAAGACCAGATTGCTCTTCAGTTTCTCGTAGCGGAGTTCGCTGGCCATTTGGTTGTTCTCGGTTTGGCGGATGCGGATGCGGTGCAAAAGAAAGATAATCAAACTTATAAATGCTGTTAAACCTAATATTCCGACAAGACCGTGGATTTTTTTCTCGTAATCGGTTCGCTGCTTTTCGAAATCGAATTTCTGCTGCAACTCGAGCAATTTGCGGTTCTCTTTATATTGTGATAATTCTGCATTCGTATTGATTAGTACATCAGTTATCCTCTTATATTGCTCAATATCATTGTTTTGGTAGTAATATTCGGCCATAAGCCTGTAGGTCTCTTCCCGAGAGGCCAAACTAGGTTTGATTAGCAACGCTGAATCGCAATATTTCAGGGCTTCTTCGTAGTTTTTCTCCGCAGCAAATGTTTTGGCCAAATTCAAATAGGCTTCAGTTTGCTTATTATATTTTAATGCGTTTGTGAAATACTGTTTTGCAGACGAGGGGTTATTCTGCATTAGTGTCTGGCCAATATAATTATAGATATAATATTTGATTTCGCTATCGGCATCGTCGGCCAGCGCTTCACATTGTCGGATGTAGTGGGCGACACTGTCAGCATTGTGTGTCATATAATAATGAATAAGAGCAAGATGCATCAGTGCGGTTGTTTTGTAGTGGCTGTCGTTCAGTTTTTGGGCGTAGGCAAGTTCCTTATGCGCGCACTTCAGGGCCTCGTCTTTTTCGGCGAAGGTTGAGTTTGTAAATGTCAGGCCAGAATAAACCCTGTCCAGCAGATGGTAGTCGGTTGTTGTCAGAGCGTGCTGCTCGGCGTTTTTGAACAGCGTTATCATTTCTCTTTTCAGAGAGTCTTTGTTGATAAAAATTATTGATTTATAATAATATGCGTATGCAAGTTTTCGTGCGTCGTAGTTGTCGGTGTAGTACTGAATGCTGGCGTTGATGCCGTTGAAAGATTTAACAGGATTTTCGCCTTTGAAAGTGGCTGCTACTTCCAAAATATTATAGTATGCTGATTCTTCCTTGCCTTTAGGCTCGATGTTTCTTAGAATTTTGAGGGCTGAATCGTTATTATGATGCCCCAAAGCCAGCGAATCGACCTCGACTAGCAGTTTGTACGTCTCGCTTTTGTGGGAGCATGATGTTGCTGCCAGCAGCAGTGCAACAACTGAAAGTTTCAAAAATCCGTGCATTTGTGTCAGTTTGTAATTGCAAACATAAGCAAAAACAATGTCCGAAAAGGCATGCTGAAGTGCCAAAAATCGCCGCAAATTCAAAAAAAATCGAATCAATTTGGGGTGTTGCAAATTTACCATATACCTGATTAACTGACAAATGACCATTTTAAACTGATTCGCCCCATTTGCAACTAAATAATCTTTTCCCAACCTTTGTGTCATCCGAAAAGGAAATTTTGATAATACTAACTATTAAACTAAAAAATGAAAAAGATTTTCGTTTCCGTTTTGAGCCTGATGATTGCCGGGCAGGCGTGGGCGCAAGAGTTTGTCGTTGGCGGCTTGAAATACACAGTTACCGACGAGGCCAAACATGAGGTTGCGGTGGGAAAAATCTCCGACGAGAAAAAAAACTCAGGCAGTCTTGAAATTCCCGCCACAGTTCAAAATGGTAGCGTAAGTTATTCTGTTACAAGCATTGAACATTCGGCGTTCTATGCTTGCAGCGATTTGACATCGGTGACCATTCCAAATTCTGTAATCAGCATCGATGATTGGGCTTTTGGATATTGCGAAGGCTTAGTTGCGCTGACCATTCCCAACTCTGTCACAACAATTAATTATATGGCATTTTCCGAATGCAGAAATCTGACAATCACGGTTCCGAATACGGTTTCAACCATAGAAAGTTATGCGTTTAACAAAGTACATAACCTGCTGTATTCAGGCTCGATAAAAGAAGGCTGCCCATGGGGAGCTAGATTTATGAATGCCGTATTCGGTGAAAACGGTTTTGTTTATGACATTAACGACAGCACTATTCTTAACGGATACTGTGGCGAAGAAACCAATTTGACAATTCCGAATACAATTACCGCCATTGGCGACAGGGCTTTCAGCAACAACACGGAACTAATTTCAGTAACAATTCCCAATTCGGTTACCAGCATCGGCAATCAAGCGTTCAATATGTGCTCAAATTTGGAATCTGTTACCATTCCCAATTCGGTAAAAAGCATTGGTTCAGAAGCATTCAGAAGCACCAATATTAAATCGGTGTCAATTCTTCCTGAAAGCATTGAAGTCATCAGTGATTATGCATTCTTTGATTGCAATCAACTTGATTCTGTGATTATTCCAAATACCATCAAAAGCATCGGCGACTTTGCGTTTGCCGATTGCTATAACTTAAAATCGGTAATCATTTCGAATTCCGTCACCAGCATCGGTAACGCTGCGTTTGCCGATTGCTATAGCTTAAAACCGGTAACCATTCCGCATTCCGTCACCAGCATTGGCAGCTCTGCATTTGCCGGTTGTAATAGTATGATGTCAATAACCATTCCTAATTCTGTTACAAAGATCGGTGATTGGGCTTTCCATGGCATCCAGAACGTATTTTATAATGGCACGGCAACAGGCAGTCCGTGGGGCGCAGACTTTGCCAACGCCTTAATCGATGAGAATGGGTTAGTCTTTTCTGACAGCAGCCAGACATCACTTATCGGATATGTTGGAGAAGGTGGTGCTGTAACAATTCCCGCTACAGTTACCAAAATTTGCGATGAAGTTTTTAGGAGTATTCAGGGCCACAAAATAACTTCTGTCACCATTCCGAATTCAGTTACAAGTATTGGCAACTACGCATTCTGCGATTGTGAGTATATGACTTCGGTGAACATTCCGGACTCGGTGAAAAGCATTGGCACAGGAGCGTTCATAGGTTGCGCAATAACTTCGATTACCATTCCAGAGTCAGTTGACAGCATTGGCGCTGAGACCTTCTGGAACTGCCAGCAGCTGGCTTCCGTAACCATTCCCAATTCGGTAAAAAAAATTGGCAACAGTGCGTTCTGGGGATGCCGCAGTCTGGAATCAATAACTATTCCTGATTCAGTTACTGTAATCAACGAGAATGTATTTGATGGTTGCGCCAGTCTGACCTCGGTAACGTTTGGTAAATCGGTAAAAGAAATAGGCGAATTGGCGTTCTCTGGAAGCGGCCTGACTTCAATAACTTTCCCCAGTTCGATTGAAACCATTGGCAATGGCGCATTCACCCATTGCGATGGACTGAAATCGGTAAACATTCCTAGTCCAATTAAAAATATCGGCGATCAAGCTTTCGATTTTTGCGATAACCTTGACACATTGATATGCAACACCGATATCGGCACAGTTTTCCAAAATATTCCTTCAATAAAAGTCGTAATCTTTGGTGATGATGTAACAAGCATTCCTGCCCACGCATTCGAGAATTGCAAAAGACTGGCTTTTGTAATCATTCCACAATTTGTTAAAACCATTGGCGAAAATGCCTTCTGGGGTTGCAATAAACTGGCCAAGGTGCAATTCGGCAGCATTGCAAGTTTGTGCGGAATGAATTTCGAAAATGTTCAGGCCAATCCACTATTCTTCGCCAAACATCTCTACATTGGCGGTTCCGAAGTCATTGACTTGGTGATTCCAGATTCAGTAACAAGCATTTCCGATATTGCATTTATAAATTGCGCCAGCCTAAAATCGGTTACAATTCCCGCTTCGGTTAAAACCATTGGCACCGATGCGTTTAATGGCTGCGAAGGACTGACCAAAGCCGAGTTTGCCAGCATCGAAAGTCTGTGCGAAATGAAATTCGGGAATGTCCAAACCAATCCGTTGTATTACGCCAAGCATCTGTATATCAACGGTGCGGAAGTCATTGATTTGGAGATTCCTAATACAGTGGAAACCATCGAAGCAAACACTTTCGTGAATGGCGCCAGCCTGAAATCGGTTAAGATTCCCGCTTCGGTAAAAACCATTGGCGACGATGCTTTCGCAGGTTGCGAAGGTTTGGTTAAAGCCGAGTTTGCCAGTCTGGAAAGCCTGTGTGGGATAAAATTCGGCACGGTTCTTTCCAATCCGCTGTACTACGCCAAGCATCTCTACATTGATGGCGCTGAAATAACCGATTTGGCGATACCAAATTCAATGGCAGCCATTGGCGACTTTGCATTCGCGAATTGCGGCAGCCTGAAATCTGTTAAGATTCCCGCATCGGTTAAAACTATTGGCACCGACGCGTTCGTTGATTGCAAAGGCTTGACTAAAGCCGAATTCGCCAGCATTGAGAGCCTGTGCGGAACAAAATTCAGCACTATTCCGTCCAATCCGTTGAACTACGCCAAACATCTCTATATTGATGGAGCGGAGGTTACTGATTTGCAAATCCCAAATTCCGTGAAAAGCATTGGTATCGCCGCTTTTGCTGGTTGCGAAGGTCTGACATCGGTTACAATTCCTAATACAGTGACGCACATTGGCGACTGGGCATTTTCCAATTGTGATGGTCTAAAAACGGTAATCATTCCTAAGAGTGTAGAATCTGTTGGTTATGGCGCGTTTGCTAACTGTACGGCTACTATTTATTGTGAATTCGAAGTAATACCCGATGATTGGAACAGCAGATGGAATGGTGGCAATTACGCAGGCGAGATTATTTTGAACTCTACAGGTCCGCACACCGCCGTCGCCAAATCATCCACCGACGCTATAAACATCTACGCCTACGGCAAAACCATTGTGGTTGAGAACGCTACGGACGAAATCCGCGTTTATG
This sequence comes from uncultured Bacteroidota bacterium, assembly GCA_946186925.1. Lineage (GTDB taxonomy): Bacteria > Bacteroidota > Bacteroidia > Bacteroidales > SZUA-534 > RUG13583. The sequence goes on along the minus strand of CAMHPA010000015.1, from coordinate 32,393 downwards.
ATACAATGGGCAATTTGATTTGTAGAGACGCGTTTAATCGCGTCCGTACAGAAATCCGCGTGGACGGCATAGGTGTTTACATTGTGAAGATGGGCAATGTTGCCAAACGTGTGCTTGTGAAATGAAAAACGCTTTAATAATTTCTCATAAACAAACATTCCCCTACAAACAACTAACCAATTATTCCGCAGGTTGCCCAAGTGGCTTCCTGCGGATTTATAAATTGTGTGCACATCGCTGTGGTTTGCATCAGTTAAACAACTAATAATAAACTCTTTACTAACTAACAATGAAACATCTTCTTTCAAAAACAACGCTACGTGCGTTGTTGCTCACACTTTTTGTGGGCATTGCAGCCGAATCGTCGGCACAGACAACCGAAAACCAGACCCCGACGGCCGTGGAGCGCGAAGTGGTTTCGGCAGGCATTGGCATCGGCTATGAATATTGCGGCACAGGCGTCGGTTTTACCTTATATCCGCACAGGAACATCGGTGTTTTTGCCAACGGCGGCGTGTTTTTCGCTGGGCCGTCGTATATGGTGGGCTTGAAGGCGCGCTACATAACCTCGTCAAACATCGACCCATACGTCTCGTTCCATTACGGCTACAGCGGCAGTGTTGCCGTAACCGACGAGGATGGCCGCTTTGACAGCAGCAAGAGCAAGGTGTTCAAACATCCCAACGTGGGGCTGGGCATCGATATTCACACACGAACGATAATTTCGATGACACTTGGTCTTTCAACATCGTTGGCGCATAGCGATATAGTTGACTACAAGCACGAACTTGAAGCCGATGGATACGATTTCGGCAACAGTATTATTCTGCCCATCGGAATAACGTTCGGGTTGAAATGGAGGTTGCGCTGAGCGAATCTTGAAGTTTTTCACTCCAAGTTGCCATTCCCGTCCAGCATCATCCCAGCAGCCACCGCACAGCCTTTGGCCAATAGGGGAACAGAAAAACCGAGAGGGTCATTCCGGTGAGGTCGCAGAAGAAATCGAACACATCGCCGCTGCGCGTAAGAATAAAGTAGTACTGAATCACCTCGGTGAGTGCGGCGTAGCCCACACCGGCCACCAGAAGAATGTAATAGGGCCTCAGGCCGACGGTTTTCTGCCAGTAGAGCGATTTAATGAGGAACGCCAGCCCGAAAAACAGGCAGAAATGCACAATCTTGTCGGTGTACGGCTTCAGCCAGAGCGGGATTAATGAGTTGATTTTAAACTCGTTGATTCGCTCACCCGATGAAAAACACAGATAGGCGATGACGAGCACCCAAAGGCCGAGTTTCACAATTGTCTGTATGTCGCGGGGTGTAAGTTTCTGTTTCATTGTTCGATAGGGGTTAGGAATCCGTTGTCGTCTTCTTTCAGGTTTCTGTTGTCGAGCATCCAGCGCAAAACGCGGCTCACCTTGTCGGGAGCTTTGCTAATGGTGTCGGGCAGGTTGCCGATGGTTGTTGGTTTTTCTGATATTTGTTTGAATATCAGTTGCTTGATATTCTGAAACTCAAATTCGGTCATTTCGGTTTCGTGGCGGCTGGTGCAGACATCGCAGGTGCCGCACATTGGCACATCGGTCATTCCGAAGTAGCGTAACAGCTGCTGAACGCGGCATTCAAACACGGAGGCATAGCGCACCACCGCCTGTATCTTGTCCACATACAGCTTTTTACGGTCCAAATAGTGGTCGGGGCCGATGTAGAGCGCTTTCACCGGCAGGCGCTCCTCGGTGTAGTAAACCTGGGGCAGCGAGTTCTGCGGTATGTAACTGATAATCTTGTCTTTTGCGAGCTTTAGCAGATGCTCGTAAACCGTCTGCCGCGAGCATTTCAGCTGGGTGGCAATCATACTCTCGTCAATGGGGCGGTACTCGGTGAAAACGCCGCTCGTGGTGCGCAGAATTACCTTTATCACGCTGTCTTCCTGTGCGTTAGCCGACTGATAATTGTAAAGGTCGTCGCGTTCGACAAGGAAAAGCACCCGCGACGGGTTGTTCACGTCCTCGCTGTAATCGATGTAGCCGCATTGCTGCAAGATTTTCAGGCTGTTATGCACCGTTATCGAGCTGTAGCGATAGAGCTGTGTGAACTTGAACGTGTCGAAATCGAAGCTGTGGCCCTGGCCCTCGCCAATGGGCAGCTGGCAGTAGTTGCCAAGGTTGTCGTACACGCGTTTTATCTCGTCGATGGGAGGGAAGGTCTGAACCGTGCGCTGCTCAAGTTTCCGCTGGTCCGACTTGTTGTAGAGCATTACGGCAAAAGCCTGTTTCTCGTCGCGTCCGGCGCGTCCGGCCTCTTGGAAGTAGGCTTCGAGCGTGTCGGGCAGGTCAATGTGGATGACAAACCGTACATCGGGCTTGTCGATGCCCATTCCGAAGGCGTTGGTGGCCACAATCACGCGTGTGGCGCCGCTTTTCCAGGCGTTCTGCTTGGCGTCGCGCTCCTCGGTTGTGAGCCCGGCGTTGTAGTAGTCGGCGCTGATGTTGTTCTGCATCAGAAAATCGGAAATCTCCTTGGTTTTTGCCCGGCTGCGCACATACACAATGCCCGTTCCCGGAATGTGGTTGATGATGCGCAGCATATACCGCAGCTTGTCGTCAACCTCGCGTACAAGGTAGATGAGGTTTTTGCGCTCGAAACTCTTGCGGAAAACGTTGCGCTTGCGGAATTCGAGCTTGTCCTGAATGTCATCGACCACCTGCGGCGTGGCGGTTGCCGTAACGGCCAGCACCGGAACATCGGGAATCAGGCTGCGGATTTTGGCAATCTCAAGGTACGACGGACGGAAATCGTAGCCCCATTGCGATATGCAGTGCGACTCGTCGATGGCCAGCAGGTTGATGTTCATCTGTTTGACTTTCGCCAGAAACATCTCGGAACCAAGCCGTTCGGGCGAGCAGTAGAGAAATTTCGTGTTCGGGTCGTTGATGCTGTTGTCGAGCGCCAGCCCAACCTCGTGCTGAGTCATTCCGGTGTAGATGGCGTAGGCTTTTATTCCGCGCGTGCGGAGGTTCTCAACCTGGTCTTTCATCAGGGCGATGAGCGGTGTCACCACAAGGCACAGCCCCGGTTTGGCCATTGCCGGCACCTGAAAGGTTATCGATTTTCCGCCACCGGTCGGCATCAGCGCAAGCGTGTCGTAACCGTTTGCAACCGAGCGTATTATCTCCTCTTGCAACGGGCGGAACGAGTCATAGCCCCAATATTTTTTCAGTATGGCGCGGAATTGGTTCTCCATAGACTGACAAAGATAGGCGATGAAAACCGAATGACTGCCTGAGCCGCCGCTGTTTTTTTATTAACCACTGTAAATGTGGATTTTTCATCTTTTTCCGATTCCCGTGCATTTCGTGGTTAATAAACGCGGCACGACAGACGGTCAAATCACGAAACTTCAGTTACATTTGCATTTGAAACAAAGCTATTGATGGTTACCGAACAGCAATTCGAGGTTTTATTCCGCGGACAGTTTGCGGCTCTGTGCAATTTCGCATATTCGGTTGTGAAAGACACCGACCAGGCGCACGATATTGTGCAGCAGGCGTTTGTCAATTTGTGGGAGCGCCGCGACGAGGTCGAGACCATCGATAATCTGCCGGCCTACTTGCGCCGAAGCATCGTCAATGTGGCCATCAATCACATTCAGAAACACAAGCGCGTGCAGCTCGAGGACGAGTACACGCAGGCGCAGCTCGACAACGCATCGGCGGCCGACCGCAGCGATTATCTGCAAGGCGAGGTTGAGGAAGCCATCAGGCGCGCCGTTGAGCAGCTGCCCGAAAAGAGCCAGCTGGTGTTCTCGCTGAGCCGGTTCCAGGGTATGAGCAACAAGGAAATTGCCGACAATCTTAATATTTCCATTAAAGCTGTTGAGAAACATATCGGCAAATCACTCAAGGAGTTACGAGTGTCGTTGGCGCCATACCTGAAAATTTTTGCAATTTTTTCACTTTCCGAGGTAGGGTTAACGCTCGCAAAATTGTTCTTATAGAGTAATGCGATAAAACTATGCAGGACGCGATTTCAGAAATATTGGCAAAACAACTCACGGGCAGCCCGCTCACCGCAAGGGAGCAGCAAGAGCTCGACGCGTGGTTGCAGACACCCGAGGGTGCCGGCGAATATGCTGAGATTATGCGTGTTTGGGAAGCCGCCGGCAACGTCAAATACCAGATGCAGGTTGATGTTGATGCCGAGTGGGAGCGTTTCCGCCAGCTCACGCAGCACCGCATTGTACGCCGCCGTTTCACGTGGGTGGCTGCCGCCGCAGCATCGGTGGCCCTGCTCATCGGCGTTTTCACATTCCGAAATTCTACTCAAACCGATATGTTCAAATACGTGTCGGGCAATACGCCGGAGATGGTGACACTGCCCGACAGCTCGGTCGTCTGGCTTAACCGAAACAGCCAGATTGCCTACAGGTACAACGAGTCGAAGCGCACGCGCACGGTCGCTCTCATTGGCGAGGCGATGTTCGACGTGCGGCACACCGGCGACGAGTTTGTGGTTAAGACACCGCAGCGCGTCTACACCAAAGTGCTCGGCACATCGTTCAACTTGAAGGCTTTGGCCGATGCTAAGAATGTTGATTTATCGGTTGTCGAGGGCAAAGTGTCGTTCGGCAGCCGAAAAGTCAACACAATCGTAACGCGCGGGCAGCACGCGTCGTTCGACTGTCGCAATAAGACGCTTGTGCCAACCGACAGCCTCGACGTCAATACGCTCGCCTGGCACACCGGCCAGTTCAGCTTCGACGGCAAGCCGCTGTCGCAGATTTCAGCTCAGCTGGGCGCCTATCTCGGCAAGAAAATCACACTGCCGGCCGATGCCCGCAATGTGGCCTACACCGGTCATTTCGACAATCCTACGGCTGAGCAGGTTGCCGAAATCATTGCAACCGCAATGAACTGGGACTACAAGATTTCCGATTCCGAAATTCTTTTCAGCAAGAAATAACAACGGCGCGCAACGCCGTTTTTTTGTGCCATCAACCGGCGCAATCCGTTTAAATTACGTTTAAATCTGTGTAAATCAGTCGCTCTGACAATTGTTGGATTGCGTTGTCGGCGTTCGCTTTTTATTTGGTGGGTGGCCGATTATTTTTCTATCTTCGTTGCTTTGCAATCGTTAAAAAAACAAACTGATAATCAGAAATGGGAAAGAATAGCAACCGCAACAACGACTGGAAAGACCGCCTGAACGTGGTCTATTCAACGAATCCTGACTTCAAATACGAAACCGACGAGAGTGAGGAGGCCGAAACTCTTGAGCCAAGCCGGCAGAACCTGAAAGTGAGCATCGACCGCAAGCAGCGCGCCGGCAAGTCGGTGACGCTGGTGCAGGGCTTTGTGGGCACCGACGACGACCTGAAAGAGCTGGCCAAGATGCTGAAAAGCAAATGCGGCGTGGGCGGTTCGGCCAAAGACGGCGAGATTCTGATTCAGGGCGAGTTCAAGCAAAAAGTGTACGACCTCTTGCTGCAAGCCGGCTATAAGGCAAAAATGGCGGGGGGCAACTGATGCAGAAGGAGCTGATAATCGTAATCACCAAGCATCGAAAGTTTGGTAATATACTGATTCCTAATATCATAACACCGTCGGGAGGTAACTCGCTCTACTCGGCCATCGACAAGGCGTCGCCCATAAGCATAAAGGATGTGGCGGGCTATTGTGCTGATTTTGACGAGATTGTAAAACTCTACGGAACAATCGACGACATCTACATTGCGCGGCTGTTCTCGAAGGAGCCGCCAGCCGATTTTCTGCGCCACGTTGATGCTGAATTCATCGAAAAACGTATTCGGCCGCACATCGACGTCCGACTGAAAAAGATGCTGCAGCTGGCCATCGCCAACAAGGTGCGTTTCTTTTATAAAATGCCGAAACTGAGCCAGATATACCCGTCGGACGAGGTTGTTGTGGCCGAGCAGAAGTCGCGGGCGCTCTTCCTGTTCGACCGCAACGAGAACGGTATCCGCTACCGCATCGCCATCGACCACGGCGACCATTACGACAAGCTCAAGGGCAAAACGGCCATCGTCATCACTAGCGAGAAACCGTGCAGTGTGGTGATTAACAAAGTGTTATATCAGCTTCACGACATCGATAGCAAGAAGTTGGAGCCTTTTCTGACCAACGACTACATTCACATCCGCAAGGAGACGGAAATGGCTTATTTTGAGAAGTTTGTAACCAATGTGGTGAAAAAATTCAAGGTCAGAGCCACCGGATTCGATATTGAGATTGTCAAGAGTGACCCCGAGCCTGTGCTTTGCCTTGAAAGCGATTTGCGCGGGCAGCCGGTGCTGCTTCTGAAGTTCAAATACGGGCAGCGGATGATTCTGCCCAACAACGCCGAACGCGCGTTTGTTGATATGCAGCACACCGGCGACGACGTGCGGTTTGTGAAAGCCATTCGTCGGATTGAAACCGAATCGGAAATTGTTGACAGCCTGAAAAATATGCAGCTGCAAACGTCTGACGGCGTGCATTTTTACCCCGAGGGTGCTGGTGCGGTCGCGGCCGAAGAGGCGTTTTGGCACGTTGTGTCGAAACTCAACCATCTGTCTGACAGCTTGCGCGAGGCTGGCATTTCGGTGCGTCAGGATTGTGGCGAGAGAAAATACTATTTGGGCAACATCGATTTGCAAGTGTCTGTGAAACAAGATAATGACTGGTTCGACTTGCGCGGGCAGGTTGTTATTGGCAATTTCACAATTCCGTTTGTGAAACTGTACCGCAACATCACCCGCAACATTCGTGAGTTTGAACTGCCCGATGGCACAATCGCCGTGCTGCCCGATGAGTGGTTCACGCGCTATTCCGAGCTGTTCAATTCCGCCCGGATTGTTGACGACGGTCTGGTGGTGGGGCGGCAGATGTTCGGTTTGCTGCACGAGGCCGGCTTTTCGACTCCTGATATTGAGACTATGCGCCATTTGTTTGAGCCCGGCAATCTGCCCAAAGCCACGTTGCCAACCGGCTTGAACGCCACAATGCGCTCATACCAGCAGACGGGTTATTATTGGCTTAAATTGCTTAAAAACAACAATTTCGGTGGTTGTCTAGCCGATGATATGGGCCTTGGCAAAACCATTCAGGCGCTGGCTCTTCTGCTCGATGTATCGACAGAAACGGTTGAGACTCAACAGCCAGTGACAGAACAGTTTGCGCAACTTTCGCTTTTCGACCAGCCGCAAACGCGGTCAGTCACAAAGCGCCCGACGAGCCTGATTGTGGTGCCGTTGTCGCTGGTTCACAACTGGACTAGCGAGGCCGCGCGCTTTGCTCCGTCGCTCAAGGTGCTAGCACACATTGGCAACAATCGTACGCGCACCATCGCCACCTTCGACTACTACGATGTGGTTGTAACCACCTACGGCCTTGTCCGCAATGATAACGAGCTGCTCTCGGCTTACAAATTCCACTACATCATCCTCGACGAAAGTCAGGCCATAAAGAACAGCTCGTCAAAGAGTTACGCGGCTGTTACAAGTCTTAAGGCGCGGCATAGGCTGGTGCTCACCGGCACACCTGTCGAGAACAGCCTGACCGACCTTTGGTCGCAGATGAATTTTATCAATCCGGGCTTGCTCGGAAGTTTTCAACGGTTTAAAACCGAATACGTTACGCGAATTGAGAATGACCCGGAATGTCAGCGGGCGGCGCAGCTTCGGGCATTGGTGGAGCCGTTCATTCTGCGGCGCACCAAGAGCGAGGTGGCCAGCGACCTGCCGCCCAAAACCGAGCAGATTCGTCCTTGCACAATGGACAATGAGCAGCAGTCGCTTTATGAGCGCGAGAAATCGGCGATGCGTAACGCACTAATTACCAAGATAAACAGCGAGGGCGTGGCTAAAACATCGACTTTGGTACTGCAATCACTGATGAGGCTTCGCCAGATTGCCTGCCATCCGCAGTTGGCCGGATTCAGCGAGCCGTCGGCCAAGTTCGACGAGGTTACGCGCGTGCTTGAAACCGTGCTGTCAGAGAATCACAAGGTGCTGATGTTCAGCTCGTTTGTCAAATACTTGAATATCTACGAGGAGTATCTGCGCGAGAAAAAAATCCCGTACGTTATGCTGACGGGCGAAACAGCTGACCGTGAGGCAGTTATCCGTCGTTTTCAAACCGATGAGCGTGTTCAGGTATTTTTGATTTCGCTCAAGGCTGGTGGCGTGGGCATCAACCTCACCTCGGCCGATTATGTTTTCATCCTCGACCCGTGGTGGAACCCTTCGGCCGAAAACCAAGCCGTGGACCGTGCCCACCGCATCGGGCAGACGAAGAATGTGTTTGTTTATAAGTTTGTTACGGCTGGCACACTTGAGGAGAAAATCATCGCCCTGCAAAACAAAAAGAGCCATTTGGCCGGCATTTTCGCCAACAGCAATCCGTTTAAGGACATCACGGTTGAGGAAATGATGGAGTTGTTTGAATAAAAAAGGTTGCAAGTGTTTGATTTGCAACCTTCAGTATCTCTAATGATTCCGTTACTTTTGTTTTTTCTTTAGCGGAGAGCTTTTTTTCTTCTTACTTTTCTTGCTTGCGTTGGTGTTAGTAAGGGTGTTTGTGGCAGCCGCTTGTATGCGGAGAATCTCGCGCGAGTCTTTCAATTTCAGGCCTTCAGGAATTTTAATGCGGTTGCATGCGATGGCTAGCATATCTGAGAAAATCACATCGTCCGACACCGTTTCGCGGTTCCATGTCAGGAACGATTTTTTCATTTGGTTGGCAACAGTGGCAATCAGAGCGTCTTTCTCTTCACCATCAGGATATTGTGTTGTTTTACGCACCATATCCTCCAAAATTTTGCCATAGTGCTTGAATCGGATTTCATCGGGATTGCTGTACTTCATCTTCATTGGTTTCTGATGAATTTCGGCCTGCGTCGGCAACGGATATGGTGAGTCGATGTCGATGTCAAAATCGGCAATCACAGCCAGATGATCCCACAATTTATGCTTGTAGTCGACCACGTCGCGTAGCTGCGGGTTCATATTGCCCATCAGTTGTATTGTGCTTTTAGCCAAACGGTTGCGCTCTTCGCGGTCGGGTGTGTTCTTGATTATATCGACCATTTCCTGCACGTTGCGGCCATATTCCGGCAATCTCAGCTTGTCTCTGTTTGTGTTGTAATCCATTGTTCCCTGATTTTCTGCAAAAATAGAAATAAAAGTCAACTTTCGATGCGGGCTTCCGATTTAGTGAAAAAACTATCGCTCAGGCTGCTTACTTCTTGAAAATGAAATAGACAGCCAAAATCAGAAAGGCGAATCCGATGATATGGTTGAGGCGGAATGTCTCGGTTTTGAAAACCGTGATGGTGAAAATCGTGAAAACGGTCAGCGACACAACCTCCTGAATCACTTTTAGTTGAATCAGATTGAACGGCCCGCCGTTGATGTTGGAGCCGATGCGGTTGGCCGGTACCTGAAAGCAGTACTCAAACAGCGCGATGCCCCAGCTGATGAGGATTACAGCCCACAACCCGAGGTCTTTAAAGCCGCGCATCTCACCGAATTTCAGGTGGCCGTACCACGCAAAAGTCATAAATGTGTTCGACACAATCAGCAAGAGAATTGTAATTATCGGTTTCATAATCAGCTTTTTTTGAAAACGGCGGCAAAGATATAACGAAAACATTGAACGTGAACCCAAAGTCGAATATTGATTTCTTATCTTTACGCCACAAACCAGCGTGCTTTTAATCGAAACTGTCAAAAGTGAAAAAAATGCGCGCTGTTGGAAATTTGTGGAATTATTTAATTGATTTTTAAAATGATACAACGAATTCAGTCAATTTATCTGTTTCTCGCCGCCGCGCTCGGCGTCAGTCTGTTTTGTTTTCCGTTTGCCGAAATCGTAACCGGCGGCAATAATGTCGCGTTAACTGTCTACCGTCTGTCGCCGGCCGTTGAGGGCGTCTCCGCGGCTGCAATGACTCCGCTTGCGCTCGTAACATCGCTTTTTGTGGTTTTGTGCCTGATAGCGCTTTTTAAATTCCGCAACCGGGCTATGCAGATGAAAATCACCAAATTATGCGGTTATCTGCAGATTCTGATTTTTGTGGCGATGATAGCTTTCATCATCGGTTTATCGAGAACTCCGGGCAGCGACAAACTGACGATTGAGGCCTATTTTTGTCTGCCAATGGCCTTCCCGATAGTCAATTTCATTCTTTTGATTCTGGCTCATCGCGGAATCAAGAAAGACGATGACCTTGTGAAATCGGCCGACCGTTTGCGTTGATTAACAGCTTGTTAACGTGCGATTTGTACGATTATACACGATTTTAGCGATTTGCTGTCAGCTGATGGCTGTCCGGGCCGTTTGCCAAACAGATAACCAGCAGACTGACAGCCAGTTGGCTATGCAGTATTACCGTCAGGGCGAATATAGAAAGGCAGCCGATATTTTCGCGCGGCTGTACCAAAAAGGCCATTCCGATTTCTACTATGGATATTATTTTAATGCGCTTCGGCAAATACCTGATTATGAAGCGGCTGAATCACTTGTCGAAGGGCAGATAAAGCTCAATCGCGGCAATCTGAAATACAATGTCGATTTGGGATATGTTCAAGAGTTGAAGGGCAATACTGATCGCGCTAAGCAGATTTACCATCAGACAATCAAGAAGCTGACGGCCAATGTCAGTCAAATCAACAATCTGGCGTCGGCGTTCATCGACAACCGCCTCTACAACTATGCCGAGGAGGCTTACACCGAAGGCCGCAAGCTGATGAAAGGCGCCTACGATTTCCGGATGGAGATGGCGCAACTGTTTTACTATCAGCGTAATTACACCCAAATGGTGGTTGAGTTTCTGGAGTTGCTGCGAGTGAGCGACGTCTATCTGCAACAGGTTCAGAACTATCTGCAACAGGCCATCTACAACGATTCCGACGAGTCGCTGAACCAGATGCTGATTGGCAAACTGATGGAGTATTCGCAGAATTATCCTGATAATAAGGTGTTTGCCGAGCTGCTGATTTGGATTTTTGTTCAGGACCGCGATTTTCCGATGGCGCTTGTCCAGGCCAAGGCTCTCGACCGCCGCCTGAACGAGGACGGCCACCGCGTGGTTTCGCTAGCCCGGATGGCGTCGGACAACAACGATTTTGCAACGGCTATCGAAGCCTACCAATATGTTATCGATAAAGGTGGTAATCAGGAATATACCAACGCCGCGCGCACCGAAATGCTTCAGGTGATGTTCCGTCGCGTTGAGCTTGGAATCGACAATCAGCTGGCTGACTATCAGCGGCTTGAATCGGCTCTGACCGATGCTTTGCAGGATATGGGTATTGATGCCGAAACGGTTGATTTGGTGCGCAGCCTGGCCAAACTCAAAGCCGTCTATCTGGGCAAGACGGCCGATGCGCAATTTCTGCTTGAGGATGCCCGCACAATGCGCCTGCAGAAATCCACGCTCGCCGCCATCGACATTGAGCTGGCCGACGTTTATCTGATGCAGGGCAACGATGTTGACGCCACGCTGACTTACGCGCAGGTTGAGGACAATAACCGCAACAACCCGGTTGGCTCAGAGGCAAAATTGCGCAAGGCGAAGCTTGCATATTATATAGGTAACTTCAAATGGGCGCAGGCGCAGCTCGACGCGTTGAAGGCAAGTGTTGAGAAGCTCACCGCCAACGATGCCGCCTACCTTTCGCTGCTGATTGAGGACAACACCGGCTGGGACGATGCGTCGGATACGGCAATGCTCATCTATGCCCGCGCCGATTTGCTTCATTATCAGCATAATGACTCGATGGCTCTGCGCAGCATCGATTCAATAGTAAGCCGATTCCCAAGCGCTCCGATTGCCGATGAAGCGTTGTTTCTGAAAGCCGAAATCTATCGTGCCAGAAACGAAATAGGCAAGGCTGTTGACGCTTATCGTGCTGTGGCAGAGCAGTTCCCCGACGACGTGCTTGCCGATAACGCCAACTATATGCTTGCCACTATCTATGAGAACCAACTGAACGACAAGCAGTTGGCAATGCAGCACTATCTGAAGATAATCACCGACTACGCCAGCAGCATCTTCGTCACCGATTCGCGCAAGCGATACCGTGCGCTGCGCGGCGATGTGCAGTGAGGAGAAGGCGAAACTCTCAGAGAAGTTATTGGCAGCACAAAAAAAATCACCGTCTAAAGTGTAGATTTACAATCGACACCGCCGCAATTAACATCGGCGCAAGCCAAAATCTTTGCACAATGGCGCTTTTCCTCTTGCTTTTCCCATTTAGAACGCTAACTTTGATATACCCTGATTTGGGGGCAAAACGAATCGTTTTTTGGCTGATTTTAACTAAAACTAAACACTAAATACTACGCTTATGTATAACCAGCAAGAATTAGCATCAATCAAGGCTCACAATCTTGAGCCGCGTGATGTGGAAGAGCAAATCAGACGATTTGCAAAGGGATTCAATCCACTTGACATTGTGGCAGCGGCAACGGCAAAAAACGGCATCAAATGCTTGTCGGAAGCACGTTTGCTCGAGTACGTGAAACTGTTTGAGGCGTCTGGCGCGAGGAAACTGAAATTCGTTCCGGCATCGGGCGCTGCGTCGCGGATGTTCAAGAAGCTTTTTGAGGCGATGGACGCGTACAAAGGCCCGCAAGATTACGATAAAGCAATGAGCGACAAGGCTATAGCCGATTTGGTGAACAACATCACAAAGTTCGCTTTTTATGATGATTTACAAGCCGTTTTGAAAAAACAGGGAACCAGTGTTGAAGACGTTCTGAAAAACAAGCAACTCGATGTTCTTTTGAAAGCTATACTTACCGATAATGGCTTGAACTACGGCAAATTGCCGAAGGGCTTGCTCAAATTCCACAAAACTGCCGACGGCAGCATCACACCGTTCGAAGAACACTTGAAAGAGGGTGCAGCCTACGCCGCATCAAACGGCACGGCAAGTTTGCACTTCACCGTTTCTGAATCGCATAAAGAATTGTTTGAGAATAAGTTGGAGGAGGTTCTTCCGCTTTACGCAAAGAAATTCAACTGCCGTTTCAAAGTGTCGTTTAGCACGCAAAAGCCTGAAACTGACACGGTTGCCGTTGATGAGAACAACAAGCCGGTGCACACCCCCGACGGCGGTCTGGTTTTCCGTCCGGGCGGACACGGCGCTCTCATCGCCAACCTGAACCAGATTGACGCCGACATCATCTTTATTAAGAACATCGACAATGTGGTGCAAGAGCGCCAGAACGCCGATACCTTGCTGTATAAGAAGGCGATAGCGGGTATGCTACTCTCGAACCAGGCCAAGGTTTTCGAGTATCTGCGCAAGCTTGATGAGAATCCGACTGAAGCGTTAATGATTGAAGTTGAAGCATTTTTGAAGACCAAGCTGGCCATTTTGCCGCCAGCCGAGTTCCCGCTCTATTCCGAGAATCAGAAGCTCGATTTCCTGCGCAACAAGCTGAACCGCCCGATGCGCGTGTGCGGAATGGTGGTGAACGAAGGCGAGCCGGGCGGCGGTCCGTACTGGGTGAAAGGCGCCGACGGTTCAATCCAGCTGCAGATTCTTGAAAGCACGCAAATTCCTGACGACAAGAAAGATATAATGGTTCAAGCCACCCACTTCAACCCGGTTGATTTGGTTTGCTCAACGGTTGATTATAAAGGCAACAAGTTCGATTTGCCAATGTTTGTTGACCCGCAAACGGGCTTCATCAGCAGCAAGAGTATCGAAGGCAAAACCGTGCGCGCTCTTGAGTTGCCGGGCCTTTGGAATGGCGCAATGAGCGACTGGATTACCTTGTTTGTGGAAGTTCCGGCCAGCACGTTCAACCCTGTTAAAACGGTCAACGATTTGCTGCGCGAAGCTCACCAATAGTTGACTATCGATAAAATGAAAGGGGCATCAATGTTGATGCCCCTTTTTGGTTTTGAGCCTAGCTCTTATTCAATGCTTTCCTAAAAAATCCTTACCAGCGTAGCCCCATAGCCATATTCCTTGAACGACGCATCCTGATAATCAAGTTTTTTCTTCATTCGGTCTAGTTCCTTGCGGATTTCGAGTTTCAGCACGCCAGCACCAACGCCGTGGATAAAGACAATCTTTTTCACGCCTTTGCGCATAGCGTTGTCGAGTTCTTCGCGGAACTTACGCATTTGAATTTCAAGCATTTCGCTATTGCTCAAACCACGGAAATCGTCCAGAAGTTCGTGAATGTGCAGGTCAACTTCCACAATCTGCGATTGAATGGCCTTGCCCGACTTAAATTCCTTATGCTCAACCTTTTCGCCTTTGAGTTTCTCGGCCATCACCTTCTTGAAATCCTTCTCGGTCATATTCTCAACCGAGTCGGCGGCGGCGTGCTCGTCAATCAGCGCAATCATCATCGCGTTTTTGCTGAAAAACTCGTTTTTCACAAACGACGCTTCTTTGTAGAACTTCACAGGGTTCAGTTCGATGGTTCGCGAAAGCGGCTCTTTGATTTTGAAACTGCCTTTCCTATAGAAAGTTAGATGGAACGTGTAGGCGGGAATTAGGTTCACATTGCTCATTGCCAGCGTCGAAAACTGCACCTTGGTGTTGGCTTCGAGCACGCCCACGGCTTCCGAGTCGCTCTGCTCGTCGGCGTCGGTGGCGATGATGCTGTAGAGCACGTTGTAGTTGCTGTCGTTGATTAGGTAGATGTCGAAGCCTTGCTGATTTGCTTTGGGTACAAATGCCAGATATTCACGCAGATAGTCACCATTTTCTTTGTCGATGGCAACGGGCGGATAGAAAATATCGGTGAGCGAAATGGGTGCAGACTCAGGTTCTTCCTGCTCGTCTGCATCTGTTGTAACCGATTGTGGTTTAGGTTTTTCGCTCTTATTCTCGGCCGACGAGCCACGCAGACGGCTGTCGGCAGCCGACTCAATCACAACCAACTCGCTCACAGGTGTCGGCACTTCAAAATCGTCATCGTTCAGCACCATAATACTCTGTCGGTCAATTATTTTTACGACGGTTCCACCGCCTATATCGTTCAAAAATCTGACTTTGTCGCCAACTTTTACGTTCATCGCATTCAATTTTTAAAAAGTGTGCGAAGTTAGTTATTTTTGCAGAGAATTGTCACCGATTATCCGTCGTGCGATTTGTTTTATAACTTGTTGATACAATGATTGTTCCATCCGATTTGTCGATTTCCGATTTCAACTATCCGCTTCCCGACGAGCGCATTGCAAAATACCCTTTGGCCGAGCGCGACCAGTCTAAATTGTTGGTTTACAACAACGGAAGCATCACGGAAGACGTGTTTCGCAATCTGGCAGCCCATCTCGATGCTGACTCGGTGATTGTGACCAACAACACAAAGGTTATCCGTGCGCGGATGGAATTTTTCAAGGATTCGGGGGCGCGGGTCGAAGTTTTCTGCCTTGAGCCGCACGAACCTGCCGAATACAGCACAATATTCAGTCAAACAGGTAGTTGCGTGTGGCTTTGCTACGTGGGCAACAGCAAAAAATGGAAAAACGGACCGCTGACAAAGCAAATTGGCAACGGCCAGAAATCAACCACCTTGAGCATCACCCGTGTCGGCACCGACCGCGATGCGCAACTGATTCGTTTTGAGTGGGATAACCCTAGCGTCGCTTTCGGTGAGATTGTCGATTGGGCAGGGCAGATTCCCATTCCGCCGTACCTGAACCGCAAATCGGAAGCCATTGACGATGTGCGCTACCAGACAATCTATTCGGCTGAAAAGGGCTCGGTGGCGGCACCAACGGCAGGGCTGCACTTCACGCAGGCTGTTTTCGATTCTTTGAAGGCCAAAGGTATTGAGCATCTGAATGTTACGCTGCACGTTGGCGCGGGAACGTTCAAGCCCGTGCAGACCGAAACCATCGGCGAGCACCCAATGCACATTGAGCATTTTGTGCTGTCGGACGAGATTCTTAAACCGCTGTGCGACAATAAGAAAAAGGTGGTTGCCGTGGGCACAACAACCGTGCGTACGCTTGAGAGTATGTACTGGATGGGCGTGAAAGCCAAACTCGGATTCGAAAATCCGCTCGATTTGGGCCAATGGGAAGCCTACTCGCTGCCCGACACCGTGGCTGTTGCCGATGCCTTTGCCGCTCTTCTCGATTTGCTTCATCAGTCTGGACAGCAAGAACTTACAGCCAGCACTTGCATAATGATTGCGCCAGGCTACCAATACAAGGTTGTCGATAACCTGATTACCAACTTCCACCAACCGCAAAGCACTTTGCTTCTGCTGGTTTCGGCGCTCATCGGCGACAACTGGCACCGCGTTTACGACTATGCGCTTGCTCACGATTTTCGCTTCTTGAGTTACGGCGACAGTTGTCTGCTGAAGGTGAAGTGAGAGGTGGAATTAATGTTTTCGTTTGTTTTGACTGATTTAGTTATTTTGGGGTTAATTAATAGTAAATCAGTAAAATATACTTATATTACATTGGGGTTGCAAGAGAATTTTCATTTTTTTGCAATTATTCGCGCAACCTTTTATACTGTTACCGCATCTTACAATCGAAAAATTTATGATATTTGTTTATTAACTTTTAAAATTAAGATTATGAGAAGGATTACAGTTTTAGGCTTATGCGCTATGGGCGCTTTGCTTTTCGCAAATTGTGGTGGATCACAATCAGTTACCAAAGGTCGTCAGGAAATCACCATTCCGTGCCAGGACCAAGGCCGTTCTGACAAGAATTTCTTCCGCGCAAGCGCTACGGCCAAGAGTGCTAACTTGAACACAGCCAAGCAGAAAGCACTGCTCAACGCCAAACAGACTTTGGCCGCAAACATCGCATCGACAATCAAATCGGTTACCGAGAACTACGTTAACGAAATGGACGCAGCTGGTGCAAGCGAGTTCGAGCAATCGTATCAGAATATGACAAAAGAGGTTGTAAACCAGAAATTGTCGAGCGTAACGGTGACTTGCGAAAAATACTACGAGGCTGAAGGCGGTGGCTATGAGGCATTTGTGGCTGTCGAGATGAACAAGGAAGACATTGTTAACGCTGCTGAAAGCGCAATCTCGAAAGACAAGAAACTTGAGGTTATGTATGACCGCGAGAAATTCCGTCAGAAATTCGACGAGGAGATGAGCAAATTATAATAGTTGCTTTCATCCTAAAATTCAGGAAGTTGCCCACGCCGGCAACTTCCTTTTTTTAATCGAACGAGTGTTAACCTAAAAATCAGCTTTATGAAAAAAATACTTGTCGCACTGACACTTCTGTTAGGCTTCGGACTTGTGAGCCAGACATATGCCCAAAAGGCGAAAGTACTTGAACATCAGCCGAAAAAGAAACCCGCGTGGGTGAACTCATTGGTGAAAGACTACATTATTGTGGTGGCGTCGGGCAGCACGCTCGAAGATGCGCAGGAACGCGCCATTCTGAAAGTTAAAGAGCACATTATCAGTTCTGTAGCCGACAACATCTCGTCGACATCGGAATACACTCTGACCGAGGACACCAAGTCGGGCGACATGAGCATCACCGAGAACTACAAGGTGGCCACCAAGACACGCGCCGCCGACATCCCGTTCATCAAGGGCATTTCGGTGAACCAGGTTGAGGAGTATTATTGGGAGAAAGTGAGCGAGAAAGGCGGAATCACTTTCTATTACCATATAAAATATCCGTTCACCGAGTTCCAACTCAAGAAACTGATTATGGAATATGAGCGCGCCGACCGCGAACTGACGCAACAGCTCGAAGGCTTTTTGGCGCGGATTGATGATGCCGAAAGCATTGAGGAACTGAACCAGTTGAGCAACATAATCAAGGCGCTTTCAACTTCGTTTATCGATGTGGACAACCGCAAGACAAAGTGCAATGTGGCTGTCAGCAAAATTTCGCAAATGATTAAAAATGTGTCGATTGAAGCTGTCGGAACATCGCTTGGCGAAATTCGTTTCTCGCTCTATACCAACGGCCGCATCATTAAAACATCGACCACACCGAAAGTGAAATCGAACTGCGCAAAAATCAACGACATCAAACCCGATGGAGATGAATGGGTTGTGAAATATTCGGTTGACGAATGCTACGACGACCCCGACAACAAAATCACGGTTAGATGCGGCAGCGCGTCGAAAGATTTCTGGTTCAACGTGAAAGAGAACAGCGTTGAAATTTTTGTGAACGCCGACATCAACCTGACCGGCGGAACCGACAACGGCGAGACCATTGAAGGCTGCCGGTGCGCAATTCCTGTTGTGTCGAAATACGACAGCCCGTTTGTGATTGAGAAGGTGGTGCTGAATTTTGGCAACGAGGCGCCAATCATTATCGAGAACATCGGGCAAAAATTCTCGGGCAAGGGCAACCACGACCTGACTCTGACCATCGACAAACAACTCGACAAGAGCGTTTACACGCAGAAGAAATACCCGACGGTGAAGGGCACAATCTTCTACAAAGCCGTGAACAGCAACGAGAGCAACGCCTACAGGCTTTACAACCAAAAGATTACAACCGATTGGTAATCAGTATTTCAGGTTGTTCCAAATTAAAAGCATCGACCAGAGGGTTGGTGCTTTTTTTGTGCCGCGCGACGGGCAAAAAGCAGGTTTGCGGCTGTTGTTTTCGTTTATGCCCTAAAACTCTCAACTTTTATTCGCACCTTTCGCAAAAATTCTGACACAATGAAGCAATTAAAACTGATAGCGGCTGCGGTTGTGATGGCAGGTTGCAGCGGGCAGCCAACGCCAACCCGGCCGACGGCTCAAAATGTTGCGGATAAACTGACGGTTCAGCTTGCTTGTGGCGCTGAAATCACATCGGGACAAGCCATTGGCCTGAAAATCACCGTGCCCGACAATGCTGTGCCCGACTCGGTAGTGGTCACCATCGATGGCCGCAAATTCCGGTTTGGTGCGGGCTCGGCGCAAACCGACATTGAAACAGCCGGATTGACGGTGGGGCAGAAGGTTGTCGCCGTAAAGGCTTGGCACAGCGGCGGACAGGTGGCTAAATGGCGCGCGCGCGTCTGCATCAAGTCTGACATTGAGCCTGAACGGCTGACTTACAAGGTGATAAAGCAACTTCCGCACAATAGCCACTACTACACTCAAGGGCTTGAGTTCGATGGCAGCATCTTGTATGAAGGAACCGGAATTGAAGGTCAGTCGGCAGTTTATAAGATTGATTTTGAGCAACAAAAAATTCTGACAAACGTTAATTTGCCGAACAACTATTTTGGCGAAGGCGTCACCATTATGGGCGGCAAACTCTATCAGCTTACGTGGCGCAGCTGTGTTGGATTTATTTATAACAAACAGACTCTCAATCGATTGGGCGAATTTAACTACTCAACTGAAGGTTGGGGACTGACCAACGATGGCAAACAGCTGATTATGAGCGACGGAACGGAAACAATCCATTTCATCGACACTGCTACAATGCAGGAACAGCGGCGCATTGAAGTGTACGACACCGAAGGCCCCGTGACCGCGCTGAACGAACTTGAGTATGTTGATGGCCTGATTTACGCCAACATCTACTGCACCGATAACATTGTTGCCATCGACCCCGCGACGGGCAAAGTCCGGAAAATCATCGATATGCGCAACCTGCTCGATATGTCGAAACTCACCCAGAGGGTTGATGTGCTGAACGGCATCGCCTATCAGAAAACAACCGGCCGATGGTTTGTGACAGGCAAACTTTGGCCGACAATGTTCCAAGTGGAGTTCATTAGGAAATGAAGTTATAAGTTGTAAGTTAATAAGTTATAAGTTAAAAAATCTTAATTCCTAACTACTAAATCCTAAATGAAACGCGGACTGATTCTCGAAGGCGGCGCAATGCGCGGAATGTTCACGTCGGGTGTGCTCGATGTGCTGATGGAAAACGGCATTGAGTTCGACGGCGCCATTGGTGTGTCGGCCGGCGCAACGTTCGGCTGCAACATCAAATCGCGCCAGCCGGGACGGGCCATCCGCTACAACAAGCGCTACTCGCACGATTGGCGCTACTGCTCACTTCGCTCACTCTTCACCACCGGCGACCTTTACGGTGCCGATTTCTGCTACAACGTTCTGCCGCATCAGCTCGACATTTTCGACCTTGAAGCCTATCGCCAAAACCCGATGGAATTTTGGGTTGTGGCGTCGGACTGCGAGACCGGCAAGCCCGTCTACAAGCGTCTCGACACCTGCGACGAGCGAGACTTGGCGTGGATGCGTGCCAGTGCTTCGATGCCGCTTGCAAGCCGCATTGTGGAAGTTGACGGCTACCATCTGCTCGACGGCGGAATGACCGATTCCATTCCGTTAGATTATTTCGAGAGCATCGGCTACGACCGCAACGTGGTGGTGCTTACACAACCCGAAACCTACCGCAAGAGCCCAAACCGCCTTATGTGGCTGATGCGTCTGTTTCTGCGGCGTTATCCGATGATTATCAAAGCCATGCGCGACCGTCATATTGAATATAACCGCACCACGGCTGCCATTCGCCAGCGTGCCGCGCAAGGCGATGTGCTCGTCATCTGCCCCGACGAGCCGCTCAACATCAGCCGCACGTCAAAAAATCCCGACGAGATGCAACGCGTTTATGAAGAAGGGCGCCGCGTGGCGATGAAAAAAATGGAGGAGATTAAAGTGTTTTTGGAAGTTGGATAATCATGATTTCTTTTTGCCTTTTGCGTGCGCAGCCTCTGTGTTCTTCGTATCCTTCCAAAACTCATAATAATTAAACCACTGCTCGGGGTATTCCTTCAGAATCTTCTCAAAATTAGCCACATACTGCTCCAGAAGGGCTTGCTCGGGTTTGCGGTCGCGGGTGCGGGGCACGGGCTGCGCAATGGTGAACCGATAGTGGTAGGTCATCGGTTTCTCGCGCATTGCGAAGTAGAACACCACGGGCACTTTCAGCCGCGACGCCAGCAGGAACGGCCCCGACGGAAAATCGGCCTCGTGGCCCATAAACGTTGCGGTGAGCAGTTTGTCGGCGTTCACGTAGCGGTCGCCTTGGAAGCAGACGTACTCGTGGCGGTTGAGCGCCTCGGTTATTTGGAAGACGTGCGTCAGCGTGTCGTTGTTCACGGGAATGACCTTGTAGTCGTGGCCAGTTGAGTTCTTCGCCAGCATCTCCTTGATTTTCTGATACTCGGCATCGTACATCACAATGTTGATATTCTTGCCGTAATCGCCGAAGAATGGCGCGCCAATCTCCCAGTTGCCAATGTGGCCGCCCATCATTATCACGCCCTGCTGCGAGTTCAGCACATTGAGAAACTCCTGATAATTTTCAAATTTGAAGTGGTATTTGTCGGTCATTCCGCTGCCAATGGCAATCTTGTCAATCAGCGTCTGACCCAATCGATAGTAATTTCGGAAAAGCAGACCGGCCGATTTCAATCGGCTCAGTTTCAGTGTTTTGCGGGCGTAGCGCCACGTGCACGCTGTGGCCTTTGGGGCAAAAGGAATGAAATAGACAACAACAAAGGCCAGAAAAACGTAGGCCGCGCGGACGCCGATATACTGTATCAGTTTGATAAAGAAGAAGTAACCGAAACTTCCGCCTCGTGTTTTTCCCTTCCAGTCGGCCATTGGCGGTTGTTATTTTGTCGTGCGCTCAATCACAAGGTTGTAGAAATCTTGGAAAGTGCGGATTTTGGCAAAATCCTCGCCTGTGACGTTGAATCCGAAGTTCTGCTCCACCAGAACCACAACATCCACAAGGTCAAGGCTGTCGAGTTCCAGCGTTTCCATCAGCGGCGCGTCGGGTTTGATAACATTAATGTCAACCTCAAACTCTTCGGCCAGAGTCTCGTTGATTTTTGCGATTATTTCTTCGTTGGTCATAACTATTTGAATTTCTTAATTATAAGCGTTGAGTTTGTGCCTCCAAACCCGAAAGAATTCGTCAAAAATAAATCAAATTCTGTATCTATCCGCGTTTTGGGGATATTTAATTGGCACGAAGCCTCGTCGGGTTCCTCAAAGTTGATATTCGGCGCAATGAAGCTGTTGTTCATCATCAGCGTCGAGTAAATGACCTCGCTTGCGCCTGCCATCCACATCTCGTGGCCCGTCATCGACTTGGTTGAAGCCACGTAGGGGCGGCTTGCGCCGAACACCTCGGCAATGGCGCGGGCCTCGTTCAGGTCGCCTGCGGGGGTTGAAGTGGCGTGGGCGTTAATGTACGGAATGTCGGCGGCTGCAAGTCCCGCGCTGTCGAGAGCGCGCTGCAGCGAGCGTTTGGGCCCTTCCACATTGGGCACCGACAGGTGGTCGCCGTTCGACGAGAAGCCATAGCCGATAATTTCGGCCACAATGGGCGCTCCGCGTTTTATGGCCGACTCGTAGCTCTCAACCACCACGCTTGCCGCGCCACCGCTTGGCACCAGTCCGTCGCGACGGCGGTCGAACGGTTTCGAAGCCTTGGTTGGGTCGGCTTCCTGTGTCGAGAAGGCGCTCAGGCCGTCGAAACTGCCTGTGGCGTAGGGGTTGACCTCTTGCGCGCCTCCGCAGAGAACAATTTCTTGAAGTCCTTGTTTGATAAGCAGATAGGCAATACCAATGGCGTGCGAGCTGCTTGCGCACGCGCCTGCAATGGTGAAGTTGATTCCGCGCAGTTTGAATATCACCGAAAGGTTCATCGAAACGGTTGAAGTGAGCGATTGGAACACCGATTCGGCGCCCACCAGCACGGTGTTTTTCTTTTGGCGAACGGTATCAATGGCGGTAATTATCGGTGCCGCACTTGTGTCGTTGCCGAAAAGTATGCCCACTTCGTTGGCGGCCAAAAAATCGGCGTCGATACGCGCATTGCGGAAGGCCTCAAGCGACGAAACATAGGCATATTCGCCTTGTTCAGCAAGCCCGCGGCGGCTGCGGCGGTCGAGCAGCTCCTTCATATTGGGGCGCTCAATAATGCCCGTGAGCGACGATTGGAAGCCCAGTCCCTTGCGTTCGGGGTCGATTCCAATGCCCGACCGCCCGTTGTAGAGCGATTGGCGCACTTCGTCAAGGTTCTTGCCAATGCAAGAGTAAATGCCCATTCCTGTTATTACAACTCTGCGTTCCATCGGGCTAAAAATCGATTTTTTTGGTTTTCAGATATTTTTCCACCCTTTCAATGTCTTTGTACAGCGGGCTGTCGACGGTTGAGAAGGCGGGGAAAATGGCTCGCACCTCATCGTAAACGGCGCGTGTGGCGGGGCTCATCTTGTCTTGAATCTTCAGAATATCAACGGCTTGAGCCAGCGACATCATCATTATGGCCATCACTTGGAACGAGTTCTCGATAATGTGCTTTGCAATGAGCGCCGAGTTGGTGCCCATACTCACAATATCTTGATTATCATTATTGTTAGGTATGCTGTGCACATACATCGGGTTCGAGAGTGTCTGACACTCGGCGGTGGTGGAAGTGGCGGTGAACTGTGCGGCCTGCATTCCGTAGTTCAGGCCCAGCACGCCCATATTGACAAACGGCGGAAGAATGCCGTTGATTCGGTCGTGGTAAAGGTAGTTGAGCTGCCGCTCGGTGAGCATTGTGAGCTTGGTGACGCCGATTTTCAGCTTGTCCATCTCGTACGAAATGTAGTCGCCGTGGAAGTTTCCGCCGTGGAACACGTTTTGGTTCTCAGGGTCGATAATCGGATTGTCGCAAGCCGAATTAACCTCGTTAATCAGCACTTTTTCAGCGTTTTCCATCTCGTCAAAAATCGGTCCCAGAATCTGCGGAATGCAGCGCAGCGAGTAGTAGGGCTGCACCTTGTGGCCGAAGGTGGCCTCGGTGTGTTTTTGATTGTAGAGCTCGGCCTCGCGTTTGAGCATACACTTGCTGCCTGCGCTTATTTCACGCATCAAGCGTGCAATCTCGCGCTGTCCGCGGTGACGTTTGGTGGCGTTCAGCTCGGCCGACATCAGGTCGTCGTACGAAGCGGCCACCTCGTTCATCATCACCGACGCCACAAGCGACCAGTGAAGCAGCTTTCTGGCGTAAATCAGGTTGACAACGCCAATGCCCGTCATCACCGACGTGCCGTTGGTAACCGACAGTCCCTCACGCAGATAAATCTTGAACGGCTCTAGTCCGTTTTCCTTCATCACCTCGGCTGTGGGGCGCAGTTGGCCTTTGTAGAAAACCTCGCCTTCGCCAATGAGCGTGAGTGCTATGTGGGCAAGTTGCACAAGGTCGCCGCTGGCGCCAACGCTGCCGTGCTCGGGAATGTAGGGGATAATGCCGCGGTTTATGAACTCAACAATGAGCCGCACCAGCTCGGTGTGAACGCCCGAGTTGCCCTGCAGAAAGGTGTAGAGCCGCGCAATCATTGCCGACTTCACATACACCTCGGGCAGCGGCTGCCCAGCACCCGTCGAGTGGCTGCGTATAATATTGTATTGCAAATCGATAAGCGATTGGTCGTCGACTCTGTACTGCGCCATCGGGCCGAAGCCAGTGTTTATGCCGTAGATTATTTTGTCTTTCGAGAAATCCTTCAGAAACTGAAAACTGCGGTCAACAGTTTTCAAATCATCATCGGAAAGTGTAAGTTTCTTGTTTTCAAACAGAATGCCGTAAAGCGTTTCTAAATCTATTTCTTGTTTTGAAGCCATTTTTGTGAGTATAGCGCGTCTGTTTAATAAGTCTG
This sequence comes from uncultured Bacteroidota bacterium, assembly GCA_946186925.1. GTDB lineage: Bacteria > Bacteroidota > Bacteroidia > Bacteroidales > SZUA-534 > RUG13583. The sequence goes on along the minus strand of CAMHPA010000015.1, from coordinate 7,780 downwards.
CAAATATAGAATTTTAATCTTTCGTTATATGCCGATAAAAAATCAATTGGTTTGCCCTGTTTCAGCGGGTTTGTGCTTAATATTATAATGTGCGGCGATTGGAATCCGCCAGCAAAACCTCCTAAAAACAAAAAAGAGAACCCGTTTGAGAGTTCTCTTTTTGTGTGGTGCCACCGGGAATCGAACCAGGGACACAAGGATTTTCAGTCCTTTGCTCTACCAACTGAGCTATGGCACCCCATTTGCTTAAGAGCGGTGCAAAAGTACAAAAAAATTGAAACCGCCAAATAGTTTGGCAAAAAAAGTTGAACAGAGTGGAAAATGAGTTAGACGAGAGATGTGTAATTTGTTGGGTTTCAGGTTTTAAACAACTGATGACCAACAAGACAATATCTGCATAAGAGAACGGCCGGGTGCTCTTGCAGCTTAATGGCATTCATAAAACCTGATTGCATCTTGCACCTAATAAACTATCTTTGCCCGCACAAATAAAAGAGTATGGAAATCACACCTGCACAAGTGTTCGGCGTGCTGCGGACGGTTGTCCACCCCGAACTCAAACGAGACATAATTCAGTTGGGAATGGTTCAAGGGCTCGAAATCGATGGCCCGAACGTCGGCTTCACGCTGATGATTGGCAAGAAGGAGAGCACCAACATCGCCCTGCTCAAACAGAACTGCGTCGAGGCGCTTGAGGCTGCCATCAGCGGCATCAGCGTGCGCGGCAACATCAAGGTGCAGTCGAAACCCGAAACCGAGGACGACGAGCCGAACGGCCTGCGCGATGTTAAGAACATTATTGCTGTGGCCTCAGGCAAAGGCGGCGTGGGTAAATCCACCGTGGCCGTCAATCTGGCTGTTGCGCTTGCGCAGAAGGGCGCCAAAGTGGGCCTTGTGGACGCCGACATTTACGGACCATCGATTCCGCTTATGTTCGACCTGCCCGACGCACGCCCGATGGCCAACGACGAGAAGCTGATTGTGCCGGTTGAGAAATATGGTGTCAAGCTGCTCTCCATCGGCTTTTTTGTGAATGCCAAAGACGCTCTTGTATGGCGCGGCCCGATGGCCACCAGCGCCCTCAAGCAGATGATTATGGAGGGTGCCTGGGGCGACCTCGACTATCTGCTCATCGATATGCCTCCCGGAACAGGCGACATTCATCTGGCCATCATTCAAATGCTTGCCGTAACGGGCGCAATCATTGTCAGCACGCCGCAGGATGTGGCTCTGGCCGATGCCCTGAAGGGGATGAATATGTTCCGCAACGAGAAAGTTGGCGTGCCGGTATTGGGCCTGGTTGAGAATATGGCGTGGTTCACACCTGCCGAACTGCCCGAAAACAAATATTTCATCTTTGGCAACGGCGGTTGCAAGCGGCTGGCCGAGACCGAGGGTGTGAACTTTCTTGGCCAGATACCAATTGTGCAGAGTGTTCGCGAAGGCGGCGACAACGGTCAGCCGGCGGCGCTCGACAGCACAAGCATTGTGGGCGGCTACTTCCACACCCTTGCCGACAATGTGATGGCCGCCATCGACTACCGCAACAGCAATCTTGCCGCCACGCGCAAGGTTGAGGTTAAGAAAAAATAGAAATTGCTTTAAATCAACATTTTCCCGATACAGCTTATGCGAAAAACAACGCTTTGCGGCTATCGGGAAAAATATTTTTATGAATAATTATACATTTTTTCGCCGCCAATAATACCTTTGGCGAGTTTTTATAATAAACAATAATACCACTAAAAAAATGCGAAAAATATCATTACTGCTGGTTTCAGCACTGATGGCAAGCCCGTTCGTGTCGCGCGCCGACGAGGGAATGTGGCTGCCGATTCTTCTTGAGAAAAATATGGCCACAATGACCGAACTCGGGTTCCAGCTCACGGCCGATGACATCTACAACATCAACAGCGCCTGCGTGAAAGACGCCATTGTGGCATTGGACGGCGGAAGCTGCACGGCCTCGTTTGTGTCGGCCGAGGGCCTGCTGATGACCAACCACCACTGCGGCTACGGCGAGATTCAGAGCCACAGCACCATTGAGAACGACCTGCTCACCAATGGTTTCGTGGCCAGAAGCAAAGACGAGGAGCTGGCCAATCCCGGAAAGTCGGCGTGGGTGCTGGTGCGCGTCGTGGATGTGACGGAGCGCATTGTAAGCCAGATTGCCGAGGGCTCCAACGAGGAGCAGCGCGACATTGTTGTCGATTCGCTCAGCCAACTGATTATTGATGAGGCTCAAAAGGACTCGCTCTATACGGCCGAGGTGGAAAGTTTCTACTTTGGTAATCAGTACTATCTGTTTGTGTATGAGGTTTATAACGATGTACGACTGGTGGCCGCTCCGCCTGAGTCGGTTGGCAAATACGGAGCCGACACCGACAACTGGATGTGGCCGCGTCATACGGGCGATTTCTCGATGTTCCGCGTTTACTGCGCTCCTGACGGCACTCCGGCCGAATATTCGGAGGAGAACGTGCCCTACAAACCGAAGCATTTCCTGCCCATCTCGCTCGACGGATACAAGGAGAACGATTTTGCCTTTGTGATGGGCTATCCCGGCTCAACCGACCGGTTCTTCTCGTCGTGGGAGACCGAGAACGAGATGACCGCCACCAACGACGTGCGTGCCTTTGTGCGCGGCGCCAAGCAGGACGTGTGGGAGAGTTTTATGAACGAGGACCCGAAAATCAGAATTCAGTATGCCTCGAAATTCGCACGGTCGTCGAACTACTGGAAATACTCAATCGGCCAGAACCGCGGTCTGAAGCGGCTCCACGTTGTTGATAAGAAGCGTGAGCAGGAGGCGGCTTTCACCAAATGGGTGGCTGCCGACGAGTCGCGCAAAGCAAAGTACGGCAAAGCTCTGGACTTGATTGAAGACGGTGTGATTCAGAATGCGGCATACGATAAGGCTATCACTTATATTGTTGAAAGCCAGCTGTATGGAATGGAATCGGCTTATTTTGCAAAGCGTTGCGAGTCGAATTTGAACAAGCTGGCCGACCCCAAAACCGACCCTGAGGAGATTCAGAAAGCCCGCGAGGCTCTGCGCGAGCGTGCCGACGAGTTCTTCAAAGACTACAACCGCGAGGTTGATCGCGCAACAACGAAAGAGATGATTCGGCTGTTCATTAAAAATGTTGAGCCGGAATTCTATCCCGAATACATAACCAAAACAGTATTAGGTAAATACAAGGGTAATATTGATAAATTTGTCGATAATGCGTTTGCCAAATCGGCGTTCTGCGACAGGGCCAAATTCGATGCTCTTGCCGCCAAACCCACCACAAAAGCCATCAGTGCCGACCCGTTGCTTGTGGCTGGCGGCAGCAGCTACGACCTCTACTCGCAGCTTTACTACCAATGCGTTGATGGCGGCGACAAACTGGCCGAGGGAATGCGCCTCTTTGTGGCCGGACTGATGGAGATGTATCCCGACAAACTCTTCAGCCCCGACGCCAACAGCACTATGCGTCTGACTTACGGCACAGTGGCCGGATACCACCCCGCCGACGCCGTTACCTATGATTACAAGACCACGCTCGACGGCGTGATGGAAAAAGAGGACCCGACAGTACGCGAGTTCAACGTGCCGGCCAAACTCAAAGAGATTTGGCAGAAGAAGGATTACGGCCGCTATGGCAACCCCGACGGCTCGCTGAACGTCTGCTTCACAACCAACAACGATATTACCGGCGGCAACTCTGGCAGCCCTGTGATGAACGCCCGCGGCGAGCTCATCGGCCTTGCCTTCGACGGCAACTGGGAAGCTATGAGCGGCGACATCGCCTTTGAGCCCGAACTGCAAAAGTGCATTGCCGTTGATATCCGCTACGTGCTGCTCATTCTCGACAAATACTTTGATGCGCAGAACCTGATTAGTGAGATGAAGTTTGTGGAGTAAACAAAGAAAATCTCGTAAACAACCATCGGTTGATAAATTCTGCGGCGGGAGCGAAAAGCGCTTTCCCGCCGCTTTATTTTTATGGTTGGATTCGACCGCTTGGCCGAACCGTTTAATTATCAAACATATCTATGTCGAAATTTAGCAAAATAGTGATGGCTACAGCACTTGCAGGACTCACAGCGTGCGTGCCGTCGAAACAGTTTCAGGAGTTGAAGGAGAAGAACGTGGCCATCTGCAACGAGCGCGACTCAATCAAAAGCCTGAACGAGGACCTGACCGTGCAAACCACCGAACTTGAGGCAAAGGTTGAGGAACTCAACAAGAAACTCGAGAAGGAGGCTACAACCAAAACCACCATCCGCGACTCGGCGCAGTTCTACAAAAAGCAATACAAGGTGTTCAAAACAATGTACGACGACTTGAGCGACGAGACCGACAAGCAGACCACAAACAACGAGGCCGAACTTCGCCAACTGATGGCCGACCTTCAGGTGTCGAAACAGGATTTGCTTGAGAAGGAGCGCGACCTGAAAGCCAAGCAGCAGGAACTCGAAGAGCGCGACGCCATTCTGGTGGCTCTCGACTCGAACCTTAACGCCCAACGCCGCGAGTTGGCCGAGAAGAACCGCCGCGTGCAGGAGTTGGAGAATATTCTGAATCAGAAAGACTCATCGGTTCGCGCGCTGAAGCATAAAATCAGTCAGGCTCTGCTCGGTTTCGAGGACAAGGGGCTGACCGTGGAGCAGCGCAACGGCAAGGTTTATGTGACTATGGACGAGAAACTGCTCTTCAAGTCGGGCAAGTGGGACGTTGACCCCAAAGGACAGTCGGCCATCAAGCAGATTGCAGGCGTTCTGGCCAACAACACCGATGTGAACATCCTGATTGAAGGCCACACCGACGACGTGCCGATGAAAGGCACTGGCGACATTCAGGACAACTGGGATTTGAGCGCCAAGCGCGCCACAGCCATCGTCAAGTTGCTAATTGCCGACGGCAAAATCAACCCCAAGCGTGTGTCGGCTGCAGGCCGTTCGCAGTACGCGCCAATCGATCCTGCCAAAACCGCCGAGGCCCGCGCCAAAAACCGCCGCACCGAAATCATCCTGACACCGAAACTCGACGAGATTTTCCGTATTTTGGAAACGAATTGATACGCAGTTGCGGTAGAGACGGTGCGTGCACCGTCTCATATATGAAAGGATGCCGCTTCGCGGGAAATTGAAAGAAAATTTGAAACAAAATTTATAAAAAATTGATTATTAAAATTTTATAATGGTTTTTGAATAAAAATTTCTAAAAAATCCGCACATTAAGGCGCTAACGAAAACAATTTAATACCACAACAAAATGAACCACAAACTTTTAACCATTACCGCCATCTGCGCCACAATGATGGCCTGCAACAGCAAAGACCGTGTGGAACTCCCAGGAACAGTTGACGCAGAGGCTTTTGCCAACAATGTGGAGTCAATCTCAGTGATGAACCTGCAAATGGACGACGACTGGTCGTTAGTCCAATTCCCCGAAATGGCCGTCGGTGACAACTATTTCTATGTGCTGGAATACAGTCAGATCCGTTTGATTTGTTTCGACAAACAGACGGGTGATAGAGTGTCGGCGCGGACAATCAAAGGCAACGGTCCAGGCGAGATAACAATGTATAACACAATGTTTTGCATTGGCGACACAATCTGTTTGCAAGGTTCGTGGTACAAAGTTTTGGCTTACGACAAGGATTGCAATTTCTTGGGAAAAATCCACGAATTTGAAGAGGGCTTTTTCGGTTACGAAATACGTCCGTTGGCAAGCGGCGGCTTTGCACTCATCTCGCCTCAACATCCGGGAGATGTCAAATCCCTATTGGTGACCGATAAGTCGTTCAATACAATATCGGAGCATTTTAGCACGCCCCCATTCCGTATGTATGTTGGAACGTCGGCCACAGCGCCGTTCTATTCCATCGGCGACACCGTCCGTTTCTTCTACTGCTGCGACAATCACCTATACTCGCTCTTGGGCGACAGCGCACAATGCATCGAGTTTGTGATGCCTAACCCGCTGACGCCAGAAATCGCGACCAAAGAGTCGGACAAGATGTTTGAATACGACGGCTTGTTCGGTGATTTGGCTGAGTCGGGCAGGTTTATCCATTTTTCATACAACCTCGACCAAAAACGCTATGCAAGTTTACTTGATAAGTATACAAGTGGCATTGTATCAGTCGATTATGGCAAGCAGAATCAAGGCACGTCAGACCTTGTGATTGATTTCTTCAGAAAAGGGACAATTATGTTGACCGACGGTAAATACATCTATTCGGTTTGCAAAAACAGCCGAATGGCGGAGATTTTGGAAGGCCACGATGACCTTTTGGACGCCCGCCTGAAACAAACGCAAGCCGAGTACCACGCCTGTCTGGAGCGTAACGCGGAGTATATCAAAGGTCTTGAACCCGAGGAACGCGATGCGGCCAATGTGATATTGAAAATTAAATTGAAGGATTGAAAATTATGCAGATGCGGAACGCTGAATACACTTATCTTTAAACCTGTTAAACAGCGAAGCGTTTCAACTTAAAACTTCAAAAACTTAGAACTTAGAACTTAAAACTTAAAACCTACAACTATGATATCCATTCCAATGCCATTCACAGCGGCCGACATTGAGCAGAAAGTGTTCGATGCCAAAACTCGTGCCCGCCAACTGTTCGATGTTGAGCACCTGAAACTGGCTCTCAGTCTTATCGATTTAACAACTCTCAACTCGGTTGACACACAGGCCAAAGGCGCCCGTTTCGCCGAAAACGTGAACAACTTCAAGAGCAACTTCCCCGACCTGCCCAACGTGGCCGCCATCTGCGTCTATCCGTCGCTGGTGAAGACAGTGGCCACCACGCTCAAATGCGAGGGCGTTGGCGTGGCTTCGGTTGCTGCGTGCTTCCCTGCATCGCAGTCGTTCATCGAGGTGAAGGAGTTGGAGTGCCGTATGGCCGTTGAGGCTGGTGCCACCGACATCGACATTGTAATCTCGCAGGGCGCTTGGCTCGCTGGCGATGTGCAGACCGTTTTCGACGAGATTTGCGCCATCCGCAAGGCCGTGGGCAAGGCGCATCTGAAGGTGATACTGGAAACTGGCGTTCTGCGCTCGGTTGAGGACATCTGGAACGCAAGCATTGTGGCAATGGAGGCTGGCGCCGATTTCATCAAGACATCGACAGGCAAACTTGAGCCCGCCGCCACGCCCGAGGCCATCAGCGTGATGTGTGAGGCCATCAAAGCCTACGCCGCAAAAACTGGCCGCAAAGTGGGCATCAAACCCGCTGGCGGAATGACCGTCTCAGAGGACGCGCTGCTCTATATGGCCATTGTTGAGGCCACTCTGGGCGACGAATGGCTCAACAACCGTATGTTCCGCCTGGGCGCGAGCCGTATGGCCAACAACATTCTGTCGGACATTGTAAGCATTGAGTCGGGCAAAGTGCAGACGGTGAAGTATTTCTGAAAAAAGACAAGCGTACATACAAGAAAAGGCATCAGGTATATGAAAATTGCTTGGTGCCTTTTGTTTTTTCTGAAGGAGAATAAAGACTTTCTGCGCTCTCATGAACTGAGTTCCCGATACCTTTTTGTGCTTAGGCAAGGATGGCTCCGAAATCATGACTCTTCCATATTAATAAGATTATCCGGGGCAAAGCTCACATAAAAGCTTAGCCGAAAGCCGAATCGTATAGGTATGAGCCTATGCCAAGAATGTTTACCATTAATTGTTTCCGTTTTTTTGAGGCATCGGAGTAGACTATGGAATGCATAATTAATACGGTTGGCCCGGTGTTCCGCTGAATATGTATTTCTATAGCCGGTAAGT
>CAMHPA010000014.1 GCA_946186925.1 uncultured Bacteroidota bacterium | reverse complement strand
CACTCTCTCTCGAAAGCGGGTGCAAAAGTAGAGGGTTTTTCGTTTCACGCAAGAGAAAAATGAAAGTTTTTTGAAGTTTTTTTAATGGTCGTGAGAACGAATTGGAAATCAATCGCAAATAGCGCAAAAACATAGGACTGGATACGGCAAAAACGGCTTCCGCGGGGCAAAAAACGGTGCTTTCGGACCGGTTGAAAGCGCGGACGACGGCGCGTTTTGGGTAAACATCGGATTAAAACGCCATAAAGCGATATGGAAAACTGACGCGGGAATGCTCATCCTATAGTCATCATTAAGGAATCATTAAGGAATCATTAAGGGAACATTAAGCGATGAGCAACGGATTTTTTGCACAAAACAGGCAAAAGGCGAAGGCGTTCCACTCGCACAAAAAGTCATTTTGAATGCTCCGACACATATATAATATGTGTGTTCCCCTCCAACCGGATTGCTACATCACAACCTTGCGGATAGCCACCAGTTTGGTCAGCAGCGCCTCAAGATATTCCAACTTGAGCATATTGGCGCCATCCGATTTGGCCACAGCGGGATTTGGATGCGTCTCAAGGAAGATACCATCGACGCCGACGGCGATGCCGGCTTTGGCAACAGTCTCAATCAATTCGGGACGGCCGCCAGTTACGCCCGATGACTGGTTGGGCTGCTGCAGCGAGTGGGTGATGTCGAGCACCACGGGGTAGCCGAACGCCTGCATTGTGGGAATTCCGCGGTAATCGATAATCAAATCACCGTAACCGAACATTGTGCCGCGATCGGTGAGCATAACGCGTGGATTGCCGCTGTCGACAACCTTCTGCGCAGCAAAACGCATCGACTCGGGCGAAAGGAACTGCCCCTTCTTGATATTCACCACCTTGCCGGTTTTGGCTGCGGCTTCGAGCAAATCGGTCTGACGACAAAGAAATGCCGGAATTTGCAGAATATCAACATATTCGGCAGCCATTGCGGCTTCGTCGGCTGAGTGGATATCGGTGACAACCGGCACCTGCAAATCGGTGCGGACACGGGCCAGCAACTCCAGCGCCTGACGGTCGCCAATGCCGGTGAAACTGTCGATGCGGCTGCGGTTGGCCTTGCGGTACGAAGCCTTGAAAACAAATGGAATCTTCAGTTTGTCAGTAACTTGCTTGATGGTTTCAGCTGTCTGATAGAGCATCTCCTCGCCCTCAACAACGCACGGACCGGCCAAAAGGAAGAAATTTCCGCTGTCGGTGTTCTTTATAAATGGTATTTGTGAAATCATTGTCTTTTGTTTTGGGAAACAAATATAGGGGAAAAATGAAACGATGACACTGAACACTGACACAAACGCTGACGGACGGACGTGCCACGGCGCGTCACTACATTGCGACGCTGACACAAACACAAAAATTCTGCAAAATGCTATCTTTGCCGAAAATTTGAACTGATGGATTTTTCCGACACCATATGTGCCATATCGACAGCCGCGGGCAACGGCGCCATAGCAATTGTAAGGCTTAGCGGGCCGCAGGCTACGGCCATAGCAAAAAAAGTTTTCAGTGCGCGGCGGCACAATTTCGACATCGACAGCCAACCGTCGCACACCGCCGTGCTCGGAACCATCAGCAACAACGGCGCGCCCATCGACGAGGTGCTGCTGACCGTTTTCCGCGCCCCCCACTCCTACACCGGCGACGACATTGTTGAGATTGGCTGCCACGGCTCAACCTACATCCAACAGCAGATTCTGCAAACGCTCATTGCCAACGGCGCTCGAATGGCCGCCCCGGGCGAGTTCACCCAACGCGCCTTTCTGAACGGCAAAATGGACCTGTCGCAGGCCGAAGCCGTGGCCGACCTGATTGCCTCGACCGGCGCCGCTTCGCACCGGGTGGCGCTGAACCAGATGCGCGGCGGCATATCGACCGAACTGGCGCACCTTCGCGACGAGCTGCTGAAAACCATATCGCTGGTTGAACTTGAACTCGACTTCAGCGAGGAGGACGTTGAGTTTGCCGACCGCTCGCAACTGCGCGCCCTTCTATATAATATAGGTGTGGAAATCGACCGGCTCATTAAATCGTTTACACTGGGCAACGCTATCAAAAACGGTGTGCCGGTGGCCATTATCGGTGAGCCGAATGTGGGAAAATCCACTCTGCTGAACGCCATTCTGAAGGAAGACCGCGCCATTGTGAGCGACATTGCCGGCACCACCCGCGACGCCATTGAGGACACCATCAACATCGACGGCGTAACCTACCGGTTCATCGACACCGCCGGCATCCGCCAGACGACCGACACCATTGAGAATCTGGGCATTGAGAAGACCTTTGAGAAGATTAGCCGCGCCGCCATTGTGATTGCGATGTTCGATGCCGCCGACTCGGCCGCGAAAATCACCGCTTCGCTTGGCGAGATTGAAGCCCGAATGGCCGACGACGCCTCACTGATTGTGGTGCTGAACAAGTGCGACATCCACAGCGCCAATCAGCCGGCAATTAGCAGCCCGAAACTGCTTGGGCAGGTATCTATTTCAGCCAAAAACGGAAATATCGACAGCCTTATTGCTCTGCTAACCAGTAAAATGCGCCAGCAGAACACCGACGATGTGATTATTACCAACGCCCGCCACTACAACGCTCTTCTGCTCGCCCGCGAGGCTTTGGGCCGCGCCTCCGACAAGCTGCGCAACAACACCGAAACCGACCTTCTGGCCATTGACATTCACGATGTTATCGACAATCTAGGATCAATTCTTGGCTCGGAAATCACTCCCGACGAGGTCTTGGGGAATATCTTCAGCCACTTCTGCATCGGCAAATAAACAGCCACCCACGAGCAGCCACCTGTAAACATGTGCGGCGAGACACATGGATTTTGTGGTTCTCGCACTCATTTTTTACACATTTGCGTATAAAAAATGCGATTTTATCGCCGCAAAACAGCCAACAATTGTTAACAAAGTTATTAACATTTGTTGATATTATATTATAATTGATTGTATTATAGCGACATACAAGGTATAAGTTTTCAACGTTACAGTTTATTACTTTAACCGGTTGCGTGAACGATTTTTTTGTAAAATGCACTCGAAAAAAAGTAGCCCGCATGCCTGCGTGTTTGTGGCCACTTTTTGCACCGGCAATTAGCCGGCAATCCATGTTATGAATAGTTATTATATTATTGATTTTAAAACCCTTACGCATGAAAAAGACTGCCATCTATGAGCGGTGCGGCCCTGCCGCAGTTGCGGGAAACACCGACCCGCCTTGAAAATCAGGGAGTTGACAGGGACATTGCTCAAGAATGTGCATTAGGTTGCAGATGTTGGGCGTTTGGCATCAAAGCTAAGGCGCAACACTCAAAACCAAATGTTCAACCTCAAAAGCGCCCCACTCCCACCGAGAACCGAATTTTAGATTATCTGAAAAATTAATTAACAAAAATTTACAAACCAAAAACGTTTAAAAATGAAGAGATTATTATCTATTCTGTTGTGTCTCGTGTTTGGGGTGGCTTATGCCCAAGCACAGATGGAGATACAAACCGACGGGGAAGGTAACCCATACGTGCTGGTACCAAGTAACGGCAACGCTGAAGTTAACCTTACAGAGGAAGCCTACGGCTACACGATAAAGGTGTACGACCACGGTGGCCCCAAAAGCAACTATGGTGCCAATTGCAATGGCAGCATAGTGTTTATAGCCCCAGCATCAGCAACATTAGAACTGAGCGGCTCGATAAACACCGAAGGTAATTACGACTTTGTGTACGTGTACGATGGTGACCTAACGGGCACGCAACTCACTAAAGAAAGCGGCACTAACTCGTCATTTGATTTCGCGAGCAGCGACAGACAATTAACAATCAAGTTTACATCCGACGGTTCTGTTTATAGCTCCGGATTTGACTTGAATGTCACTGTAGTAGAGGCGGATTACCCGAACGATGGTAATTTTGCTTACGATGACGAAGAAAAGACCATCTTGAGAGGTTACATTGGCACTGGCACCACAGCAGCCATACCATCGACGGTTGTTACCATTAAAGCCAACGCGTTTAAGTACAGCTCTCTTACCGATGTTGACTTTACCGCGGCCACAAACCTCACAACAATTGGCAACCAGGCGTTCTACGGGTGCAGCAATCTGGCAGAAATATCATTGCCTGACAACGTTACCTCAATTGGCACCAACGCTTTTGCAAACGGTGTTTCAAACCTTGTTTACAATGGCAGCGCCGGCTCGGCAACCGACAAATGGGGCGCAATGGTGCGCAACGGTGTGCTTGACGGCGACTTTATCTACGGCGACCAAGCCAAGACCATCCTTAAAAAATACGCTGGCAGCGCCGCCACTGTTGCGATTCCTGCCACTGTAACTGAAATTGCCGGAAATGCGTTCGACAACAACGACAACTTGACAGCAGTTGACTTTAGCAACGCCACCGGCCTCACAACTATTGACGAATATGCGTTCAACGGCTGCGACAATTTGGAAACTATTGACTTTAGCAGCGCCTCGGCCTTAACAACCATTGGCTCCAGAGCGTTCCACAACTGCGACAAGATTGAAGCCATTGACCTAAGCGGCGCCACCGCCCTCAAAACCATTGACTATCAAGCGTTCGCCAACTGCGAAAACCTTGCAGAAGTAACACTTCCCGACGGTCTTGAAACCATTGGCAGTGAAGCATTCTACTACTGCCTCAAATTGACTGAGATTTCCGTTCCCGAATCGGTTACCTCAATTGGCAGCAACGCTTTTGCAAACACTAAAAACCTTCTTTACACTGGCAACGCCGGTTCTGAAACCGACACCTGGGGCGCAATGGTGCGCAACGGTGTAATTGACGGCGACTATATTTACGGCAACCAAGCAAAAACCATTCTTAAGAAATACTCTGGCAGCGACGCCTCAGTTGAGATTCCTGCCACTGTAACAGAAATTGCAGCAGATGCATTCCGCAACAACGACGTGCTGACAGCAGTTGACTTTAGCAATGCCACCGGCCTCACAACCATTGGCAACTATGCGTTCTACGACTGTGATAAGATAACTTCTGTCACAATTCCGGCAACAGTTGAAACCATTGGCTCTTATGCGTTCTACAGCTGCAACGATCTGGCAACTGTTGACTTTAGCAACGCCGATGCCCTCACAACCATTGGCTCTTATGCGTTCTATGACTGCGATAAGATAACTTCTGTCACAATTCCGGCAACAGTTGAAACCATAGGTCAATATGCGTTCTACGACTGCTCCAATCTGGCAACTGTTGACTTTAGCAACGCCGATGCCCTCACAACCATTGGCTCTTATTCGTTCTACAACTGCGATAAGATAACTTCTGTCACAATTCCGGCGGCGGTTGAAACCATAGGACAAGATGCGTTCTACAGCTGCTCTAATCTGGCAAGCGTTGACTTTAGCAACGCCGCGGCCTTGACAACCATTGGATACCAGACTTTCTTCGACTGCGATAAGATTGAAGCCATTGACCTAAGCGACGCCACTGCCTTCAAAACCATTAGCACTCAGGCTTTCTACAGCTGCGACAATCTGGCTGAAGTAACACTCCCCGACGGTCTTGAAACCATTAACGGAGAAGCTTTCAACTATTGCGGCAAGCTGGTTGAGCTTACCGTTCCCGCATCGGTTACCTCGATTGGCAGCAGTGCCTTTGCAAACGGTGTTAAAAACCTTCTGTACAACGGCAGCGCCGGCTCAGCAACCGACAAATGGGGCGCAATGGCCCGCAACGGCGTGATTGACGGCGACTTTGTTTACGGCAACCAGGAAAAGACCATTATTGTAAAATATGTTGGCGAAGGCAGCGATGTTGAAATTCCCGCACAAGTAACAGAAATAGCAAACTATGCGTTCCAAAGCAACGGCAACCTGAAAACAGTCGACCTGAGCAAGGCTACCGGACTCACCACCATTGGCAACTATGCATTCGCCTACTGCTCAAACCTGACTGGTGTAACCTTCCCGGCATCGGTTGAAACTATTGGCGACTATGCATTCTACAACTGCTACAATTTGGCCACCGCCGACTTGAGCAATTGCGCAAGCCTCACAACCATTGGCAACGGAGCGTTCTACGACTGCGATAAAATAGCTTCTGTCACAATTCCGGCATCAGTTGAAACCATTGGTAGCCAAGCGTTCTACGACTGCAACAATCTGGCAACTGTTGACCTTAGCGAAGCATCAAACCTCACTGCCATTAGCTCCGAGACGTTCCGCGGATGCACTTCTATGACTGAGATAACCATACCCGAATCAGTTGTAACCATTGGCGAATATGCGTTTTATAATTGCGAAAATCTGGCAACTGCTGACTTTAGCGGAGCATCAAGCCTCACTACCATTGGCAACCAGGCGTTCTATAACTGCAAAAAGCTGGAAGGAATAGTTGTTCCGGCATCGCTTAAAACCATCGGCTACTACTCGTTCGGTAATTGCCAGAAATTGGCAAGCGTTGACTTTAGCAACGCCACTGCCCTCGAAAACATCGACAGCTATGCGTTCCGCTATTGCGTCAGCCTGGCCGATGTTAACCTGAACAACGCCACAAGCCTCACAATCATCAGAGGATTCGCGTTCCAAGGCTGCAGAAATATGACATCGCTCGACTTTAGCGGCGCCACTGCCTTGAAAACCATTGGCGAATATTCGTTCAGTGAGTGCGACAATTTAGTTTGCTCGCTTACTGTTCCCGATGGGGTTACAAGCATTTACGATGATGCTTTCTCAGGCATTAAGAATATTGCGTACAACGGCACTTACGGCAACGCAAGCAGCACCTGGGGCGCCTTGACGCGCAACGGATACATCGACGGCAACTTTGTATATGCCGACGAGGGTAAGACACAACTGACCGGTTGCCTTGCCAAACAAGGCACAGTTGAGATTCCGGCCACTGTTGAAACCATCGGTAACAATGCCTTCGACCGTTGCCGCAATCTGACGGTTACCATTCCGGCAGATAACGCGTTAACCTCAATTAGCGCCAGCGCCTTCAATGGTGTGGCACTTGTTACCAACAACAGCGATTTCACCAGCGGCAACCCGTGGGGTGCAATCAACTATAACGCCACAACCGACAGCGACGGCTTTGTATATGCCGACGAGGATAAGACACAACTGACCGGCTACATCGGCAACGCCACAAGCATTGTGATTCCAAGCACGGTTACAAGCATTGGCGACAATGTGTTCCGTGGCTCAAACATCACAGCTATTGACCTGAGCCAAGCCACCGGCCTTGAATCAATTGGCAGCTATACATTCTACAACTGCAACAACCTGACCTCGATAACCATTCCGGCATCAGTCATCTCTATTGGCTCGTATGCATTCAATGAGTGCAACAACATCAGCTTTAATTTTGAAGGTGCCTCAGGTTCAATCAGTTTGGGCAGCTCGTGGAGCAGTAGCAACCGCCCGATGAAATGGCTTTGCAACGCTTGGGATTTGACCGACGGCGTGCTCACCGTTTACGAGGATATAACCTACAACAGCGGCAGCAATTATCCGTGGAGCGGCCTGCGCAGCCAAATTACCAGCGTTGTGTTCACAAACGGTGTTACCACCGTTGGCAACTATGCCTTCCGCGACTGTGACAACCTGAGCAGTGTTGACTTCAGCCAGACCACCGGCCTGACAACTATTGGCTACTATGCGTTCTACAGCAGCGACAAATTGGCGGCGGCAACCATCCCGGCAACAGTTGAAACCATTGGCGAATATGCATTCGCCGACTGCTTTGCTATGGCCGATTTGGATCTCAGCCAGGCAACAAGCCTCAAATCCTTTGGCCAATATGCATTCCAGAACTGCGACAATATCACAAGAGTTGTCATTCCTGCAGGGGTTACATCTTATGGATACTATGCGTTCAACTCCTGCGACAAACTTCAAGCAATATTATGCGAGGCTGAATCGAGCAACGGAATTAGCCTGAGCTATGCTTGGAACGATTGGAAACCAACAGGCTGGGACTACACCAACTGGGAGCTGAGTGCCGACTCGGTGCTCACCGTGAAGAAGGAATACTCGTTCAACAACAACATCGACTACAAGTGGTCTGGCGTGCGCAACCTGATCAAGAGCATTGAGTTCACAAGCAATGTTACCTCTATTGGTTACCAAGCATTCTACGATTACGACTATCTGACCGAGTTTGCAATACCATCGACCATTGAGAGCATCGGCTACCAGGCATTCGGCAACTGCGACAATTTGGAAACCGTTGACTTTAGCAACGCCACTGCCCTCACAACCATTGGTAGCTATGCGTTCTCCAGCTGCAGCAATCTGACCGACGCCGACCTGAGCCCGGCCACAAGCCTCATCTCAATTGGCCAGAACGCATTCGAATACGACTACAACATTGTATCGCTTGATGTTCCCGACGGTGTGGCTACAATAGGCAGCAACGCGTTCTTGCGTGTAAAGAATATCAACTACTACGGCTATGCCGGCTCCGAGACCGACACTTGGGGCGCGCTGTGCCGCAACGGCATCACTGATGGCGACTTCATCTATAAAGACGAGGCCAAGACCATTGTGGCCGGCTACATTGGCAATGGCGGCAACGTTACCATTCCGGCAAAAGTTGTTGCCATCGGCAGCTACGCCTTCCGGAACTGCGACTCGTTGAAGATTGTAAACCTGCCAGCATCGCTCACTAAGATTGGCGAGTCTGCGTTCTATGACTGCGACTATCTGACAGCCGTAACCATTCCGGCAACGGTTAGCGATATTAGCAACAACGCTTTCGAAAGCTGCGACCGTTTGGCAAGCGCCGATTTGAGCCAGGCAACAGGTTTGAACTACATCAGCTCAAATCTGTTCAAAAATTGCTACGCATTGGCCAATGTGAGCCTACCCGAGCAAATCACTGCCATAAACAGCAATGCTTTCTACAACTGCGACAGCCTGACATCGGTAGCCATCCCAGAGAATGTTACATCAATTGGCTCCAATGCATTCTACGACTGCCAGAAGCTGGCAAACGTTGATATGAACCAGGCCGAAAGCCTGACTACCATTGGCGACTATGCTTTCTACAACTGCGACAGCCTGAAAGCGATAGCCATTCCGGCGAAAGTAACTTCGATTGGCAGCGACGCATTCGACAGCTGCGACAAACTGGCTACTGTTGATTTGAGCCAAGCCGCAGCCCTGACAACTATTGGCAGCTACGCATTCCAATACTGCAATAGTCTGGAGGCGATAGTAATTCCCGAGAAAGTTACTCAGATTAGTCAAAGAGCTTTCCAGAACTGCCATAAGCTGGCTACCGTTGATATGAGCCAGGCAGCAAGCCTGACTACCATTGGCGACTATGCCTTCCGCGACTGCGACAGCCTGAGGACATTAGCCATTCCGGCCAAAGTCACCTCGCTGGGACAATATATGGTACAAAGTTGCGACAGCTTGTCGACCATCGACCTGAGCCAGGCCACAAGCCTCACAAGCATCCGTGATCGCGCGTTCTACGACTGCAACAACCTGAGATCGGTAACCATTCCGGCATCGGTTATAAGCATTAACGACTATGCTTTCTACGAGTGCGACAAATTGGAGAGTGTTGACTGCAGCGAGGGTTCAAAACTCCAATACATCTACGCGTACGCCTTCAACTCTGAATACAAACTGAAGAGTGTTGATTTGAGCAATGCCACAAGCCTCATATCAATCAGCGACAACGCATTCGCCAATTGCACGGAGTTGGAGACTGTTATGGTTCCGGATGCATATTTCAGAGTCTATGCCAACTCATTCAGCAATTGCCCCAACCTGCAATACACTGAGGAGAACGGCTTCAAATATTTGGGCAACGACCAGAACAACTATGTGATTCTGATGGAAGCCACCAGCAACGATGTGAGCGCCAGCACGGTCAACAGCAATGTCAAGGCTGTGAGAATTGGCGCGTTTAGCAACTGCACCAACTATGTAACCGAGGAGAACGGCGCCTACTACTTAGGCAACGACGACAATCCGTACGTGGTTCTTGCAAAAGCCGCATCGACCAGCATCACCGAGTGCGAGGTGAACGAGGACACCAAAGTAATCGCCCCCTACGCATTCTCGAGCTGCTCGAGCCTTACAACTGTCAGCATTCCTGAGACAGTTACAAGCATTGGCTACTATGCGTTCTACAACACCAACAGCAACCTTGCAATCAACACACCCGCCACAGCGCGGCTTGCCGGATGGGACGAGAACTGGAACCCCAACGGCCGCAAGGTGAACTGGGGCGTTGGCAAATGGAGCGTTGACGAAAACGGCACACTCACCATTACCGACTGCTTCGATCTGACAGACTACTCGGCCTATCCGTGGTACGAGAAACGCAGCCAGATTAAGAAGGTAGTGTTTGAGGAGGGTGTTAGCTGCGTTGGATACTACGCGTTCTACAACTATTATTCGAACCTGACCGAGGTTGTTCTTCCTTCGACCATCGAGACCATTGGCCGACAGGCATTCTACAACTGCTATAATGCCGAAGGCTTTGATTTCAGCAGCCTCACCAACCTTGCTTACATTGGCGACTATGCATTCTACAACTGCGACAAGCTGGCGAAAGCCGACCTGAGCAACACCAACGTTACAAGCTTAGGCTCCTACTCGTTCTACGATTGCGCTGCCCTTGAAGAGGTTAACTTCCCGGAAACGCTTGAGACCATTGGCGACTATGCATTCTACAACTGCGACAAGCTGGCAAAAGCCGACTTGAGCAGCACCAATGTTACAAGCTTAGGCTCCTACTCGTTCTACGATTGCGCTGCCCTTGAAGAGGCTAAATTCCCGGCAACGCTTGAGACCATTGGCCAACAGGCATTCTACAACTGCAACAAGCTGACAGCCGCCGACCTGAGCAACACCAACGTTACAAGCATTGCCTACCGCACATTCTACAACTGCGACGGTCTTAACGAGGTGAAGCTCCCGGCAACGCTTGAGACCATTGGCAGTGAGGCATTCAGCTACTGCGACAAAATAGAAACGGCTGATTTGAGCAACACCAAACTCACATCAATCCCCTCAAATGCGTTCTACGACTGCAACGCCCTTACCGAGGTTAAATTCCCGGCAACGCTCGAAACCATTGACGACTATGCGTTCTACGACTGCGACAAATTGGCCGCCATTAATTTGGCACAAGCCACCACTATCAAACGCATCGGCAGCTATGCCTTCTGGAATTGCTACAATCTGACCAAGGTAACCATCCCCGAATCGGTTGAGACTATTAACAGCTATGCCATCTACCCCTGCACCGAGGCAATGAATGTTTCGGGCGGACTTGGCTACTATGGCAACAGCACCAATAAGTATCTGTACTTGGCAAAAGCCGTTGACCAGCAGGATTCGTACACCATCAACAGCAATACCCGCTTTGTTGGAGCCAATGTATTCACAAACCTCAACACAATGTTAGTATCGATTGACGTACCCGCGACGGTAACATCAATCAGCGACAATGCGTTCAGCAATGTGATGAACTTGATCTACAACGGCCCTGCCGGCTCTGAGACCAGCACCTGGGGCGCTCTTGTGCGCAACGGCTGTGTTGATGGCGACTTTGTTTACGCCGACCTTGCCAAGACCAACCTGGTGAAATACACCGGCAGCAACGCCGAGGTTGTGATTCCGGCACAAGTAACCGTTATTAGCAACAATGCTTTCCAAGACAAAGGCCTGACATCGGTTGATTTCAGCCAGGCTACAGGCCTCAAAAACATTGGCAATGGTGCGTTCCGCAACTGCGACGGCCTGACCGAGGTTGCCATTCCGGCAACTGTTGAGGCCATTGGCCAGAATGCGTTCCGCGATTGCGACAATCTGGCAACTGTTGACCTGAGCCAGGCCACAAGCCTTGCAAGCATTGGCAACACTGCATTCTACAGCTGCGACAAACTGGCCAACATCGAGTTTGAAAACGCCACCAGCCTTGCAAGCATTGGCCAAGAGGCGTTCAGATATTGCGACTTGACCGACATTGTCATCCCGGAGAGTATTGTAACAATAGGCAGCTATGCTTTCATTGAATGCAGCAAGCTGGAAAACGTAGATTTCAGCAACGCCACTGGTCTTAAAACACTTGGCGGGTATGCGTTCTACAACACCAAACTATCATCGGTTGACCTGAGCGGCGCCACTGCCCTCACAAGCATTGGCGGTTATGCGTTCTACAACTGCGACTACCTGACCAACGCTGTCATCGACAACGGCGGAACAACACTCAAAACCATTGGCGAGTATGTGTTCAACGAATGCGATAATCTGGTGTGCTCGATTGATATTCCGGAAAGCGTGACAGAAATCGGAAGCAGCGCCTTCAACTATGTGAAGAACATCAACTACACCGGCAACGCCGGCACTGCAACCGAGAAGTGGGGCGCAATCACGCGCAACGGCTATGTTGACGGCGACTTTGTATATGCCGACGCCGAACACAAGAACCTGACCGGCAACCTTGCAGCAACAGGCGAGGTTGAGATTCCTGCAGGAGTTGAGACCATCGGCAGCCTTGCTTTCCACCGTTGCAACAATGTTTCGGCAACCATTCCCGAATCGGTTACATCGATTGCTGGCGACGCCTTCAGCGGCGTGGCCAACGTTATCAACAACAGCAATTACACCAGTCAAGCGCCTTGGGGTGCAAGAACCTACAACGGCACTGTTGACGAGAACGGATTCATCTATGCCGACGCCAATAAGAAAAACCTGAAGGGCTACTGCGGCAGCGCCACCGATATTGTGATTCCGGCAACCGTTGAGACAATCAGCGAGAAAGCGTTCCAGAACGCAGCCATCACATCGGTTGATATGAGCCAGACCGAATGGACATTCTCGGCCATCCTCAAAAATGCGTTCGAGAATTGTAAGAACCTGACATCGATAACTATTCCGTTGTCGGTTGTGACAATGCAGGCCGATGTGTTCAAGGGTTGCGACAACCTCAGCATCAACTGCGAGTGTGCCGCCACCCAAGTGAGCTGGAACAACAACTGGAACAGCAGCAGCCGCCCTGTTAAATGGATGTGCAACGCCTGGGATTTGGAGGACGGCGTGCTCACCGTTAAGCAGGATGTGAACTTCAGCAGCAGCAGCAATTACCCGTGGTACAACCAGCGCAACCAAGTTACCAGCGTTGTGTTCACCGACAATGTTACCACCGTTGGCCCCTTTGGGTTCTACGGCTGCAACTACTTAGTGGACGTGACCATTCCGGCATCGGTTGAAACCATTGGCGAGCAAGCATTCTACAACTGCTACGCAATGGCCAACTTGGATTTGAGCCAGGCAACAAGCCTCACCTCAATTGGCTACGAGGCATTCTACAACTGCGACCAAATTACACAGGTTACAATTCCGGCATCGGTTACCACAGTGGGTTACCGCATTTTCAACTATTGCGACAACATTCAGATAATCTTCTGCGAGGCCGAATCGAGCCCGAGCAATTGGAACAGCAGCTGGAACTACACTTATAATAGTTGGAGTTACATTCCAACAGGCTGGGACTGCACCAACTGGAGCCTCGACGAAAACGGCTTGATGACCGTAAAGAAGAATTACGACTTCAGCAATTACCAAAGCTACAAGTGGTACCCGGCACGCAACTTAATCACGGGTGTTGAGTTCACAAGCGATGTTACAGCTGTTGGCCAGTATGCGTTCTACAACGACTACTACAACATTACCAACATTACCATTCCGGCAACTGTCACATCAGTTGGCTACCGTGCGTTCTACAACAGCTACAATGCTGACAACATTGACCTGAGCAACGCAACAGGCCTCACAACCATTGGCCAAGAGGCGTTCTACGGTTTGTCAGGTGTTAAGAATGCTGATATTCCTGACCAGGTTGAAACCATTGGCAGCAATGCGTTCTACCAAATTAAGAACATCAACTACTACGGCAACGCCGGCACTGCAACCGAGAAGTGGGGCGCACTGAGCCGCAACGGCTATGTTGAGGACGACTTCATCTTTGCCGACGACGCTATGACCGTTCTGGTTGGCTACGTTGGCGACGGCGGCAGCATTGAGATTCCTGCAACCACTGTCACCATTGGTGAAGGTGCCTTCAGCAACTGCACCAACATTACATCGGTTAGCATTCCGGCATCGGTTGTAACCATTGGCTACGAAGCCTTCAACGGCTGCTCAAGCCTGGCAACTCTCGACCTGAGCAAGGCTGCAAGCCTCACAACCATTGGCAGCAGCGCCTTCAGCAGTACCAACATCGAGGCCGTTACCATTCCGGCAACAGTTACCGAGATTGGCAACTATGCTTTTGCCTACAACGAGAATTTGGCAAGCGCCGATTTGAGCAAGGCAACAGCTTTGACCGATATCAACTCAGGTATGTTTGAATCGTGCTACAACCTGACCAACGTGAAAGTGCCTGCAACCATCACCTACATAGGCGACAACGCGTTCAGCGGTTGCCAAAGCCTGCCAAACGCTGTCATTCCTGAGAATGTCACTTACATTGGCGACAATGCGTTCAGCGATTGCGACGCCCTGACGTCGGTAACCATTCCGGCAAAGGTTTCACAAATCGGCAGCTACGCATTCGCATACTGCGACAACCTGGCAACAGTTGATATGAGCAAGGCTACTGGCATAACAACCATTAGCAGCTGTTTGTTCTACTCCTGCCCGAGCCTGACCAAAGCAACTTTGCCTGCAAAGATTACCGCAATCGGTAACTATGCGTTCAATCAGTGTACAAGCCTGCCCAAGATAACCATCCCTGAGACGGTTACATCGATAGGCAGCTATGCGTTCAACAGCTGCGAGAGCCTGACCAGTGTGAACATTCCGTCGGGTATTACAGCAATAAGCAGCTATACTTTCCAATACTGCTACAGCCTGCCAAGCGTTACCATTCCGGCAAATGTCACATCGATAGGCAGCAACGCGTTCCACAACTGCGACGCCCTGACCACCGTGACCATTCCGTCAAAGGTTACCGAGATTGGCAACTCGGCGTTCAGCTACTGCGACAATCTGGCAACTGTTGATTTCAGCAACGCCACAAGCCTTACTTCTATCTACAGCAACGCATTCGAGTACAACCCCAAACTCACTGCCGCTGATTTGAGCAAGGCCACAAGCCTTACCACCATCAACAACTATGCGTTCCGCAATTGCGACGCGCTGACCACAGTCTCAATTCCTGGAAAGGTAACATCAATACCCTACTACGGATTCTACGATTGCGACGCGTTGGAAACTGTTGACCTGAGCAAGGCCACAAGCCTCACCACCATTGGTGACCGGGCATTCTACAGCTGCGACAAGCTGAAGAGCGCTGATATGAGCAACACAAGCCTTGTTAACATCAACAGTGAAGCGTTCTCTTACTGCTCGAATTTGGAGTCGGTATCGATTCCGGAGTCGGTTGTAAGAGTTTACTCAAACACATTCTACGAGTGCAACAAACTGACATACACCGAGGAGGACGGCTTCAAATATTTGGGCAACGATGACAACAATTATGTTGTTCTGATGGCTGCAACCAACAGCAATGTGAACGCCGCCAAAGCGAACAGCAATGTCAAGACGGTGGCAAACTTCGGCAACACCATTAGCTGGAGCAACTTTAAAACCACCGAGAACGGCGCCTACTATGTTGGCAACAACGAGAATCCGTACCTGATTCTTGTTAAAGCCACATCAACCGGCATCAGCGGTTGCACTATCAATGAGAACACCGAGATTATTGCTCCGTGGGCATTCTATAACTGCTCTAGCTTTACAACTATCGAAATTCCCGAAAGCGTGAAGAACATTGGCTACTATGCGTTCAGCAACACCAACGGCAGCCTTGCAATCACCACCTACGAGAGCTCGAGACCCGCAACTTGGGATGAATCTTGGAACCCGAACAACCGCAAGGTTAACTGGGGTAAGGACAAATGGGAGATTGTTGATGGTGTCCTCACCATTAAGGACTGCTTCGATATGACAAGCTCTTCAGCCTACCCGTGGTATGCACAACGCAACTCGATTACCAAGGTAGTGTTTGAGGAGGGCGTAAGCTGCATCGGCAGATATGCATTCGCCGATAATTACTACCCGTACCTGACTGAGGTTGTTGTTCCTTCGACATTGGAGACCATTGCAGACAATGCATTCCAAAACTGCTATAGTCTGAAGAACCTTGACCTGAGCAACGCAACCAACCTCACAAGCGTTGGCTACCGTGCCTTCTACTACTGCTACAACTGGGAGGATGCCGATTTCAGCAACCTCACAAGCCTGGCAACCGTTGGCAACGAGGCGTTCCGCAACTGCGATAAGATTGCCGTTGCCGACCTGTGCAACACCAGTGTTACAAGTTTAGGCAACCACACGTTCTACGACTGCGACTATCTTACCGAGGTTTACTTACCGGCAACACTTGAGAGCATTGGCGAATCTGCGTTCAACAGCTGCGACAGACTTGCTACAGCCGACCTGAGCAACTGCACCAACCTCAAGAGCATTGGCAATTATGCGTTCCGATACAACTATCAGTTGGCGAACATTGATTTCAGCAATCTCTCAAGCCTTGAGACTATTGGCCAAGATGCGTTCCACCAATGCTACAAGCTGGACAACGTTGATTTGAGCAACACAAAGCTCACAAACATTGGCTACGAATCGTTCCGCGATTGCGACGCTATGACATCGGTTGTACTTCCGGCAACGCTGAAGACCATTAATGAATATGCGTTCTACAGCTGCGACCGTCTGACCGAGGTTGCCATTCCGGCATCGGTGGAGACTATTGGCAACTATGCGTTCCGCTACAACTACGCACTGCCAACAGTTGATATGAGCAATGCCAAGAACCTCAAACATATTGGCGATTTTGCATTTGCCGACAACAGCTCTATGACTGAGTTTACCATTCCGGCAACGGTTGAGAGCATTGGCAACTATGCTTTCAACAACTGCAGCAGCTTGCAGTACACCGAGCAGAACGGCTTAGGCTACCTTGGCAACAGCAAGAACCAATACCTCTACTTAGGCAAGGTTACTGATACCGAATTGACCGGCTACTCAATCAACTCGAAGACGAAGCTCATTGGCAGCTACGCATTCCAGGGATGCCCGGTTAGCTCAATCGACGTTCCGAAAACCGTTACCTCGATTGCCGAAAACGCATTCAGCGGTTTGTTGAACATCAACTACAACGGCACTGCCGGCACCGCCACCAGCACTTGGGGCGCTACGGCACGCAACGCTGTCATCGACAGAGATTTCATCTATGCCGACGCACAGAAGACAATCATTGTCAAGTATATTGGCAATGGCGGCGATGTTGTGATTCCGGCCACTGTGAAGGTAATCAGCAGCAACGCGTTCAGCGACTGCCAGACTCTGACGTCAGTTGATTTCAGCCTGGCCACAGGCCTCACATACATTGGCGACAATGCGTTCTACAACTGCCAAAACCTGATATCGGCTGATTTCAGCCAGTGCGCAGCTTTGACTAGCATTGGCAGCTATGCGTTCTATAAAAGCAACCTGGCTGAGGTTACCATTCCGGCATCGGTTACATCAATTGGCAACAATGCATTCCAAGATTGCCACGCACTGACTACCGTTGATATGAGCCAAAACACAGGTTTGACATCTTTAAACAACAATTTGTTCAACAATTGCAACCATCTGCAAGATTTCAGATGGCCTGCAAATGTTACCACCATCAACAACTATGCGTTCTATAATTGCGACAGCCTGAAAGTTGTGAACATTCCGTCGAGTGTTACAAGAATTTACGGCTACGCATTCGAAAGCTGCGACAGCCTGAAAGTGATTACACTCCGCAGGTATGTGGATTTTGTTGACTACGGTATGCTTACATACAACTACAAAGCGACTATCTACTGCGAGGCACCTGCGATTCCGGGCAACTGGAACAGCAGCTGGAACTACAACTACAGCAATTACCTGCCGTATGTTCTGGGTTGCAAGGTGATTGAGGGAATGCCTTCGTATGAGGGCACTGTCGAAATCGATGGTGAGAACTATGCCTTCCGCGACGCCGAAGGCGCACTGTGGTTCCTGCCCGATGCCACCGACGCAACAGCAACCATTACCGCTGTGCCGGCCGAGTACTACCACTTTGTTAAATGGAGAAACAGCGAATCGACTGAGAATCCGCTTACTATCAATGTTACCGAGAGCGCACGCTTTGCTGCTCTGTACGAAGGCGACATCTGCACAGTTGACGCTATAGCCGAAAACGGTACAGTTACCGGCACAGGCGAATATCCGTACAAATCGCAGGCTACACTCGAGGCCATTGCCAACGAGCATTACCACTTTGTTGGTTGGGAAGACGGCGTCGAGACCGCTATCCGCAAGGTTAGAGTTAAAGGCGATATGGTTCTTACAGCACTGTTCGAAATTGACGAGCATCTGATTACAGCTACCGCCGACAACAACGGTACAGTTGCTGGCGCCGGCAAGACCTACAAGTGGGGTTCAAAAGCCACACTTACTGTTCGCCCGGCAACAGGCTACCACTTCGTTAACTGGCTCGACGACCCGCAGGCTACTGCAACACGCACCGTTGAAGTTCTGGGCGACGCTTCGTATGAAGCTCACACCGAAATCAACGTTTACGCTGTTACGGCTGAGACCGAGAATAGTACTATTACCGCCACTCCAGAGGGCGGAGTTGCTTCGGCAGCTATTGCAAGCGGCAAACTTGGCGACTACAACCACGGCACCAATGTAACCTTCGAGGCTACTCCTGCCGCAGGCTACAGTTTCGTACGCTGGAGCGACGGCATCACCGCCAACCCGCGCACCATTGCTGTATCGAACGATCTGACACTGACCGCCATCTGCTCTGACAAACCGGTCTACAAGGTTAAGCTGTCGGCTATCAACGGCTCAGCTACCGGCGCTGGTACCTACTACCAGGGTGAGAAAGTTACCTTGAGAGCAACAGCTAACAGTGGCTACCGCTTTGTTAAATGGAGCGACGACGTAACTGACGCCGAACGCACGGTTATCATCAGCAAAGACTTGAATCTGGTTGCTACGTTCAAAATTCTTAGCTACGACGTTACATTGGCTGCCTCTGGCAACAACGGTACTGTAACAGGTGGCGGCACATTCGAGTTCGACACTGAGATTACACTCACAGCAACCGCCAAAACCGGTTACAAGTTCACCCGCTGGAGCGACGGCAACACTGAGAACCCGCGCGCATTCAAAGTTACTGAAGACGTTGAGCTGACCGCTGAGTTCGAGATTCTGACATTCAATGTAATTGCAAAAGCCGGCAAGGGCGGTACCGTAACTGGTGGCGGAACCTACAACTATGGCGCAAACGCCACTCTTGAAGCCATACCGAACGCCGGATACCACTTTGTTGAATGGAGCGACGGCAAAACTGAGAACCCGCGCACCATCAGCAACATTACCGAGGACTTCACATTCACCGCTACATTCAGCGACAAAGTTGAGTGCACCGTGGCCGCCAATGGCCAGAACGGTACTGTTGAGGGCACTGGCGTTTACTTCGCCGGCGAAACCGCAACACTGAAAGCTGTAGGCAACGAAGGCTTCAAGTTCTTCTGCTGGAGCGATGGTGTGACCGCCAACCCGCGCCGCGTGAAAGTGGCATCTGACACCACACTCACCGCTCAGTTCATTGACAGCAACCTGGGCATCTTCACCGTTGAGGCTTCGGCCAACAATGGTACTGTCGAGGGCAAGACCGGCATCGTTGTCGAGGGCACAAGCGTAACTCTGACTGCAGTTCCTGCCGAAGGGTACAATTTCTTGCGCTGGAGCAATGGCAGCAACAACGCCACCCTGACCTTCACCGTCAGCGAAGACGTTACTCTGACCGCCACCTGCACCGATAAGGAAATCTGCACCGTGAGCGCTACTGGCCAGAACGGAACATTCACCGGCACCGGCATCTTTGCCGCTGGCGAGAGCACAACAATCAACGCTGTGGGCAACAACGGCTACAAGTTCCTCCGCTGGACCGACGGAAGCATGGAGAACCCGCGTCGCGTAATAGTTAATGGCAACATTGCTCTCACCGCACAGTTCACCGCCGAAAGCAATGGCATCTTCACCATCGAGGCAACTGCCGACAACGGCACTGTTGAGGGCACTGGCATCTTCGCCGCCGGCGAGAGCGTTACCCTGACTCCGGTGGCCAACGAAGGCTTCAAGTTCGCACGCTGGAGCGATGGCAGCTACACCGCTGTCCGCACCTTCACCGTCAGCGAGAACGTAAGCCTGACCGCCAAGTTCATCGCAGCCGACAAGGGCATCTTCACTGTTAGCGCTTCGGGCGAGAACGGAACAGTTGCCGGCACAGGCACCTTCATCGAGGGTGAGAAAACAACTCTGAACCCTGTAGGCAACGAAGGCTTCAAGTTCGCACGCTGGAGCGATGGCATCTATGAGGCTCAACGCAAACTGGTTGTTACATCTGACACCACATTCACAGCTGAGTTCATCAACAAGAATCTGGGTATCTACACTGTATCGGCTTCGGGCCGCAACGGCAAATTCACCGGCACAGGCACCTTCATCGAGGGTGAGTCAACAACCGTTGAAGCCATTGCAAACGACGGTTACAAGTTTGTTTGCTGGAGCGATGGCAGCACCAACTCAGTACGCACATTCACCGTTACCGAGAATGTGAAACTGAAAGCTGTCTTCACCAAAGCTGAAAACGAAGTGTTCACTGTTAAGATTGAAGCCGCCAACGGTACTGTTGAAGGCACCGGCATCTTCGCCGAGGGCGACAGAATCAAACTCAGCGCAATCGCCAACAACGGCTACAAGTTCCTCCGCTGGAGCGATGGCAGCCGCGACTCTGTCCGCACCTTCACCGTCAGCGCCGACCTGCTCAACCTCAATGTTGAATTCACCAAAGCTACCAACGGCATTTACACTCTGTTTGTATCGGCCGGCAGCGATGGTCAGGTAACAGGCAGCGGCATCTACGCATCTGACGAGACCGTTACCATCACCGCAACAGCCAACGACGGATACCACTTCGCCGGATGGAGCGACGGTAACACTGAGAACCCGCGCAAACTCAACCTCAGCTCTGACCTTACACTCAGAGCTCTGTTCGAGGCCGACTCTCAGACAGCTATCGACGAGACCGAGGCTGCAAGCGTTAACATCTACGCCTACGGCAACACCGTAGTTGTTGAGAACGCTACCGACGACATCTTCGTCTTCGACGCTATGGGCCAAATGATTGACCGCGTAGCCGCTAACGCCGACATCACCGAGATTCGGGTTGAAGGCCAAGGCATCTACATTGTCAAGACTGGCAACACAGCAAAACGCGTGATGATTCAATAATGCTGAATCGCTGAATAAGGAAAGGCCGCCCAAGGGCGGCCTTTTTTATTGCTCGATCTGAACGCCTGACCACTCAGATTCCGGTCATGGCAAATTCAAGCAGATCAGACGATTAACAAACAGTTGGTAAAAAAGCTGAATTTTTATTCAACTTTTATACTATCAATAACAGATGTTTCTTTTCTTTGCGAAATAATAATTGTTATTTTTACAAATAATAACACTTTAATAACACAAAAAAGTAATAACAACTATGAGGATCAAAAGCACACTGATGTTGCTGCTAATGGCCGGAGCAATGACCAGCCAGGCGCAGATGAATTACAACAAGAACAAGTTCTTGGGTAACATCACAACTATGGGGCAAATCCGGTCTGACTTTGACAAGTATTGGGACCAGCTCACCCCTGAAAACGAGACCAAATGGGAGTCGATTGAACGCTCACCGGGCCAGTTCGATTTCAGCACTGCCCGTCGGGAGTACAACTACTGCAAGGAGCACGGCTTCAAGTTCAAATTCCACGCTCTGCTCTGGGGCGCACAGATTCCGAGCTACCTTCAGCAGCTCAACGCCGAAGAGACTCTGGCGGCCATCACCCGCTGGTTTGACGCAGTTGCCAAGGAGTTCCCCGATTTGGAGTATATCGACGTGGCAAACGAGGCTGTGAAAGGAAACAACGGTCAAGGCAACTATCACTCGCCATATCAGATGACGAGAATTGTTGATGCCCTTGGCGGCCCGGGAAAATCCGGCTACGACTGGCTGGCCACAGCATTTGTTATGGCTCGCGAACGCTGGCCCCACGCAGTGCTTATCTACAACGATTACAACACTTTCCAATGGGATACTGATGAATACATCAAGGTCGTCAATGCGATTAAAGCCGCAGGTGGCCCGATTGACGCAGCCGGCTGCCAGTCGCACGACTTGAACGATATGTCGGGTGCGGACTTTAAGAAAGCCCTTGAGAAAGTTCACGACGGTGTGCAACTGCCTATCTTCATTTCGGAGTACGACATCTGCAAGGCCGACGACAAAATACAGGAGACACGCTACAAAGAGCAGTTCCCAATTATGTGGGAGGCCGATTATGTGGCCGGCGTTACTCTTTGGGGCTACATCTACGGTTCGACCTGGGTTGACGATGGTGACGAGAAAGGCGCATCGGGCCTGATTAAAAACGGAGTTGAACGCCCGGCGCTGAAATGGCTGCGCGAATATTTGCAGACTGATGCCGCCATCAACGCCAAAAGCCCGCTTATTGATGTGGCAAGCGACTATGCATTCCTGACTCCGCAATCGAGCATCATTCTCATGGGTGACTCAACCGTCATCAAAGGAAAGGCTTCGAGCGCAGACAACACAATTGACAAGATTCAACTTTACTGCGACTCAACTCTGATTGCCACTGCCGACACATCGGTGATCGACTTCGTATGGAAGCCGATTGTACCCGGATCTTACTCATTCACAATGAAAGCGCTTAACACAGTGAGCAGCACGCTGCTGTTTGAGAGAACTTGCACTGTGAAGGCTTGCGAACCGGCCAAACCATTCCATGGCACACCTATCGCACTGCCTGGCAAACTTGAGGCCGAGGACTTCGACATTGGCGAGAATACCATTGCGTTCAGCGATAATGACAATGTTAATGAAGGCAGCAATGCTTACCGTACTACCGGCGGTGTTGATATCGACAAGAACGACGGCAATGGTTGGGTTTTGGGCTGGACCAATACTGGCGAGTGGATTCAGTACACCGTAACCGTAAATGAGGAGCAACTGATGCTCTGGACAGCAAGAGTGGCTTCGGGAACCAACGGCTCGGCATTCAGCATCCGCATGGGTGACACTGATTTGACAGGCCGCATCAATGTTCCGCAAACTGCAAGCAACTCTTGGGGCACATACACTGAAATTTCAGGCCGCACCAAAGTACCAATGCCGGCTGGAACTTATCCGATCCGCATTCAAATCGAAGGATCATCGTGCAACATCGACTACATCACATTTGCGACTTCAACTGGCGATGAGGTATTCACTGGTCCGTATAAGGGTGAGCCTGCCTCTATTCCTGGCACTATTGAAGCCGAAGAGTATGACAAAGTCCTTCCTGGCTTTGTGGCTGAGACATATAGCGACAATAGCTCTGACAACGAAGGTGACGCATCGTTCCGCACAACCGAAGGCGTTGATATTTACAAAGGCAACGGCGGCAAGGTTTTGGGTATGACCAATCAGGGCGAATGGCTGACTTACACCGTAAATGTTCAAAAAACACAGAAATACTATTGGGGTGCGGTGGCTTCATCGGGCACAAGTAACTCTGCCTTCCGCTTATACCTTGACGACGCTGACATTACAGGCAAAATCAACGTGGCGAATACAGGAAGCTGGGATACATACAAACTGATAAAAGGCGAGACTAAGATTGAACTTCCCGAAGGTGTCCATACTCTTAAACTGGTTATTGAGGGTGCTTACTGCAACATCGACAATGTGATCTTCAGCGAAGATCCTGTTACAGGAACATTCGACGAGCTGGCTGAAGACTTCAGCGGTCTGTTCGATATCTTCTCTGTTACGGGCGTTTACCGCGGCACTGTCGAGATTCAGAACGGCAACACTTCTGTGCTGAACGGACGCTTTGAGCGCGGCATCTACATTCTGCGCAACAAAGCTACTGGCGAAGCAAAACGTGTAATGGTTTATTGATAATCAGTAGATTGAAATAGAAAAGGCGGATTTCGGTCCGCCTTTTTTATTTTGTGCTAACGATTGAAACTGATTTGCCTCAATTATATGATTATTTGGCTCGTAACAAATAATACCCCGCCGTAGTATAGAAATTGCGCAGATAAGGCAGACTACGGAAAATCGGCCAGGCGCGGCGCGGCTTCAGACCAAACTTTATCTCGTAATTCGGATTAAACAGATATAATTGACGCTCAGCCATTTCGAAGCCGTTTTTGCGGGCTATCCGCTCAAAACGTTCAATGGTGATACCGGTGTCTTTAATCTCAATCAAAGCGTCGATTTTGCCCTCGGTCTCCCCTCCTTTGCGCAGCACCCAACGATAGAGCGAGTATGGCAGCAAATGCAGATACGGCACTTTCGACAACCGGCTTGCGCAAATCTGCTGGTGACCGCCAAAAGGATTGTGCCACGGCGGGAAACCAAAGAAAATCACACCGTTAGCTGTCATAAATCGTTTCACGAAATCCATAAAACGCTCTTGATTGTGAATGTGTTCAATCACATCGCGCAAGATTATTACATCAAACTGAAAATCAGAACGTTGAATATCGTAAATATCAGAAGCAATCAACTCAAGATTTTTGAAATTCGGGTGGTCGCTGAAATATTCGCGAGCGTTATTTATCTGGCTTTCAACAATATCAATACCAACGCATTTGCAGCCCAAGTCCATAAAAGGTTTCAGGTTGCCGCCCTCGCCACAACCAATCTCAAGCACACGAGTCGCAGGCGTTATTTCTATTTGCTTGGAAATGAACGGAATCACATACTTTTGAGTGGTGTATGCCTGCTCCTCAAAATATAGTTTCCGATTGGTGTGACGCTCCTGCATATCGTTCGGGTTTATTCGTAAATCTTATGCTGTCCCGCTAAAAGCGTGTTTTTCAGCAAACTAATGATTGTCATTGGGCCGACACCGCCTGGAACGGGCGTAATGTAACTGCAAAGTGGCGCCACCTCATCGAACTTGACATCGCCTTTGAGTTTGAATCCCGATTTGGTCTCGGTTGACGGCAGGCGGTGAATGCCCACGTCGATTACAACGGCACCTGGCTTAATCATATCGGCGGTTACAAACTCGGGCTTGCCGATTGCAACTATCAGAATATCAGCGCGGCGGCAAATATCTTTCAAATTTTTCGAGCGGCTGTGGCAAATGGTTACTGTGGCGTTGCCTGGGTTCGATTTGCGTGACATCAGCAGACTGATTGGCGTGCCGACAATGTTGCTACGGCCCAAAACAACGCACTCTTTCCCCTCTGTTTCAATATTATAGCGTGCCAACAACTCCATAATTCCCGCAGGTGTTGCGGGCAAAAAAGCAGGCAGACTCATCGCCATACGGCCAGTGTTGATTGGGTGGAAACCGTCAACATCTTTGCGATAGTCGATAGCCTCTATAACTTTATTCTCGCTAATATGCTTTGGCAGTGGCAGTTGCACAATCAATCCGTCCACATTCGGGTCGGCATTGATTTCGGCGATTTTGGCAAGCAGTTCGGCCTCGGTTATGTCGGCGGGGAAGCGCACATCGGTGGATTCAAAACCCACAGCGTGGCAAGTCTTGATTTTGCTGTTCACGTAAGTGGTGCTGGCACCATCGTCGCCCACCTGAATCACAGCCAGATTGGGGCGTTTCTGCCCGTTTTTCACCATCTCCTCAACCTGCTGAAGAATTTCAGCCTGCATTTGCTGGTTTATTGCCTTTCCGTCAATTAGTTGCATACTATTATGTTTTTGTGTAATGTTTAATGTTTAATGTGTAAAGTGTAATGTTGAGAAGGTGGAGAGAGTTGAGCGCTTGCTGTTGGACGAATCTTTACTCTTTACGCCTTACTCTTTACTCACTACATTCTTCCTCTCATATTTTTCATCTGGCTCATCATCTGTGCCATTCTTTTTGCGCCGTTGCCGCCGCTCACCATTTTCATCATCTTGCTGGTATCCTCAAACTGCTTCATCAGGCGGTTAACCTCCTGAATCGAAGTGCCGCTGCCCGCTGCTATGCGCTTGCGACGGCTGCCGTTGATAATGGCGGGCGTTTCGCGCTCGGCGGGTGTCATCGAGCCGATTATCGCCTCAATGCCCTTGAAGGCGTTGTCGTCGATATCCATATCCTTCACGGCCTTGCCGATTCCAGGAATCATCGACGCAAGGTCTTTCAGATTGCCCATCTTCTTCACCTGATTGATTTGCGACAGGAAATCGTTGAAATTGAAGGTGTTTTTGGCGATTTTCTTCTGAATGGCGCGGGCTTCTTCGGCATCGAACTGCTCCTGAGCGCGCTCAACCAACGAGACGATATCGCCCATACCCAAAATGCGGTCGGCCATACGGTCGGGGTGGAACACGTCGAGCGCGTCCATCTTCTCGCCCATTCCAACAAACTTGATTGGCTTGTTCACCACCGAACGGATTGAAAGCGCCGCACCGCCGCGGGTGTCGCCATCGAGTTTGGTCAGAACAACGCCGTCGAAATCGAGTCGGTCGTTGAACTCTTTGGCTGTGTTCACCGCATCCTGACCCGTCATCGAATCGACCACGAACAAGGTCTCGTGCGGCGTAACGGCCTTTTTAATGGCGGCAATCTCGTCCATCATCTGCTCATCGACAGCCAGACGGCCAGCGGTATCGACAATCACAAGGTCGAAACCTTTCTGCTTCGCATATTTGAGTCCGTTGGTGGCAATCTGCACGGGATTTTGGTTGCCTTCCTCGGTATATACCTCAACGCCAATCTGTTGGCCAAGCACTTTCAATTGGTCGATAGCGGCAGGACGATAAACGTCGCCCGCAATCAAAAGCGGCATCTTTCCGCGCTTAGTTTTCAGGCGGTTAGCGAGTTTTCCGCTGAAGGTTGTCTTACCCGAACCTTGCAGACCCGCAATCAGAATAACTGTCGGATTGCCCTTCAGATTAATATCTTCGGCCGTCGAGCCCATCAGTTCAACCAACTCGTCGTGGACAATCTTAATCATCAACTGTCCAGGCTTGATTGACGTTAACACATTCTGTCCCAGCGCTTTCTGCTTAACGGTATCGGTGAATGTCTTTGCGGTTTTGTAATTGACGTCGGCGTCGAGCAGGGCTTTGCGCACCTCTTTGAGCGTTTCGGCAACGTTTATTTCGGTGATTTTGCCCTCGCCTTTCAGAATCTTGAAAGAGCGTTCGAGTTTATCTGACAGATTTTCAAACATTTTCTTAAATTGTTACTGTTTTTTTACGAAAGGCAAAGGTAACATAAATTCGTTAACAGAAAGATTGAGCGGGGATTGAATGTGGTAGCAAAACATTCCTTCAAAAAAATGATTCCCTGATTTATTTCTCTAACCGATTTTATCCGATTCAAACAGATTTTCTCTAACCAAACATATCCAAACAAACCCGATTTTTATCCGCAAGCGGATAATGGGGGTTCGGGCCGCTGCGCGGGAAATTTTTAGAAAATTATTCAGAAACGTCTGAAAGACGCTAATAATCATAACCGTATGCAAGCGTAGCGCGGCTTACGGTAAATGTCGCCACTCGGCTCTCGCCTGAAAGGCGATACTTTCAGTTTAGTTCCGCCTTTCAGGCGGTTGTGCGGTGCTGCTGTGCCGTAGGTTTCGCTTCGCTCAACCCACGGTTATTATTGTTGCCGCCTTTCAGGCGATTTTGCATTTCCGCCCAAAAGGGCGCGGTTCCCCAAAAAACGCGCCGTAGGTGCGTAAGATTGGTAGAATGTGGCATTCGTTATAGAATGAGCGTGCCGTAGGTACGCCACATTAAAACGCGTTGCGTACCTACGGCACGCCATTTTCTTTGTAACGCATTTCTACCAATCTGTTGTCCCTAACGGGACAAATCCCTATTGTTTGTTATAACGATATGATTTTGATTTTAAGAATTTTACAAAATTTTATTTCCAATTTTTCTTACAATTTCTGTCCGACAGGGCGCGGAATAAAACACGTAGGGGCGAATGATTATTCGCCCCTACATATATGTTATAATAAATTACCTATCAATCGTTTATCATCACGCGTTTGGCCTCGTTGCCAACCTTGACAATGTGATATTTCAATATCATAAGTTTGTAATGGTACTTATCATTAAACAAAAAGGCAAAAATGTCATTTTCAACTTTTAATCAAGTAGTTGCAGATTACTATTAACTCAAAAACAAATAAGCCAAATAAAGCAATATGATTACAAGGATTATTGCACAACCTATTCGTTTTTTATCACTTTTTTCTGCCTGATTGATAGAATTTTGACAATGGTATTCATCCGTAATATTTGCACTTAGTTCTCCTGTCGTTCTATTAAAAGAAAGCAAAACCCAATCGTTTAGCGTCACGAAACAATTGGTGGAACGAAATCCACATTTGAACTGCAGTTCACATACTTTTTCAACATCAATCTCCATTTTTCCTTTTGGCACAACTTTTCCAATTTTAATGCCGTTTTTAAATACAGAAACAGATGGATTTAATGCAAATTTTTCGGTGTAACCAATAATAGTCACCTTACCACTTTTACGTTCTAAACCGCAATGTGGGCATTTGGATGCGAAAGAATCTATTTCATTTTCGCAATTGGGACATTTAATAAGAGACATTGTTTATGAAACCATATTTGACTAAAGTATTTATTTGAATTTATGTGTGGCGCCCCATACAACAACACACCTATTGGGATTCCAATCACTGTGCCATTTAGAATGCTTTACTTTTGCCTGACAATATATTGTAAGGTTAATGCAATCTTTAAAGGCATTTCGTCCTATGAATGAAATTGTATTTGGAATGGCTATGTCTGTCAATTCCTCACAACCTTTGAACGCACCATCATAAATAGCCTTACATTTAGCGTTTATAGTGCACGATGTGATTTCTGTTGATTTTGCTTTAACAAGGCATAAATACGGATTTTCCTTGTTGCCTATATAGCACGCGTTACCATATTCGTTGAACTGCAAATTTTTAACGAAACAATCCCATTCATCTATTACGGCATTCTCGCTTAATTTTGGAAAAACATCAAAGCCAATTGATACAATTGACTTTGGAATATTGAGTTTACTCAAATTTTTACAACAACCGACGAACGCATTTTCACCGATGCTTGTAACAGAATTTGGAATATCGAGCGTTCTCAAACTATTACACCCAGAGAAAGCCCAATCACCAATGCTTGTAACAGAATTTGGAATATTGATTGTTTTCAAACCTCCGCAACCAGAGAATGCACTCTTATCAATACTTGCGACAGTATTAGGAATGCTAACTGATATTAAACCATAGCAATTCTTAAATGCATACTCATCTATGCTTGTTACTGCGTATTTTACATTATTATAAGTTACAATATCTGGAATAACCAAATCCCCTGTTGGCTTGCTGTAGCTACCATATATAGCATAATCATATGAGTGAATATTCTTATAAGGATAGGTTACTTTTACCTCATATTCTGTTTCTGCAGTATATTTGATAGAATAATACAAAGTTTGGCCTGTTTCACACCTATCAGAAAAACTAAAATGTTCCTGTGCCCACGCCTGCCCTGCAAGCATTATGGCAAAAATGATTAATAAAATCCGTTTCATAATTCAAGTTATTATAAATTAGACAATTGTACTGATTTAAACATTTCAAAAATAAAAGCATTTGTTGCATTGAATATTCTTGTCACTTTCATATTAAATGAATCATCGTCTTTATTAAGGTAATCAATAATAACATCACGATACAACTCTGCCACGTGCTCTTTATTTGGTAATTGTCCTATCGATTCTACCATTTTTTTATCCGATGAATCAATAGCAATTCCCGTAGCATCGCAGACAAGTTTCTTCCATATCAAGCACATATCGTTAATGATATTCTTTTTGTCACATTTTGCCATTTTCATAATAACTCTACCATAATCATTCAAAATATCTTTCTGACGAATTAAAACTTCTTCTCGTTGCATCAAAAAAGCATTGATTATATCTGATACAACACCATCGCTTGCACTAATTTCATCAAGCAAACATTTTATGTCTTCTGTAGAAACATCTTTCTTTGGATAAACATAAATGGCTTTAAATATTTTATGGGCCGAAGTTTTAACAGCATCTGCAATGTTAGCCTTTTCAACACAGTACAACGCTTCTATTATGGTTTTCGCCGCTTTAATATTAGAATCATTATTCACAAAAACTAAAACATAATCTTTGTCAACAGATTCTTCGGTTTCTATTTGGAAGAAAATATTTCTCATAACCTTCATTTTTAATATAGAAACAAAAATACGCACCTCACCACCTCACGGCTATAATCCATACTGCCTACTTTGGGCATTGCAACTGCCCGTTTTGGGCACTATCGGCTATTGAAATTGTCGGAATAAATTTTAAAGAAGTCGAAGTTCAGGGCCTTCGATATGCGCATAAGTTGTTGGGTGTCGATGGTCTGCTTATGAAAGATTTTGGCCACAGTGCGTATGTTGCACGACAGTTGCCGCGCCAGCCAGTCGTTGGTAAGCCCCTGCTCGCGCAACTGTGCTTTAATCAGTTCTCCTATGTGGGGTTGCTCTTTCATTTTGTTTTTGTGAGCCGCCCTTATCACAAAAGCACAAAAAGAAAAAAGCGCAAACCGTTTCGTTTTTTAATGCTTGTCATATTGTCGTGGTACCCCTACCATTGTGCCTGACAAGCACGAAACAGTCCACGCCACAAGGCGTGAACCTTCGCAACTCATTTCGGCACATTGTTTACTCGGGGTGTTTCGACAATCGAAATAAGAGCGTAAAGCCCAATATGTTAATGTTTTATTTCTTCTCTATTCTATTGTATATTTAAAACTAACCAATCAACTTATTAAACTTTGCGGTGCAAAGCATACAAAAATACGGATGTTGGTTGGAAAAGGAAAATGTTTTTTTGCGGGAAAAGCATCGCTTTTTGAGCGTTTTCAATAGCCATTCTTGCAAAAAGTTACTACTTCCGAGCCAAAAACCTTGCAAAAAGTTACTACTTTATGGTTAAAAATATTGCAAAAAGTTACTACAAGAACAGATAAACAAACGAATATCAGCAAGTTAATTAAAAACGAAGGAATAAACCACAAAAGTAGCATTTTTATATGTGGCCGCAGCGTGGTTCTGAACAAGTTCAATGTCGAAAAGACTGACCAGATAACCTATCTTCCGCTCTATATGGCGGCATTTATATAAAGGGCAACCGAAAGCGTTTCTGCTAACGATTGCCCTTCTTTTGAATTACATTATCGACTTAAAGTGCTAACTGTCAACTAAAAATGCAGGCCTGCCGCAGCAATAAATCCTAACACCATCAGCACCCAGACAACTATGGCAAAGAGCACGGCCACACCGCCCAGACTCAAGCCAATAATGCCGCAAATGCGTCCTGCGTTGGCGTTCTTTACTGAAGTTTCGGTGTACCTGTCGGGATTCTCATCGTAGAGCGCCTTGGCCTTTTTGGCATAGACAATCGCCAGAATGCCTAACACCAGCCCGACTAACAATCCGACACCGCAACAAATGCACACAATACTCAAAATGCCCATCACCAGCGTGCCACTCGAATTGGGCAGTTGCTCTCTGATACCGTTCACATTATCAATTGTTTCCATAACTCAAAATATTTTAATTAAGTAACTCACTGCTATAATGACGACGTTTAAAACAAAAAGTGACACCAAAATTCGACTTCCGTGACGAAATTTGAAAAATAAATGCAAGGCCAGAAAAACGAACATCAGAATGAGCGGAATCAAGGCGGGAAACATTGCAATACTCTCGCCTATCTTGCCATCAATCAGCAGTTTGAATGCCCGCTGACTTCCGCAAAACGGACATTCAACGCCCAAATATTTCTTGTAGAGACAGGGAATATCGAAATTGTAACCCACACGGAACATACTCATTATCTGTGTTTTTCACTTCGCTTCGGGCACATTCGTGTTCCTGTTCATAACTTCGCGCGCATCTTTGGCAAACTGACTCAAACGCCCCCAATTATCTGACTGAATGGGTTTTAGCAAACCATTCTCAGCATCGGCCACCGCAACAATGTAAAACAGACGCTTGTCGCCCACCTTCGGGTAGTGAACGTATGTAAGCAGATAATCGGCTTCGATTTTCGGTTTTTGACCGCAACGCTTTGTCAGTCTGACATTTACCATTGCCGCACCGTCGCGGGGGGCAGTGCGCTGAGCGCTCACAAAATTGCCCAACGAATAGACGAGCAACTGATTGGCGGCGGTGTCCACTTCCATTGGTTGCAGCACATGCGGGTGCGAGCCAATAATCAGGTCAACGCCTTGTTTTTTAAGCATTTCGGCCATTTGCATTTGGCTGCGGCTTGGCACCGTGTCGTACTCAATGCCCCAGTGCATACAGGCCACAATCAAATCGGGGTTCAGTCTTTTTGCTGCCGCTATATCGTTGATAATGTTATTCTTATCGATACGATTCACAACAGTGCCCTTTGGCGTTGGCAGTTCGTTGGTGCCATAGGTGTAGTTCAAAATAGCCAACTTAATTCCCTTAACATCAACAATTAACGGATATTTCTGACGGAATTCGGCCGAATCGTGGAATGTACCCGTATGTGGAATCTGCAGAGAATCAAGCACATCGAGCGTGCGCACCACACCTTTCCGACCGCCGTCGCAGGTGTGGTTGTTCGACGTGACCAAGGCGTCGAAACCGCAATCTTTCACAGCCACAGCCAACGCGTCGGGCGACGAGAACTGCGGATAGCCCTTGAAAGGCGGGCCTGCAAGCGTAACTTCAAAATTGGCAAGGGCGAAATCGGCTTTTTCCACATACGGCTTAATGTAGCGGAAGCAGTCAGTGTAATCGTAGGTGTTGGTCGAGTCGTTGAAGGCGGCGGCAATCTGCGCATCGTGGCCCATTATGTCGCCCGCAAATAGCAGAGTTACAACCGAATCGGCCGTTTGTGCGCTTGCAAAAGTGGCAACCGATAGCGCCCCAACGAGCAAGATATTTTTCAGTTTAGTCATCTTATTATTTATCAACGAATTAAATATATTCAAACGAAACTTTGTTCAATTAACGAATATCCGCAAGGCGGATATTACAAATTAAACGAACCGATATATATTCCGTTTTTTGAGCGTCATTCAT
Source organism: uncultured Bacteroidota bacterium (assembly GCA_946186925.1). Lineage (GTDB taxonomy): Bacteria > Bacteroidota > Bacteroidia > Bacteroidales > SZUA-534 > RUG13583. The sequence continues at coordinate 24,145 of CAMHPA010000014.1, read as the reverse complement.
AACCTAATAAATCTGTATAAATCAAATCTGCGTCATCTGCGTTCAAAAAGCGGATTTACTTTTTCCTGTAAATGTTCAGAAAGACAGGCAAATGGTCGCTGTAGCCGCCCAGATACTTGTAGCCCGCATAGGTGCGATATGGCTTGAATCCAACGTTGGTATCGTCGGCTTCGAGCAGGAACGGCGGATTGAACACACGCGCTTCATCCTTGTCGGTGTAGAGCGCGCCTTGACCATCGAGCAGCGAGCCACTGATAATCATTTGGTCGAGAATGCCCCAAGTGCCATCGTATTTATGTGTGCCCCAACCTTTTACAAACTGCATATAGTATGCCAGATTGTATAGCCGCGACTGCTCAATGGTTGAGAAATCGGTCTGCGCCTGCAACTCAACACAGACGCTGTTGTTGTCGGGATAGTCATTCAAGTCACCCATTATCAGAATTGCAGCACGCTGATTATCAGCCTGAAGCGAATCAACTTTCGAGCGGACAATCTTTGCCACTTCGCGGCGCAGTTCGTCGGTTTCGGTCTGTCCGCCCCAGCGCGAAGGCCAGTGGTTGACAAAGACGTGCAGAGTGTCGCCGTGGATTGTAGTGCCCGACGCCATTATTATATCGCGTGTTCCGCGACCGTTCTTGTTCACATTCACAGGAATATACGTCACATTGAACGGCTTGAATCGTTTGGGCTGATAGAGCATCACAACGTCAATTCCGCGGCTGTCGGGCGACTCTTTGTGCAGAAATTTATACTCAAAGCGCCGCAGATTCGAACTATTCACCAGACTTTCAACCGCATAGCGCGATTCAACCTCGCAAAGTCCGATAATGTCGGGCGGTGTCCAACCACCAACGGCGGCTATCACCTTGGCAATCTGCGCCCTTTTAGTGTAGAAACGCTGTTTGGTCCAGTGTTTTTCGCCGTCGGGCGTGAACTCGTCGTCGTTTTTCTCGGGGTCGTCATCCACATCGAAATAGTTCTCGCAGTTGTAGAACATCACCCGCAGATAACGCTCTTTTTCAACCACTTGACGCAAATCATCGGGCAGAGCGTCGCTTTGCGGAAAAGCCGCAAACCCAATCAGCGACAATAATAATATGGTCAGTGCACGTTTCATTGCTCAATCCTTTCGTAAGCGCCCAAATCGGGCAGGCTGTCGCGCTCAACACCGTCCAAATCGAGCGGATAATCAATTAGATAGGCAGGATTACCACGGTCTTTTGCCGCCGAAAGCGTGTCGAGACGGAAATCCCCTTCGGCGGGATTGACAAAGCGCGGCAAATCGGTTGGTGCTGACACAATGTTTTTGAACAGCGTGGTGTCGTCCATCGCAAAACGCGGGTCAACCTTCAGCATACAGTTCTCGAACTGGAACGCGAAATGCGTTTTTTCGCCAAGTCTCTCATCGATAGATATTTCCGAAGCCAGTGAACCGTGAATTATGCTGTTTGCGAAATGCGCTTCAAAATCGTATAGGTGGTGAACCTCTTTCTCCGTTTCATTCGCTTTATTTTCAGTATAATAGTTGTTAATCACCAGCGATGGCATCAAATGACGCGCCGCATAGTTGACAAGCGTTGTATGCACAAAGTTGTATTTTCCGCCCAAAGAGAGCGCCGCAGCATAGTAATCACAATTGTAAATCAAAGTGTTACAAACATCAAGATTGGCCGTTTGCGCATAAATGCCCGAAATCGACATATTGGAAATCACTGTATTCGAAAGCGCCAAGGTCGTTTCATCGTCAACGTGATTGTCGATTTGAATGCCCTTGGTACCGTTTTTTATAATAGCGTAATTAATTGTGTTTCCGCTACTTCCTGTCAAGAAATGGATATTGCCGAAATAATAGGTATTTCCTTCAATTTTATAAGTTGCTCCCCATTGACCAGACTTGTCGGCGTAATATTTCTCAAGCCTATCGCCCTGAAAAACAACTGGTTCGTCTTTTGTGCCATTCACATGAAGCCGTCCTTCGACAATCAGACTCGAATTGTTGTGAAAATAGATTTGCACGCCAGCGTCAATATCGAGCGTGCAAAGGGTGTCCACCATCACCGAATTATATATAAGGTATGGCTTGTCAGCAACCCAATGCGCATCGCCAATGAGCGAATCGTTGTAGAAATGCACATCCTGGCCAAAAGCCATCAATTTGACATCCTGCACATTACCATTGGTATTAAACTGAATTGAATCGAGCACCACGACAGGCGAATTGTCGTCTTGCGGGTCAATCGTCACTTCAACAAAAATGAATGCGCTGTCGTTACCGCGGATTTCAAGGTTGGCGTAATTATTTGTAGCCACGCCATCGATATTGAGCCGATAGAAACCTTTATCGGCTAGTGAAACCGACGTGCGGACTGCTTCCTTGTTGCGATTGTAAACTCTGAATTGCTTTGTTACTGAGCCGATTGTGGTGAAAACTGTATCGAATTTGACGGTGTCTGTCGAAAACTCGAGCCGCGCTGACGGCGAATCAGTGATTTTGCCGTCTTGCTGGCACGATAACAGCAAACCACTGCACAAAAACAGGCAGGTCAAATAAACTAGCCTCATAACAAGTCATTTTTTCAAATGCAAAACGCTAACGGCTGGCCGTTATTGTCCATATCAACCTTCGACGCTTTGGATAAACGCTGTATAAGTGTACTCGTTTTGCACCTTTGCGCCAGCAAGAATCATAACAACTGGCCGTTCCGCACCATCTTTTGCAAGAATGCTGGTCTCTTTGCGTACATTCACAAACTTGCGTTTTTCGGGGTGCAACAGGTTCATCATAAACTCGTCTTCCTCCTGTGTATAGTCGCGGAACAGCATCTTAATATTCTTGCCCAGAACCTCGGTGCGCGAGTAGCCCCAAAGCGTTTCAGCCGCACGGTTGAAGAACTCGACATCGCCCGATTGGTTGATGGTGACAATAGCATCGTGGGCACCCTCAAGAGTCTTCTCGTTGCGAACCTTAATCTTTTCAATCTCTTGATATTGAGCCTTGACCTCACGACGGGCTTCAGCAAGTTTGTTCTGCAAATCGGCTTCGCTCGCGTCAATCTCTTGCTGCTGCTTCTTGATTTGTTCACCTTGTTGCTGAACCTGTTCTTCCATGTTTTTCAAAGCTGTAATGTCACTGGCGATGGCCACAACTTTCGAAATCTCGTCCTGCATATTTTGCGCTGGCGTGTAAAAAACATCAAGCCATTTAATATCACCATTAGCCGCAACCACTCTCGACTGACCGCGATATGTCTGACCAGTGATAATGTTATTCCAAATGGTTTCAAATTCATTCTGTTCATCTGCCTTAACAAAGTTGAACACACTGTACTCCTTGAGTTGGTCTTTGCTATAGCCGATAAAATCAAGGAAATTCTGGTTGCAGTCAACCAAACGGCCACTCGGTGCGTAATCGATAGTAATGCTCGACTTTTCCACAGCCTTGATTTTGTTTTCAGAATCGATGTTCTGCTCTTGCTGCTGAGTAGTGTCAATGGCTAAAAGCAAAATTTTGACCACCATCTGCATACTGTCGCGAACACAAGTCAATGTCGACAAAGTCCAAATGTCGCGACCATCTTTTGCTAATAGTTTCATATAACCCTCATAGTGATGGCCGCCCTTCACCAACTCATCCCATATTTCATTAAATTGATGGCGCTGTTTCTCACTGATAAACATAGAGATATGATGACCATCGACATCTGCGTTCGATGAATAACCCAGTTTTTTCAAGAAACGCAAGTTGGCGTAAACCAATGTGCCATTAAGATCAAATTCAGCACGTATCAAAGTATGATTCACTGAGTTATTGAAACTGATGAATTCCTCGGCTTGCTTGGTAGCTTCCTCCTGGGTGGCCTGAAGCTCCTCCATATTCTGACGCATCTCCTCTTCTTGCTGCGACAGACGATCGGCCTGCTCTTGCGAGTCGGCAAGGAGTTTTGTCGTACGCATATTGATTTTTACCGTCGAAATTGTTGTGGCGATACTCTCGGCTACCTTCTCAACAAAGCTGATAACATATTCTGCAAACGGATGGAACGACGACAGTTCAAGCACTCCGTGAATTTCATCGTTAACCTTGAGCGGAACAATCAGAAGTACGCGCGGATTAGCCTCTCCTAAACCAGATGTCACCTCGATATACTCCTCGGGAACCTCATCAAGATATATTGTGTTTTTCTCGTATGCCGCACGGCCAACCAAGCCTTCCGACAACTCAACCCGCTTTTGGCTGAATTTCTTACGCCCATAGGCAAAATGCGCAATTAACTCAAAATGAGAATCTTCCGCAATCTCATCGTTCAAGATGAAAAATCCGCCCTGCACTGCACCAATATATTCGCTTAACTGACTTATTACCTCAAAAGCTAACTGATTGACATCGTTGTTGTTGTTACGCAGAATTTCACCAAACTTAGCCAAGCCGCCGGCAGTCCAGTTGCGTTGTTCGTCCTCTTCTTTGCGTTTAAGTTCCTCCTGACGGTTGTGCTGAAGATTATCGCGTAACTCAATCATAATGTTGCCCAAGGCATTGCCTTTTTCAGGCTCATATTCGCTGTTCAAATTGCCTTTCGACAACTCTTCAGCGAAATTGAACAGTTTTTTCTGGCTGTTATCTTTGTAAGTTTCAAGGTCGTAGAGCTTCTCTGCCACGCGATAGGTATATTTGCCGGCAATCCAGCCAGCCGCCAGAAACACAAGCGGAAGCAGCGTCACTATCAGCAGGTGCGGCTTGTCGGCGTGCAGTTTCACGATGTTGCTCAACGTGAAAATCAGTCCGTTTTCCTTCAATGCCAATATGTAAACAACGACCGCAATCGCCAATCCCACACAAACTGCTATCAGCGAAAATTGAAATACCGTGTTGGTTATATTCTTTTTAACTGAATTCTTTTTCATATCGATATACCTATTATCAATTGTTAAAATACAAACGTTCAAATTTAATAATTTATCGATTGGTGATGCAGAAAAGTTGCAGGTTGCGTGGCAAAAGTTACAACCCGTATGGAATAGCGCTGAAATTCAACATTATCGCATTTCCAAAACGATTCGTCGTCAACAAAAAATCCCCGTTGAACACTAAATCCAACGGGGATTTTTCATATAAATACTAAATCTATTCAAGCACAACAAACTCTGTACGGCGGTTCAGCTCTCGATGCTCCTTGTCGATGGGTTCCGAACTGCCTCGACCCTCGGTTTTGATTCGATCCTTTTCAATTCCGGCCGAAATCAAATAGTCGGCCGCCACTTGCGCGCGCTCAACTGAGAGTTTCTGGTTGAACGCCTGCGTACCGTCTGACGATGCGTGACCAACAATCAGTAGCTTTACATTGGGATGTTTTTTGAGCATTTCAGCCAAATCGTCAAGCACTTTTTTCGATTCTTCCGTCAGTTTTGTTTGAGCTGCGGCAAATTGCGCGGCGTTAAACTCTTTCTGAATGGCCTCAACCGTATCGGCTGGCACCACGGTATCAACAACTGCCGGTGTAACCGGTTCTGGCTCAACAGCTGCCGGCTGTTCCTTATTGCAACCGCGCATCAACAAGATTATCAATATAATAATCAATAGAATAATCAACGGCAGCAGCCACCAGTTGCATTTTTTCTTTTTTTCTTCTGCTTTTGCCGGCGCTGGCTCTATTGGTTGCGATGCTGGTTGCGGTTCGGCAACAGAAGCGGCAGCAATGGCAGCGGCATCATACTCGAGCGTAAATCCACCTTTCTGGAACCCTTCTATCGGTTTGCACTCGACTACTTCAATGCCGTACTGCTTGACCCACTCAACCAGTTTGTCGAAATCCTCGCGCTGCCAAAGTTGCTGCATCGCAACCTTTTGGCCGCTTTTCAAGGTCAGCACTTCGTCTTCTTTCTCGAAGAAGAACATCTCATAATTCGATTTGCCCTCAGAATTAGTGAACTTATCCGCTTCGTTGACATCTATAAAAATAGTGTCGCAACGATTGGCAGAATTCAAATCGCCTGGAAACGCCGCGTTCAATTCGTCGAGCGTAACATCAGGATTAAGAATCAGATAGGCGTTGGCGATACCCAAAGCTGTACGGCTTTGAGCCTTTCCGTAAACTTTAACTTTATTAGACATAACTGTGTGGTTTAGTGTATATTACATTAATAAGTCATCTTCAAAAAAAGTCTGCGGAGCACCACACCTTCATTTGCTCAACCATTGCTCCTCACGCAAAAAAACGGATGGTCGCCAACCATCTGAGAATCACACAATAAACGTAGATTATTTTTTTTACAAATGCAAATACACAATTAAATATAATGTAGCAGAAAATAATATGCCGAAATTGACTTTGATGCTCCAAAAAAGACCAGTCATTTATTTTAGATATTTTAAGTTTATTTATCTACCTAATTATCAATACTATAATTACAAATGACATTTTTTTTGATTTTTTTCGCCCACACTATTGCGCGAATCAAAAAATGCCGTACATTTGCATCGCTTTTGAGAAACAAAGCAACCACGTTCTAAAACGTATCGGGCGCTTAGCTCAGTTGGTTCAGAGCGTCTGCCTTACAAGCAGAGGGTCGGGGGTTCGAATCCCTCAGCGCCCACCAAGCCTTACAATGAAAATTGTGAGGCTTTTTTGTTTTCCAATCGCGCATTTGTAGTTACTTTGCCATCAATTTAAAAACAAAAAAAATGAAACCTACATTACTGATATTGGCCGCCGGAATGGGCAGCCGCTACGGCGGGCTGAAGCAGCTCGACCACCTTGGAACATCGGGCGAGACAATTATGGACTACTCGGCATTCGACGCAATGCGCGCCGGATTTGGCAAAGTGGTGTTCGTCATCCGCCGGAGTTTTGAAAAGGAGTTCCGCGAGATGTTTGTGGACAAAATGAAGGGCAAAATCGACATTGAGCTTGTCTTCCAAGACATTGAAAATATTCCGGCCGGCTTCAGCGTTCCTGCCGACCGCACAAAACCCTGGGGCACCGGCCACGCCATTCTGATGGCGAAAGATGTCATCAAAGAGCCTTTTGCTGTTATCAATGCTGACGATTTCTATGGCGCAGAGGCATTCAAAGTGATGGCCGACTACCTGACCAACGGCGTGAGCGACAGCGAGTACGCAATGTGCGGCTATCAGCTCTGCAAAACGCTATCTGACTTTGGTTCGGTGGCTCGCGGCATCTGCTCGGTTGACGCCAACGGCTTCCTGACCGACATTAAAGAACGCACCAGCATCGAGCGCAAAAACGGCAAAATTGTCTTCACCGAGAACGACATTGAAACCGAACTAGACGAGAACGTTCCTGTGTCGATGAATTTCTGGGGCTTCGCTCCCAACCTCTTCAAGCATCTTGAGGAAAAATTCGTGACATTCCTGAAGGCAAACGCATCGAACCCGAAATCGGAGTTTTACATTCCAATGGTTGTTGGCGAGCTGATGAACGAAGGCAAGGTGAAAACCAAAGTGCTTCCGGCCAACGCCACCTGGTTTGGCGTAACCTACAAAGAGGACCGTCCCACAACAGTTGCCAAAATCGCCGACCTGGTGAAAAAAGGCCTGTATCCGGAAAAACTCTGGTAAGAAAAGTGAATGGTTGGGCGGATTTGAACCTGCCGACACACCTATAATAAAAAACTTCAGCCCGCACGGACTGAAGTTTTTTTTGTGATTCCATAGGGAGTCGAACCCTAATCGTCAGAACCGGAATCTGATATTCTATCCATTGAACTATGGAACCGAATCGGGCGCAAATGTAATAAAGATTTAGGATTTAGGAATTACGAGTTAGTATTTACAAAGAATGATGGCGTTTTGCGGAAACGCGAAACGGCACGCACCTGCTCCTACGCCTTTTTCTCACTGAAAACCACCCTTTTACGTACAAAAAAGTTGAAGAAGAAAACCGTTATTTGTGCTATTGTATTGCTTATCAGGAAATAAACGCCGCAGCGGTTGGTGAGCACGGTGGTGATGCCAATGTTGATGGCCAGTCCAGCCGCGCCAATGAGAGTGAAGACGGCAAACTGCACAAGACTCTTGCCCGCACCGCCGGCTTTCTTGTGGAACACCCAGATGGTGCAGAGCCCGTAGTTGAGCAATCCGGCCAGCAGCGACGCCACAAAGGTTGAAACCGCCAGCCAGTCGGGGCCGAGCAACCGCTCGTTCAGGTACCACAGAATGGCGATGTTGGTCAGATAGCGGATGCCTTCAACCACAGCGTTGCGCACGATTTGCACGGTTGTGCTGTCGGTTTTTCCGAAAAGTTTTGCCCAAAGGTTACCCATCGCCTTAATTCCGTTTGTCGGCACCCCACATCAGTTTGTTGCGCAGGGTTGAGAAGAATCCGTGGCCGTCGAATTTTATCAGGCTCACGCTGCGTTCGGACTTGCTGATGGTGATTTCCGACGGATTGCTCAACACCACCGACGTTGAGTCGAGCGAGAGCATATAGTTCTGTTCGCGGCTTTCAACCGTGATGCGGATGGTGCTGTAGTCAGGAATGACGAGCGGCCGCACCGTCAGGTTGTGCGATGCGATGGGCGTGATGATGATGTTCTGCGACGCGGGCGACAAGATGGGGCCGCCGGCGCTCATCGAGTAGGCGGTTGAGCCTGTCGGTGTTGCAATTATCAGTCCGTCAGCCCAATAGCTTGCCAGGTATTTGTCATCGATGTAGGTGTGGATGACAATCATGCTCGAACTGTCGCACTTGTGAACCGTAATCTCGTTGAGAGCAAACGGGTGCTTGATTTCGCTGATTTTCGGCTGAAGTGCCAGCAGCGGTCGCTTTTCAACAATGAACTGATTGGCGGCCATGGCGTCAATGGCGTTTGCCACATCGTCGGGCGAGATGTCGGCCAGGAATCCCAGCCGCCCGGTGTTGATGCCCACAAACGGCACGTTAAGGTGCTCAAACTCGCTGATGGCTTTCAGGAAACTGCCGTCGCCGCCTAGAACAATGATAAAATCGAGATTGTCAGGCATTTGGCCCGATGTGTCGATGTGTGAATAGGTTTGGCCGCTGCTCTGCTGCCATATTTTGAAAACCGGCGCAAACAACGGGTGCAGCCAAATGCAGGCCTTGTGCCGCTGAAGTGCGCCAAATAGCACTTCGAGCAGCGGCTGATGCTGCGAGCCAAACAACTGACTGTAGATGGCGACGTTCATAACGGCTGATTATTCGAGAGTTACAATGAAACTGCCGCTGAAATCAGTCAGTTTCTTATTGAAATGTTCGGCCTTTTCGCGCGTCTCAAACGGGCCGGCAATGATTCGGTAAACCTTCACACCATCCTTGTCGCCGATTTGAATCATTATATCTTTGTTTATCAGCGACTTAATTTCAGCGCAACGCTTCACCAGATTGGCCGCTTCCTGATACGATGCCAGCTGCACGCCAAAGCCTTTGGGGTGGATGGGCGTCGATTCGATTTTGAAATATTCGTTGGCAGGCGCTTGAACTTCAGTTACTTGTGTTGTGCGTACTGTGGTTTCCGCTTGTGTCGCAGTAGGTTGCTCGGCAGGTTGCTCGCTTGCGGCAGGTTGTGAACCAGGCCATGCCGGTGCCGACGAGCTGCGCTTCATCTCAGTTGCCGATGCGGCATTCGACTCGGGCAGGCTCAGCACTTCAACCTTGACACTTGTGGTGCCCTTGCTGATGTATTTCAGCTTTTCGGCGGCAGCACGCGACAGGTCGATAATGCGCTTATCGACAAACGGACCGCGGTCGTTGATGGTGACGTCGACCGATAGATTATTGTCGAGATTGGTGACGCGCACCACAGTGCCGAACGGCAGAGTGCGGTGGGCGGCCGTCATCTTCTTCTGGCTGAAAGTCTCGCCGCTGGCGGTCATCCGGCCGTCGAACTTGTCGGCGTAGAACGATGCCAGTCCAACTTCAGTTATCTGCGCCGAAACGGTGCCTGCAAGCGCAAGCAGCAAGGCGGTCAATGTCAGTCTGATTTTTTTCATAATCTTTTGAATATCATTTAAATAATTATATTTACAAATTTGGTAGCGCTTCGGCTTTCTTCTCGTGCGCCGCCTGAATGCTCAGATTCAGCTCGAATCCCAGAAGGAAGATGTATGAGTTGAGATTGAGCCATACAAGTATCGCGATAAGCGTGCCTATTGAGCCGTATAACGCATTGTAATTGCTAAAGTTAGAAAGATAATAACCGAATCCTGCCGAAGTGAGCAAAAGCAGCAGCGTGGCCATCACCGAGCCTGTGGATATGAAACCCATATGAGTGTGCTTGGCCGGTGCGAAAAAGTAGATGACCGACACGCTTACAATGCAGAGCGACAAGATGATAAGCCACTGCACAACATAGAACATCACTGTTGAGAAGGTGCCGAAAAGAATGTGCTTGGCGATGAGATAGGCCAGAATTGTACGGCCGAAAATGAGCAGCGCAATGGCCGTGGCCAGCAGCACTGTGATGAGCCCAACCATAATGAGCGACGACAGCCGCAGATTGATGAACGAGCGTGTCTCGTGGGTGTTGGTCGAAGCGTTGAAGGCGCGGATGACGGCCGTCACACCGTTCGAAACAATGATGATGGTGGTGATGCAACCGATTGACAGCAAGCCACTTCGCGGATACATCACAATGTCGGCAAGCGTCTCTTCAATGGTCTCGAACGTGTCGGACGGAATGAGCTGTTCGAGCAAATCCATCAGCTCGGTTTGAAAATTGGTAATCGGAATGTAGGGGATGAGCGTCGACAGGAAAAGCAACGCCGGGAACACCGCCAAGAAGAAGTTGAAAGCGATGCTGGCCGCGCGGATGCCGAGTGTGCCGTTCGACATTCCTTTAACGAAGAACGAGCCCACTTCGAAAATCGACAGACGGCCGAATCCGGGCAGCGTGTGGCGCTTTGTCCACTCGATGACAGCATCGAGCCGAGCCTTCCAATTATCGATTATCTGTTTAATCTTCATTATTTTATAGCTTTCAAACTCAAGTCGAGACTGCGGATTTGGTGTGTTAGCGCGCCAACCGATATGAAATCGACACCGGTGGCGGCGTAGTCGCGCAAGTTGGCGTCGGTGATGCCGCCCGATGCTTCGGTCTCATATTTGCCGCCAATCATCTCGACAGCTTTTTTTGTGTCCGGAATCGAGAAGTTGTCAATCATTATGCGGTCGATACCACCGATTTCCATAATCTGTTTTATCTCGTCGAACGAGCGCGCTTCAACTTCAATCTTCAGGTTCTTGCCTTTGGCCTTCAGATACTCTTTGGCGCGATTGATGGCCTGCGGAATGCCGCCGGCAAAATCGATGTGGTTGTCTTTGATGAGAATCATATCGTAGAGCCCGATGCGGTGGTTCTGCCCGCCGCCCATCACCACGGCCATCTTCTCGAAGACGCGCATTCCGGGTGTGGTTTTGCGGGTGTCGAGAATCTTGGTGTGCAGGCCTTTGACCAATTCGACGTAATGGCTTGTCTGTGTGGCGATTCCGCTCATACGCTGCATGAAGTTGAGCACCAGGCGCTCTGTTTGCAGGATTGAGAGTTCGCGTCCTTCGACGATGAATGCCACATCGCCTTTCTTCACTGGTGTGCCATCGGTGATGAAAGTGGTCATTTTCAAGTCTTTGTCGAACTCTTCGAAGACCATCCTGGCCACTTCGACACCGGCCAGAATGCCGTCTTGCTTGACAAGCAGCTGGGCCTTGCCGCGCTGATCGGCCGGAATGCAGCTCAACGATGTGTGGTCGCCGTCGCCAACATCTTCGCGGATGGCGCGGGCTATAAAATCCTTTATGTACTCTTGATTGTTCATGTTATTCTATAGTAAATTGATATACAAACTGTTTATCTGACTGTTGGCGAGTCAGGAAGCTGATTCTGTAACGTTGCTCGCCGCTAATGAGCGTCCCGCTGACAAAGTATCCCCCCTGCCCCTCATTCTGCGCAAGCACGGTGAACTGTGTCGGCTCATTCTGCGCAAAAAACTGACGCAGAATCATTTTAGCCTGGTTTCGGCTGCTCACAATCGAATATTCGGGTAGCGACAGCTCGACGCGCTGATTGAAAAATGTGGCCAGCGAGTCGGCATTGCCCACTGCAATAGTGTTGGTGATGCCGACCACAACCGAATCGACCACAATCTCTTGCGCATAAGTCACTGTGCTGCAAACCAATGTGGCAACCACAACCAACGTGACAGCAATTGCTTTTCGTACCGAAACAAATCTGCGATTCATTTTTATTGACATTGGTGCAAATGTAATCATTAATTGAATGATTGAAACTGAATGCGTGAAGGCAAGTTGAATTGTTTTGGTTTGCGTTTGATTTGCACAATGTTTGCCTTAAATTTGGGACGGAAATATTCGCAACAATATGAAAACCGTTCTCTACGCCATCGGCAAGACCGACGATGAATATCTGAACACCGGCATCAGCAAATACTGCCAGCGGATTGTGCGCTACACGCCGTTTGAATTTACGGCACTTCCCGACATCCGCAACTCGAAGAATATGAGTGAGGCTGTGCAGCGCACGAAAGAGGGCGAACTGATTCTGAAGCAATTGGAACAAAGCGACCATGTGGTGCTGCTCGACGAGCGCGGCCGCGAGCTAACATCGGTGGGTATGGCCGAATGGATGGGCGGCGTGTTTGCGCAAGGCCACAAGCGGCTCGTGTTTGTGATTGGCGGCCCATACGGTTTTTCCGACGATGTTTACGCCCGCGCCAATGCAAAAATTTCGCTCTCGAAACTCACTTTTCCCCACCAATTGGTTCGATTATTGTTTGTTGAACAATTGTACCGTTGCCACACCATTTTGAAGGGCGAACCGTACCACCATATTTAAACGATAACTATAAACGATAACTGACGCTACAGAAAGAATAAAGAGTAATGATTAATGAGTAATGAGTAAAGTGTAAAGATTGAACTTGTTCAACCTGTTAAACATTAAACTCAAAACACTTACCTCTAAACCTTTAACTTAAAACTTCGAAAACTTATAACTCCTAAACCTCAAGATGCACTTCCTTGCCCGCCACCGGTTACTTCTTTATGCAATCATCTGTTTTGCCGCAGGACTGAAAATCATCAGCTCGAACAGCAATACAAAGATTGTCGAACCTGACCGCCAACAGTTTATACAGAACCTGCATGAGAAGGATATTATGGCTGAGCAGCTCACCGACTCACTGTTTGTGTACGCGCAACAAAACCGGCTTCCTGATTTTGCCAACAGCGACAACTACAAGCCCGACCGCCTGTTCGACCGCTATGGCATAATTCTTTACGTTTATTCGGGACGTAACCTTGTATACTGGACCAACAACTCGATAGCCATCCCCGACGGCACACAATGGTACAAACAGCCGTTTGTGAACACAGGCAACGCCTACGTATTGCCGCGATACAAAACCGACAAACACCAGACGGTTGTCAGCGTCATTGTGGTGAAAATGGATTTCGCCTACGAAAACGAGTTCCTGCAAAACAAATTGCATCCGTCGTTCGACATGAAAAGTGACATCAGCATCAATACCGACGACAAGACCTCGAAAAACGCCATCTACAGCACCGACGGCAACTACCTGTTCTCGTTCGACATGCAGAGTTTCGATAATTCGAACACACGGCGCAAGGTGGCATTTCCACTACTGATGCTGGCGCTGATGCTGCTCATGTTCTATGCGCAAATGGGCATAAAAAAGAACCGGCTGAGCAACCGCAAGTTTTTGATTATAGCCGCTGTAGCCATTATCGCCAGAGCTGTCATACAGGTCATTATTCCGAACGAATACTATACTCATCTGTCAATTTTCACACCAAGGTATTTCGCAACATCGGCGTTATTCCCGTCGTTGGGCGACTTGCTGATAAGCGTCACATTGCTCACCTACCTGATCTTCATATACTCGTTCAAGGTTCACCTGCAACGGCTCGACAAATACTCACCACTGCGCCGCATCATCATCTCGACAATATGGGTGGTGGCTCTCATGATCTGCTACACATTCACGACATACACGCTCAATATTCTGATTCATGACTCGAATTTCCCGTTTGAGATTTACGAAGTCACCAGCCTCGACATCTATAGTGTGACTGGCTATCTGACACTTGTTCTTAGCGTTGTCGGCTTTCTGCTGCTGCTCGACAAGGCCGCCGTACAGCTACTCAAGACATTCAGCATCTGGCGCGCCCTGCTGATTGTGATACCGATATGGGCCGCCGCCTCGGCGCTGTTGCTCAGCGCCCACCCGTCGCTGCCATACATCCAGATGTGCGCGTCGTTTATCGCCATCACAGTTCTATGGCTCTATCTGCGCCATGCCAACCGCGTCAATTACGCATCGATGGTGGTGACCATCGCCTTCATTGCCGCTTACATCACAAATTTCACGCGTATTGAGAGCAATATGCGCCAAAACGAAGAGAGCGAGATGTTGTGCGTGAATCTTGCACAAATGCAGGATCCGACAGCCGAAATGGTGCTTGACGACGTTATCGCCGACATCAAAGCCGACACACTGATCAATGATATGGTCTCGGACGCCGAATACAGTTACGACGACCTTTGCCGGTACATCCAAAACCAGTATTTCAACGGCTACATGAGTCGATACAACTTCACGCTCGATGTGTGCGGTCCATACGACGAGCAAATTTTCGGCCCCGACCAAAACCCGCAGAACTGCCAGCAGCACTACACCCGATACCTGCGCCGCTACGGTTCGCAGACACCTGTGCAGGGGCTTTTCAGGATAATGAACGCGTCGTCGGAAACCAGCTATCTGGTGCGCATGACAGTGCAGAAACACTCGGGATCGTCAGTAACACTGTATTTCAGCCTGTCGCCAAAAATGAACTACGAAGTGCTGGGCTACCCGGAGCTGCTGCTCGAGAAGCCGCTGCGCACCGACCGTCATCTTCAAAACATCAGCTACGCCCGATACCAGAATGGCCGTTTGGCAGCTCACTCGGGTGATTTTCCTTATGCATTCGACAATCAGGTGTATGGCACCCAAGAGAATGATTTCACGCACTTCCGCATGGAGCACTACGACCATGTGATGTACTCCACCGATAGCGAGAACTGCATTATTGTAAGCACTCCCACCATTACGGCGTTCAACGTGCTTATTTCGCTGACATACACGTTCGTATTTTTCCTACTGATAATCACTCTATTGCTGGCGTTAGGCAACCCATACATAAAAATGTTCGACATCAGGTACACTATAAAAAACAAGGTGCTGGTGTCGTTTCTGGTCATACTGCTGATTTCAACCGTATCGGTGGCGGGCGGTGTGGTTTACTACACAATAAACCAGTATCAGCGGTCGCAAGACGAGATAATGTCGAGCAAGGTGCAGTCGGCGCTGATGGAGATTGAGCAGCGCTACTCGAATATCAGCGATATCAAGCGTATTCCGGCCGACGAGCTGAACTCGCTCATGGCGTCAATATCAAACACTCTGCTCACCGACATCAACCTATACGACCTGACTGGCAACCTGATCGCCACATCGCGCCGCGAGATTTACTTGCGCAAGCTGACAAGCGAGAAAATGAACGCCACAGCCTTCCGCGAGCTCGAGATGAACAAAAAATCGCGGCTGGTACAGAACGAGAATATCGGCGGACTTGACTACTACTCAGCCTACGTGCCGTTCATCAATTCGCGCAACAAGCTGCTGGCCTACATCAACCTGCCCTATTTCATCAAGCAGACACCTTTGCGCCAGGAACTTACAAGTGTGTCGGTGGCGGTGATCAATATCTACGCCGTGCTGATGGTGCTAAGCGTCATTATAGCCATTTTCCTTTCGAAGCGCATCACAAAGCCGATTGTCGATGTTCAGGAACGAATACGCAGCATTGATTTAGGCAACAGCAACCAACGTGTTGAATATAACGGAGATGACGAAATTGCCGAATTGGTGAACGAGTATAACCTGATGCTTGAACAGCTAAGTATCAGCGCTTCGCGGCTGGCCAAGTCGGAGCGCGAGAGCGCATGGCGCGAGATGGCACGGCAGGTGGCCCACGAAATAAAGAACCCGCTCACGCCTATGAAACTGAGCGTGCAGCTGCTGGAGCGGTCGCAGCGCAACGGCGACCCCGACTTCAATGAGCGGTTCGAGAACACGGCGCGCACGCTCATCGAACAGATCGACAGTCTGTCGTCAATAGCGTCGGAATTCTCGCAGTTTGCCCGCATGCCCGAGGGCCGCACCGAACTGGTGAACCTCAACGAACGCGTAAACCAAAGCGTCGAGCTCTTCCGCGACACCACCAACACCCGCATCAACTTCACCGAGCCGGCAGGTCGCACCGTAACCATTCTGGCCGACAACGAGAGGATGCTTCAAGTGTTCAACAATCTGATTAAAAATGCGATACAGGCCATTCCCAAAAAGCAGAAGGGACGCATCGACATATCGCTACGCTGCATGAAGGGACGCGCCGTAGTCGAGATAAAAGACAACGGCACCGGCATATCCCCAGAAACCGAGAAGAAACTGTTCCAACCCAACTTCACCACCAAAACCAGCGGCACAGGTTTGGGGCTTGCCATTGTCAAGAATATTGTTGAAGACGCCGGCGGCGCCATCTGGTTCTACTCAAAACCGGGTAAAGGCACATCGTTCTTTGTGTCGTTCCCGCTGCCGAACGAGGAATAAAAATCCGGATTTATTTCTTTATCTCACAATCACCAACCGACCGACTCCGCCAACAATACCTGCCGGATTTACTGTGCGGTTGCGCGTAGGAAGCTCCTCTCCGTTGATTGCCACCCTTGCCTTGTAGAAATAGACACCAGACGGCAATGGTGCCCCTCCGGAGTTTGTTCCGTGCCATGGAGCCGATATATTCAGTCCGAAGTGCAGACCGCCAAAATCGGCCGCAGTCATGGTTTTGACAATTGTGCCGGCCGGGCTGTAGACGTCGATGCGGAACTCGTCGGGGAGCTCGGAACCGCAAAGCTCAAAGGCAAATCGCACCGACGAACTGAACGGATTGGGGAACGCAACAACGTCTGACGCCGCATTATCGGTAATCACTTGGAAGGTGATGATATAGTCGCTGTCGCCCGACTCGTTTCCCGAAGCATCGTGCGCACGAGCTCGCAATTGGTAGCCGCCCTCGTCGAACGGCATCCGCAGCTCCAAACTTGCTCGGTTTGCGGCTGACGTTCCAGGCACGAAAGTCACATCGGGGTTACCATCTATTTCGATGCGACGCTCGATGCCAGATGACATATCGGTGATGTAAACGGCGACAGAACTGGCATCGGTTACCGGCATAAAGCGATTGGCATCAGTCACACTAACGGTAATAACCGGACGCGCCGACACTATGTCGCCATTGGCAATATGGCGGCCGTCGAAAGTAACGTCGAGGAATGGATTCTCAACATCGCGCAGCACATGGAACTGCTTCTGCATAAAGTTATTAAAGTGTGTTTGCTCCTGCTGGTCGTAGCTTTTGCCCCCTGACGGGATAGGATTCAGCTCGACACAGAAAACATTGTCCGCGCTGAGTCCTGTTGTCTCAAATATCACTGTATCAAGCACATACTCTTCAGACTGCAATGGTTTCAAACGCTTGTATCCGACATCGACAATACGATTGGCGGCTGTTTGGATCCAATAGCGGACAAGAAGGCTGTCTGATGGCTGCTGCCCAATATTCTCATAGGCCAGCACCGCCATACCGCGCTCACCCTCGCGCAATGTATCGGCATTGAAAAACAAACAACGACCTGTGTTGATGGCCAAATCGGTGTAAGGCGTGTAAAGAACGCGCCACATTTTGAGTTGCGCCGGAATGCGGTTGACGTCGTCCTTGGTGTACATCTGCAGTCTGAGTTGCGGAAACCTTGTGGCATCAATGCCCGATAGCGTGGCGGAACTGCCTGTTATTGAATCAATCAGCACATTCAAACCACCGTCTGCGCCGACCCCGACAACCCGCGCAAAGGCTTCGGCTTCAGAATCATTTCCTGATCTGTCATAAGTCCACTCAAACTGCTGCCAGCGTTTGGCCGGACCGATGGCCGGACTTGTGATAGTGCCACGGTTGAAGTTATTGTAGAGTGTCTTATGGAAATCAATGACATCGGTACCCGAAGTGCCAATAACCTCCTCCGCCTCGTCGGGATGGCCCTTGTGGGTGAAGAAAATGTACGGCACCGCACTGCTGACCGTGCGGATTTTCTCCGACCCCCAGCGTTCGAATGCGCTATAAGCCCGCTCGGGCCACTGCTGGAATCGTCCCGAGATGAACGAATAAATCAGAATGTAGTTGCCGTTGGGCACATGATTGTCGACCATCGAGATAAGCGAATCGAGACCAGCGTCAAGATTACCAAGATAGAAAATGAAGTAATTCTCAAAATCGGCGCCCGAACAGTGCGGATAGTTTGACTGACCATAACTCCCGCGGTCGGACTGCCACGGTACAAGGCTGAACGAATCGACCACAACCAGCAGCAGAGCATTGGCCGCTCCGCACGACGACAGTCCGTAATAGCCGTCCATTTCGAAACCGAGCTTCATGTAATTGCTCGAATTGGGTGAGCCGAAGTTGTGGCAGCGCAAAGTCCGCGCCGCACTCGAAAAGCTGAATGTGCGGTTGGTGCCGTCGGGCTTGATGTGAAGGAAACTGTTATCGTCGATCTGCTCAAAATGCGACTGCTCCCAACCTGTCTGCCCCTTACGGACCACAAACGAGCGTGCTTCGCTGTAGTTGTCGGCATCGCTACCACGCACGCGCCAAAAGACGGCCCGGCCCGTATCGACGGCTGTCTTGGGCTGACACTCCACCACACCGCCATCGTGCCCAACAATCTGTTTTACGAGCCGAGGGCTATTAAACCGTTCGGTTGTATCCGTCTGAAACTCACAATTTTGAGAATTTGCCGCATCGCCCAGAACTGATGCCTTAAGCACCTTTGGCACGGCACTCACAAGGCTATAATTGAATGGCACAACTGGCATCGCATCAAGCGACTGCACAAACGCTGACACATCAACCGAGTTGTTCTGCTCATCGGTTTCGGCAACCTGATCCATAGCATCGAGATTGATAACGAAACGGTTATGTCCCGGACAACGCACACGATCCATCGGCAGACGGAAACACAACGTGTCGCGATAATTCAGGCCGATCACCTGCCGGGCAAACACTTCACTTTCACTATTGGGAAAAACGTGCTGCAACTCAACAACAAAATCGGTGGTTACGGCCCGGCCCGCATTGCGTAACGCAACATTCACCGCAAACGAATCGACAGCCGTGCTGAGTTGAGAGGGCGTGAACCACACATCAGCGGCAGCGATCCGCAAATCGGACTTGGCGGGACTATTGAGAACTATACATGGATCACCATGAAGCGTCATCTGCTGCAAAGTGCCAGTTACAAGCCAGTTCGAGTTGCCAGCCATCATCGTCTGCACCGCGCGCATAGCCTTGCCTATTGGCTCGCCATAGCTGTGGTTTGCAATCTGACTATAGAAATTAACTGTGAACTTGTTGAGATAGTATGGCAGGCCTTCATTCACCATGGCTATCAGGCCAATAGCACCACACTGACGCGCCAGCACCCACTCCTCGCTCGCCGATGTCTGCCAAGTGCCGTGAATGTTACCCGTATAGCATGAGTTCGACACCATTAGCGGATATCTGCCACGGTTTGCATACAATCCCGGAGAATCGATTTCATGGTCAAAGCCGCCACTTGTCGAGCCATGACCGAATAATGTCATCAGGCTCACTCCGCCGTTGATGAGCATCCGCACGCTGTCGTTTTTCGATGTCGATATCGGATCAGATGTCATCTTGCGAAACGTTGAGACGCTTCCGCCGAACAGAGTATCCTCAATAATTCTTTCGTATTCAGCCATATAGCCACCAATTTCGCGTTGTTCGCTGGCTTTGCTGCCGCCAACAAAATGCAGCACACGCTTCATCCAATCGTCAGGCTGATTGATTTCAAATTCCTTGATTTTAGACAGATAGTCATCAACTTGATTGACGTTCAGTGCGGCCAGACGGCCCGTTGCCAGCAGCGGCGCGTCGCCCGAGCCGTTGGTGTAGGCGGTGAGCAGGGCGTCGGAGGCCGGATAGCCCATCGAGGGCACAAGACACTGCGAATAGCCTGTGGCGTTGCGGCGCGAATCGACCGCATTCACAGCCTTGCCCACAATGAACAGATACTGCGGCTTCACACTCCACTTGGCCGCGGCATACTCCACAAACCTACGGATGGCCATCGGGTGCTTGCGTATTCCGTAGCCAAACTGACTGTAAATCTCCTCAACATCAACCAGATATGCATTACGATAGGCAGCATACTCACGAGCTTTTGTCATCAGCGATGTTTGTGAAATAATGACAACCTGTTTGCCAGCAACGGCGTGGTTGGTCATTGGGACATGCGAAATCCACGGGCTTTTTCCAATCGCCTTTTGCGTGGCCACAACCAGTTTGATGGTGTCGCGGTGAGCCTCAATCAGAGCCGTGGCCGAGTCTCCATCCACAATCATCTGCACGCGCAGGTTCCGGCTGACATCGTAAAGCACGGGGCTGCCCGAAAAATCCATTCCGCTTATCGCGATGCGTTGCGTCACATCGCTCGGCGGAAGCCTGAAAACCTGCTGGTTACGCCCCTTGAAATTGAATTCCGACGG
Organism: uncultured Bacteroidota bacterium; assembly: GCA_946186925.1. Classification (GTDB taxonomy): domain Bacteria; phylum Bacteroidota; class Bacteroidia; order Bacteroidales; family SZUA-534; genus RUG13583. The sequence continues at coordinate 3,468 of CAMHPA010000014.1, read as the reverse complement.
GTATTCTATCTCGATGAACGACACGCGCGAATAGTCGGTTTTGGCGCTGATGTCGTCGATGCTTGAGAACGTGTATTTGTTGCTCTGCGACAATTGCGAGGCCGCCACCCTTGCCGTGCGCTTCACTGTGTGCAGGCCGTAGAAAATGGTGTCGACGCTAATGCCCGGCCCGCTGGCGCGGATATGGTGGCCGTTCGATGAATAGGTGGCCAGCGCAAGCGTGACGCGGGCTTTCAACCCGTCAATCCTGCTGACTGCGGGCGTCGGAACCGTTTTTGCCACCTCTTTGCCAAGCGCCAGAGCCGTGCCGTCGAACCAGCCCTCGGCATCGGTGTAGCGGCAGTTCTCCTCGCCGCCCAAATAGGTGCCAACGTACTGAACCACAGTGTCGATGATGCAATAGGCGACCTGACTGTAGCCCGACGCCCCCTGCGAGCCGTACTCCTGGAAACGCAGATTGGAGAAGCTGTTGTTCCAAGTCAGAAAAACGGCGGCGGTATCGGTTATCAGGCTGTAATGCGGATTTGTCTGATTTTCAGGTTCGTCATACATATCCACATCGAACCAGCCATCGTTTCCCTCGGCAAAAAACTCAATGTAATCGACCAAGCCCTGGCGCGAGCTGGCAATGTGGCAAGGCAGCGCCCGGCCGTTCTGGAACAGCTGAATGTTCTGCTGATTGAACTTGCCAATGGGCACTTCGGCCGACTCGAGTTGCGCGCGCGTGACGCGATAAACGCCCGTGCGCGGAATCGACAGCCGGTAATAGTCCTGGCTGAAATTCACCCAATCGTTTGTAAACTGCTGGGCATCAGCCGTTAAAGCTGACATTGCAGCAAGCAAGGTGAACAATATGCCGAAAAATCGCCTCATCAAATCAAATCGCCATAAAAGCAAACAAAGTTAAGCATTTGGCAATGTGGACAAGATGTTTTTTGGTGAATTGACAAGGCCGTGGGGCGAATAACTGAAACGGCTGCCATAACGCAAACACAAACTGAAAACACAAACCTGATGTGAAGGCGAAAAATGAAGTTTTATCATTAAGCCATCATTAAGGAAAGATTAAGGGAACATTAAGGAAAGATGATGGCGATTTTTGGGTTCGAAAATGAAAAATAAAAACAGCAGGCGCCCAAAAAGAAAGGCACCTGCCGATTAGAAAGCAACAATTATTCAGTTCCTACTCTGCCGGGACTGGCGGCATCGGATAATTCTCGTCTTTTGTGAAATCCTCAGTACAGGTCTCCTCCTGAAGAATGGTGAACTCCTTGACCATAGTCAGCGCTCCGTTTTCAAAAACCTCGAACTTGACCCGGTTGTTCACAAACTCTTTTATTACCCTTTTCTCGATTATGTCGTAAATCGAACCTCTGTCCACTTTGTTCAGAGCAAAATGGATGTCAACCGTGCTCGGGCCGCTGTATTTGAAGTGGCGCGAATGGTCGGCCTCGTTCCAAGTTGAATAGTTGACTCCGGGCAGAAGCTCGAACTCCCAGGCATAATCTTTTGATGAACTGACTTTTATGTCAAGCTCGGTGCCACTCGGGACTTTGACGGCCATTGAGTAGCTGCCGTATATGCAGGCCGTGTCGTTGATGGCTAAAATGTTCTTGCCAAACTCGCCACGGGCCGGATAGTTCAGATTCGACATAAGCTCAAACTCGGTGTTTGCCACAAAATTCCTGACAATGCCGCCAAAATCGGGCACTGCGGCCTCACTGCCAAGCTCTTTGTAGCGCTCGGCCACGTAGCCGCGAACCTCATCGGCATTGAGCGCCATTGCGTTGCCTTTCAGCTTGGCACCCAGCTTGGCATCGTCGAGTTTGCCGTCGGTGCGGATGTCGGAGCTGATGTCGGCAATGAGCTGCGATAATGCGCCCTCCGACTGCCGGCCTTGCAGAATGGCCGACACGGCCAGAAGCACTGCGTCGCCATCGGCGTTGCCAACAATGCTCAACCCCTCGGAGCTGCCAACTACCAGCGCATCAATGTTGAAGATGGCGAGCACCTCGGACTGTGCCTGTTGTTTGGCGTTGGCAAACGCCGTACCTTGCGATGTGAGATACTCCACACGGCCGCGCTCAAGCGTAGTGAGCACGTTGATGTTTGGCGTGGTGCCGCTGTTGAGGTCGGTCAGTGCGCGCAAGGTCAGCTGCGACTCCGACACGTCGCCCGTCACCTCGTTGTAGTAGTAGCCGTTGGCCTGCAGCTCAACGTATTGCGAAATCAAACCAATGTTGCCAAACTCAAAGGCTCCCAGATTGTCCGATACCTGAGTCTCAAAACTCTTGCCAGTCTGCTGCAAATCGGAGTTCAGCTCGGACACGCGGACCGATGTTCCGTTGATGAACGGGCCTTTCTGCACGCTACCGCTGATGGCTTTCACATCAATCACCTTCTCGTCGCCGTTAAGCCCGTAGGTTTTGTCATTGTCGTTGCAAGCTCCGAATGCCAAAGCCGCAACACCGATTAAAAGAATGCTTTTTTTCATTTCTGTGTTTGTTTAGTTATGTTGTTAATAAAGTGTCTATTTCTCTAATATCATCCGCTTCGAGTCAACCTCAACCCCGCCAATGGCCAGTGTGTAGATGTACATCCCCGCTTCCAGCTCACTGCCGCTGATGGTTATGCTGCCGTTGCCTGTTTTGGTTAGAGGTTTGCTCAAAAGCATATTGCCATTAAGCGAAAATACATATAAAACCGCATTTTCGGCATTTTCGGGCAGGAAATATTTTATTTCAGTTTCGCTGCTGAACGGATTGGGCGTGTTTTGGAAAAGAAAGGAAGAAGTATTTGTGGTTTTAGTTTGTTTAATATCGGTTGCATTTTTACGAATACCCTTACATTCACAACTCATGCTACCAAAATTTCCACCTGCATAATAAAAAATTGAAATGGAATCACCATACAGTTGCCCTGCGCCTCGTATCACTATTTCTGAAGAATCGTGTGCCAGAAACACTTGCTTTTCTATTTTGAACGAATCAGCCTTAAACAAATATGCTTGTGTAACAAACTGTGCGTGAATTTTATCTAAAATCAGTTTATCGTTTCCGCTTGAGGTAATATTGATATTATAATAAAACTCATCCAACTCTTCTTCGTGTCTGATTTCAACGCATTTCTCCGTAACAGTATATTCCCCGATAAAATTAGACTTGTCTTGCGCTGATAGTATTGAAACGCAACAAACAATAGCTGCTATTAAAAATATTTTTCTCATAATCACATATTTATTTATCACCACAATCGTTCATATTAATTTCAAATTTGCCGCCCAATTTTACTTCAAATCCTGCATTTAAGGTTACTTCATTCCCCGCTTCAAATGTTATATTGTCTGTACTTTTTACTGTGACAACATTTTGTGTTGTTATTGATCTTGAGGCATTTGTAAGTTGCGGCAAATTACTGGTGTTCGATTTAACTATATCTGCACCATCGCAGAATCTAACATCAAATGTT
>CAMHPA010000013.1 GCA_946186925.1 uncultured Bacteroidota bacterium | reverse complement strand
GACGACACGTCTTTGGTTTGTGCGAACAGCTGGCAGGTCATTGCCGCAAGCATTGTCGCACAGAGTAACATTCTTCTCATTTTCATACTCTTATTGGTGTTTAATTGTTGTCTATTGGTGTTTCAATCAACTGCCGTTCCCAGCGCCATCAGCTGCGACGACACCTTGACACCCTCCTCGGCAAGGTGCTTGCTGCTGACCTCAAAATTCGGCTTGCCGTCCTTCTTGATGTAGTTTATTCCAGAAGTGGATTGTGCGAATCCAGGCTTGTCAGTGATGAGCACTACACCCCTGCCCTTGATTTTTCCGGCTATGCCAGACGCCTCGCCCGATTTGTCCTCGGTAACGTAAACAATGTGCATCTTGGTCAAATCCTCGGTTGAGCTAACTTGCCTAACTTTGATGGCCTGTGCACCAACATTTTTTTTCTGTGCTATCACGTTCAACTCGTCAACAATGGCCGAGTTGCCAATAACACCAATCACAAAATCGCCCGACTGCTTAGCCTGCGGCCACTCTATGTACTTGGTGAAGTTGTACATAAACAGAGCTTTGAATTTTTCGTCTTGAGCCCTCGCTGTTGAGCACAGAGCCACAAATACCAAAATGGAAAAAGTGATTTTTCTCATAAATAAAATTAAATATAACAATTAGGAATAATTACAAATTCTGGCTGATGCCGCAATTGGCAGACACGTTACAGCACCGGCTTGTAATCAGAAAGAAGTGGGATACCCGGAATCAGATTTCTGCTCCGCTTTGTCGGGCATTTTGTTTGGAATAGATTTTTTTTCTATCGGGATAAACAAATGAGGCTGGACATAATCAGTGCAAGCAGGCTGGCAGGCATTGCTGATTAAGATGACTTTCTTGTAGCTGATATGCCTTTTACCGGCTTTGCTGCGTTTCAGTGCCGATATAAGAAAGATAATTTGTTCGAAAATTTCCTTCATAGCATTAATCCTACCGCAATGTTAAAAAAAGACGGAATAAAATTTCTGCTTTTGCGATATAATATTCCGCGCTGCGGCGGACACTATTGATTAGGCCTTTCAAAACAATGTTGAAAAACAGTTTATTGCACTATACGCAAACGTCAACAATTTTTACAAGGAGAAAACCGTGTTTGCGAGGTCGAAAAAAGTTGCAAAGTATGCCGCGGTTGATTTGTTTTGCACCCCAAAAAAAACGAATCAGCAATGACTGCAAAAAAAACAGAAACCGGGAGCTATCAGATGGTGGCCAAAACTTTTGCCGGACTTGAGGAGATTCTGGCCGAAGAGCTGCGGCAGATTGGTGCCGAAAACGTGAAAGTGCTGAACCGCGCCGTATCGTTCAGCGGCGACAAGGCGATGATGTACCGCGCCAACTACCGGCTCCGCACCGCCCTCTGTGTGCTGAAGCCCATCACCGAGTTCGACGCCAAAGACGAGGACACCTATTATAAAGAGATTGGCCGCATCGACTGGGACGAGTATCTGACTACCAGCCAGACTTTCGCCATATCGGCCACAACCCACTCGTCGGTTTTCACCCACTCGCAGTACGCGTCGCTCAAAGCCAAAGACGCCATTGCCGACCAGTTCCGCCGCCGCACCGGCAAGCGACCCAACGTTGACACCGAGAACCCCGACCTCCGCATCGAGATTCACATTGCCGAAAAGCACGTCACCGTTTTGCTCAACAGCTCGGGCGAACCGCTCTTCAAGCGCGGCTACCGCCAGGCGAGCGTCAAGGCGCCAATCAACGAGGTGCTGGCCGCCGGAATGATTATGCTCTCCGGCTGGAACGGCCAAACCGACTTCCTCGACCCGATGTGCGGCTCGGGCACTCTGCTCATTGAGGCCGCAATGATAGCCTACGGCATTGCTCCGGGCACCTACCGCAAGGAGTTCGCCTTTGAGAAATGGGCCGATTTTGATGCCGACCTTTTTGCCGACGTCGCCGAGGAGACGATTGACACTCCGCCCTTCACCCACACCATCAGCGGCAGCGACATTGCCCCGGGAGCGGTTAAGGCGGCCGAGATGAACATCAAGGCGGCCTTCCTGAGCAAGAAGGTGAGCGTGAGTATGCACAACTTCTTCGACCTGCGCCCGAAAACACCCGGTGGCACCATTGTCACCAACCCGCCCTACGGCGAGCGCCTTCAACCCAACGACCTGCGCATCTTCTACCAGAAAATCGGCGACAAGCTGAAGGTTGATTTCGGCGGCTACGAGGCGTGGCTTATCGGCAGCAACCCCGAGTGTATGAAGTTCATCGGACTTCGCCCCGAGCGCAAAATCAAACTCTACAACGGCGCGCTCGAATGCTCGTTCCGCAAATTCTCGCTCTACGAGGGGAAAAAGAACCAGATTTAGAGTTAACCAACCTACTTGTAGATTGGTGCATTGTGCAACGTGTAAATCGTATTCATCTACAGCGTTTTTGCCGGGTCGGTGAGCTGGTCGTTGTAATAAACCTCGTAGTGCAGGTGGTTGCCGGTCGATGTTCCGGTTGAGCCCACGTAGCCGATGAGGTCGCCTTTTCTGACTTTGGCGCCGGAGCTGACAACCATCCGCGACATATGGGCGTAACCTGTTTTGTAGCCGTTCTGATGATTGAGTTTTATGAAATTGCCGTAGCCGTTGCACACGCCCGCAAAGGCCACAATGCCGTCGGCAGTGGCGTAGATGGGTGTGCCGTTGGGCGCCGCAAGGTCAACTCCTTTGTGAAAACTCTTGCGCCCGTAAACCGGATGGATGCGCTCGCCAAACGGCGACGATATGCGGCTGTAGGTGCAAGGTTTGCCGCTCGGGATGTTGCTGTTGCCCGATTGGGCCTCAACCTCTTTTTTCGGCTCCGGTTTCTGTTCCTGCTCCGGCTTTGCCTTTTGTTCCGGCATCGGTTCAGCCTTGGCCGGCTCGGTTTGATTGATGACATCGCTTATCACAATCGACAGCTTGTTGGTAGCCTCTTTCACCTGCTGGGCATTGGCCTCATCAATGTTCGCGCCGGTGAGTTTCTTCAAAATCTCGTCCGACGAAGCGTTGTCAATCGCCTCCTTGGCCTCTTTCGCATTTTTTGAAAGCTCGCTTGAACTAACGGTTGATTTCGGGGCTTTCGCCTTGGTTTTCACCTCAATATTGTCGTCAGATTTCATCAAATCGATAGATGAAATTTCGGAGTCGTACATACGGTTCATTGCCCGTTTGTAGTCCTCAACGGTCTGCTCATACTCGGCCTTCAAGGCCTCAATACCCTGCTGACGTTCTTTTGCAAACTCCTCAAACTCTGCATTTTGCTGTCTGACAAATTCCTCAAAGTTTTGGGCTTTAACGCTTTGCACGAAAGCAAAGACCGCAAACGCGGCCACCAATGCGGCTATCGAATTGTGTTTCATAGTTATATGATTATGAATTTTACGATTTGAAAGATAGAAATATTTTTTTCAAAAAAAATCGCCCCCAGCTGCAACCTTTCCGCGTAAATTGCATCATTATATCAGAAAAAAGGGGACAAACGCCCCGTAGTACTAACTAAAAAATGAATAAAATGAAACGTAAAATTCTATCAATGTTCACTTTACTTGCCATTGCGGCAGGTTTTTCGTCGTGCGACGATGATTATTGGAACACTGAAACGCGCGAAGATGTTGAATGGACCACACAAAAAGTCACCGTGAAAGAGCGCGACTGGGCATACCAAACAAACCACAGCGGCTCGGGCGGTTATTACTTTGCCGACATCAAAGTCCGCGAACTTGACGGCGATGTTTTCCGCCGCGGCCTTGTCTGCTGCTATATGTACGACGGCGACGACCTGCAGATTCCCCTACCCTGCACCCGCACAATTAGTGACGGCACTCACGAGTGGCAGCGCACCATCGACTTTGAATTTTACCGCAAGGGCATAACCATCTACGTTACCGACTTTATTCCGCAAAGCGAGGCCAACGCCAATTTCGAGCCCGACGAGCCGAAGGAAATGCGGTTCAGGATTGCATTGCTCAATTAGCCGATGTAAGACACTCTGAAAGACATAGTTGAAAGTTTAATAATGATTGATGGGTCCGGTGGCAAATTTGTCACCGGATTTTTTTCGTGCTAACAGCTCATTTGCATTACGATTTCTTGACCGATTATAGTCTCAATCGACGGAAAGCAATGAAGGCGCCCTACATCAGGGCACCCAATCGTGCTTGAGCACGAAGGGAAATGCCGCCTTTGCGGATTTCTGCTACACGTTTTAAAAGGTATTATGCGCTTTACATTATGCGAATCACATAATTCGATTTGCATAATTATCTACTTATATTGGCATAATACCATTGTTGTATAATGGCTTTCACACCTGAACTTTTCGAAAAATGTGTCCAACTCGCTTATCTCTATTCATTGTGGATTAAGTTGCAAAATTTATTGGCTTCATTGACTTTTGTTTTTGGGGCAAAAAGATTACCAATTGTCCAATTTCGCACTAATTCAAATATTTTGAGTCCTTTGTTATTGTCCAATCAGGATAGTAATTTTCTATCTATTTGTCATCTTTTATTTCTTTTTTATCATTTGAAGATTTTAACTTTTGATTGAGTCGCACAACGCAAAATAGCGAGTAAAAGGGCACGGATTTAATGCTTAACTGTTTTTTTTGTTAAAAAAAAATTCTGCGATTTGAAAATCCAAATATCTGCGTTTGAAGTCATTAAATACAGTTTGGTTTGGAAATCCTTCAATAATTGCATCTACAAATTCTTCAAGATTAAGAATCTGAAACTTGTATTTAAATTTGTCCACCAAAGAATCTAACAATTGTTTTTCATCAGTCTTATTGCTTTTGTTTTCTTTTGGGGCAATAATAACTGATACAGAATCTTCGAGTTTATCGTGTAATCTGACTGTCTCTGTTAATAGAAAATTACGGTACACCTGAGACATCTTTATTTCTTTTTTTCTAATTGCTTCTCTTGCGGCATTGGTGAATAGCTGAAAAACACCATCCCTTTCAGTTGCGGTAGTAATTGCTGTTGATGGGTCAGATGCTTCATTTGTGCCCAATGAATCTGTATATTTGGTTTCTATTGCAATAATACCTTTCTTGTTATCAGTTGTTATGTAGCGAAAACAGGCATCCATAGCCGTCTTGTCATTAAGACAATCTTTGTAGTATTCGGGAATATACTCAATGCCAACTTCTTCAATGCTTTTAATCTCCAAGGGCGTGGTTATTAACTTAGAGACAATGTTTGCTAAAATTTCTTTTCCATCTTTTTCCTTAATTATGTTACTAAGAGGATAAAATAGATTGAATGCCATAGGCTGACTTGACAGAAAATTATTGAATAGTCTTTCTTCATTAATTGTTTCATACTTTTTTTTGTTTTTTACACGAAATTTTGCGTAATCAAAGATGTCGGTGCGTAGAAAATTGCACCCGGTTTTAAAACCATCTTGGGCAAGATTTGGAGGAAAGTAGGTAATCCCATTCTTGACAAATGAGCCACACGCCGAGCCCGACTGGTATCTGCGTATAGCCTGCAAATAACGTGCTTTACGAGTAAAAGCATTATCGGATTTTTCGAAATTGTCAGGATTGTCGGATGAATGAGACAGGATTTCTTTTTTCAGTAATATTTTAATCAACATTTGTATCTCTTCGTCAATGGACGTTTGTGCTGTTGTAGTATATGTTTTCATTTGATGTTTTTTTATAATTAACAATTCCGATTTTATATGCGGGGAAAAACAACATTTTGATTTTCCCACACATAAAAATAATAAAAATATTAAATGTAATTTTCATTCTGCTTCTGTTTTTATTGTTCGTTATTCGTTTTGGTGATTTTTAATTCGTGGCGCGGCTCCTTATGATTGCCAAACCCGAGAGCCTTCAGTTGGTGTCTGTAGCACCAAAACGAGTCCTTCGATTGGCGATAAACGGCGAGTTTATTACCCTGACGTTTAGCCTTAATCAGCAATAATGCCACGTACTTATATGGCACAAATACAGCATTATACTCGTAAATCCATTCGCCGTTCGGGGTGTGAACCAATCCCCAATCCTTCTTTTCTTGCGCTGTTTCCATCATAATTGTTTTTTCGGTGATACATTGTTGTTAACTGACTTATTCGCTAATACTTCCGACATCTGTTTCTCCCAATCTTTTAGCGACATTGACAGAACTTGCCGCCTGTTCTCCCGTACTTTTGATTGGTCTGTCGACAGCATTATCCGCCAATAGGATTGGCCTAACGTTAATTTGAGTAGGTTTGTGATATTCTTCATATTCAATACATTAAACCGATTTATACGTATTCTTTTTGTGGCACATCGCTCGTCACTGGCTCCAAGTCGTCATCGCCGTCAATTGTGGGTGTTGACAAGCGGACTTCGCCATCAGGCATTGCATTGTCCACCAACAATGTCAGTGGATAGATTCCGCTGTCGTCGTCAATTATTGGATTGCCAAACTCGTCGAAATCAGTCATATACGCCGAGTCGATTCCATACACGAGCACGTTTTCGCTATGCTCGTCAATGCTTTTGTTGATAAACGGGTCGCCTTCGGGGTCGAAATGATGTCCGCTGTGCAAATCCATTCCGTAAATCATAAACGGCTCGGCATTGTTCGATTTGGCCAACAGTCTCATTGTCTGCGCATTGGCATACATATTCAGCGCATATTCAGTTGTGTGCGCTTTGTGAAACGAGTGCTCAAAATCCTTCACAACATCGCGGAATGTTTTCCCGTCGGTCAATCGGCAACCGTTCTCGTCGAAATCGACGGGATTGAAATGGTACCGCTCACTTAATTCTTTTTCCATAGTTCTTACTTTTTAAAACACTACTATATACATATACGTTTTGCCTGTGCAAGAACTCTGCAGAGGTGGAATTTATTTGACAAAAAAAAACACGAACGGCGGGGTTCGTGCTTGGTAAAGAATTGATTTATATGGACTTTATTTGAATGTTTTTTTTCCGTTCATAGCAAGGTTTATATGCTACTAATTGTCCATACTGCTTTGTATGTAAAATAGGAATAAGTTTGTCTTGTTTTCAAATTGAAAACATTCAGCCATATCCGTAAAGTTTTAAAAGTTCAACAATCTGTACTAAAGATACTACTTTTCATATAGATACAACGCTGCTTTCAACTCTTTTTTCATTCGGTCTCTCAAACTTTTCGGCTCCAAAACTTCGATTTGCTTGCCGCGTTTCAGTAGTTCCTGAATGAAATCGGGGGGTATGCGAAGGGTATATTCAAAATCGACGTAAGTGTCTGTTTGGGCAACTTCGGTTTGCGATTGGTGCAGCGGCAAGGCGCGCAAGTAGAACCAAAGTTTGTCGTACGCCCGCAAACGGACTGTCTCTAACGGCAGATTATCATCGACATAAATGCCCGAATAAAACTGGTAAAAGGCTTCGGGCGAGAAATCGGCGGCGGGATAGTCAAAGGTCTCGTCGGTCAACTGAAGATTTTTCATTCGGTTCACGGCAAAGTGGCGCAGAGCCTGGTGTGTCTCGGAAAACCCGAGCACGTACCAATGCTGGTGGTAGAGGCGCATACAGTAAGGGCACACAGTGTATGTGGCGGGCGTTTCCGCATCGTACGGAAGATAGGTGATTTCAAGTTTTCGGTTCCGCTTCATTGCATCGACTAAAAGTGTCAGATACTCAGAATTTTCGGGAATTTCTTCATACACAATGCGTTCCTTTATCGATTCGCCCTGCTCAATCAGATTCGAGGCCGTGAAAGTGTTCAACAGCCACTGGCGACTTTTGTCGGTCTTAAAATCATCAATGTTAGAGATATAATATTGATACCCGTTGTGAACATCGCACCCAATAACCACATCGAACATTCTCTCGACAGCCGTTCGGTATTGGTGGAATGTACGTTTGGGCAGAGCGGTACACCAATCATCTTCCCAAAGCCTGCTGATTCTCTCAAAAGTAATTTTCCTTTCCCGCAACAGAGTGTTCATCAGCCACACGTAACGGTTGTAGTAGTCAGCCTTTGCCATATTTGTTTGTTTTTAGGAGTTTATCGCCGCCAAAGCACAAAATCGGGCTTGAGCACGAAGGTGAAGGCGTAGGTGTAGTCGAACGCTGAGTTTTTGATGTCGTAGTAGCCGACAGCTGTCAAAGCGGCTGTGAAATAATTGGTTATCTCTTTGGCGAGATTCAGTTCGGCGGTGAGCATACTGCGTCGCTTCTGGTCGGTGGCGCCGTCGTACGAGAGGCTCATATACATTGGGTTGCCCTGCTGGGTTATGAAACCGTTGGCAAGCCAATAGCCAACTGACAGACTGCTTTGGCCGTGCATCAGACTCACATCGGACAGCCAACCCCAACCGCTGTGGTAGAGGCTTTCGGGCGTGGGCGAATTGTCTTTGTAACCAATCACTTGCGACGATGCGCCAATACCGCTTACAAAACCGCTGGTGTGGTGAGTAAGCCGCGCGCCGCCCGAGACGTAGTAGAACAGCCGCATCGGGGTGGTGTCGGTATCAATCTGTCCGCCACGGTGGAAAATGGTGAACGAAGCGGGCAGTTCAACTTCGAGCGCATCGGTGGCCAAAGCCTTCAAACCAACCGACAGGCCGCCGTAAATCTGCTCTTTCTTGTTGTCGCCGTGGAAGATAAAATCCTGCCAATCGACCCACACATCAGTAAAAAGGCGATTGGTGTTGTACAGAATCTGCATTCCGTTCTCGTAGTTGTTGGTGAGTTGGCGCTCGCGGAACATAATGGGTTCGGGCAGGCGGTGGAAACTGGCGCCGTCGATTGTGCCCATTGTGACGGCCAACTTGTCGGTGTGCCACGTGACGGAATAGACTGGCAGACAGTCGGTAAACTTGTCGAGGCCCGAATATTTGGTGAGCCGCACGCCCGCCTTCGCCTTTATGTTGGGCGAGAAATGGTACTCGAGCGCTGGCTGCAGATTGTAGCCAATGAGGGTGTAGCCTTCAACTATCGGACCAAAGAACTCGTTGTTCCAAAGGAAGTTATAGTTGTCAATGGTCAGGTGCAGCGCCGCCGAATCGGCCTTCAGCAAACGCTCAACATCGCTCTCGGCGGAAAAGTATTGAGCGGTGGTGGCGAGAGGAAGCATCAGCAATATGGTGAGAATCTTGCGCATCGGCGGTGAGTTGTGTGGTTTCAAAGTTTTAAGTTATAAGTTTTTGAAGTTATAAGTTTTAAGTTCTTGGTTTAAGGTTTAACGGGTTTAACAAGTTGAAATTAAGTGTTCTATCTTCCATTGTCTGTTGTCCGTAGTCTATAGTCCGAAGTCTTTTAGAACAGCGTCCCCTGCTGTGGGTCGGGGCTGAAACGGGTACGGCTCAAATGCTTGTAGGCTTTGTCGGTGGCTTCGCGGCCGCGGGGCGTGCGCTTGATGAAGCCTTCCTGGATGAGGAACGGCTCGTAAACTTCTTCCACAGTGCCGCCATCTTCGCCCACGGCGGTGGCAATGGTGGTGATGCCCACTGGTCCGCCTTTGAACTTGTCGATAATGGTGGTGAGTATGCGGTTGTCCATCTCGTCGAGGCCGTACTGGTCGATATTCAGGGCGCGAAGCGAGAACTGCGCAATCTTGAGGTCGATATGGCCCGAGCCTTTCACCTGCGCAAAATCGCGCACGCGGCGCAAAAGGGCGTTGGCGATACGCGGCGTTCCGCGGCTGCGCGACGAAATCTCAAATGCCGCATCATCGTCAATCGGCACCTGAAGAATTGATGCCGAGCGTTTTACGATTTTCTTCAGCGTTTCAGCGTCGTAATATTCAAAATGCAGATTGATGCCGAAACGGGCGCGCAACGGACTAGTGAGCAATCCAGCGCGAGTGGTGGCACCAACCAATGTGAACGGGTTGAGCGACAACTGCACCGAACGTGCTGCAGGGCCTTTATCTATCAGAATATCAATTCGAAAATCTTCCATCGCCGAATAAAGATACTCTTCGACAACGGGGTTGAGGCGGTGAATCTCATCGATGAAAAGCACATCGTTGGGCTCAAGGCTTGTGAGGATTCCCGCAAGGTCGCCTGGCTTGTCGAGCACGGGGCCCGAACTGATTTTGAAGCCAACGCCCAACTCGTTTGCCACAATGTTGGCAAGAGTGGTTTTGCCCAATCCCGGCGGGCCGTTGAGCAACAAGTGGTCGAGCGGCTCACCGCGCATTTTGGCGGCCTGCACAAAAACTTTCAGGTTCTCAAGAATACGCGCCTGCCCGTTGAAGTCGTCGAACGTGAGCGGCCGCAACTTGTTTTCGTACTCTTTATCAGATATTATGGCGGCATTCTGCCGTATGTCAAAACTTTCGTCCATAGGCGGCAAGATAGTGGAAAATTGGGAAATGGATAATGAAAAACACGCTTTTTCGCGAAAAGGCAGCATGTCCGTCCATAGACAATCAACGTCTAACGACGCGGACGACTGGTCTGACCTTCTTTAGAACCAATAATTTCAGTTTCGTAGATGGTTAGTTTCTCTATCACTTTGTTATAAAACTGCTCATAATCATCGATATGACGGCTATAGTATTTCATTGTATTGCTGAACTGACGCGGTGTGACGTTATGCTTTCGCAAAACGTAACCGTAAGCTCCCATAATCTGATCGCGGTCGTGTTCAATACGGCTGCCCGTAATTGTCAGATAGCCGTCGACAAGGTGGATATCGACAAGCAAGTCGACCAGCTTGTCTTCCTTAATTTCCGGACGACTCCCCTCTGCCTGTGAGCACGACTGCAACATCATTACTGCCAAAAGAATCGCCAACAAAAATCTTACCTTCATCTGCAAACGCATTATCTAAAATCAATGGTCCAAATATAAATCAAAAAAAACCGCCAACGTGATGTTTGGCGGCTCTTTTCATTTTATCTGATCTTTCGTTTCGATTTCGATTTGCGGATATCCTCAAATTTGACTCCGAGCATAATCTCATGAGAACCGTAACTTGCTGAACTCAGTTTAGATATGGTTAAATCGTACGAGTAACCAATATTAATCATGTCATTGTAGTTGTAGCCCACGAATGCTATCACAGCTTCAGGATTCTTGAAATTGTAACGGAAACCTAAACCACCCCAAACCATCTTCTGATAGATGACGCGGCAGTTGATATCAGTCATGAAATCGTAGTGCGGAACAGTTTTGATAAGGATTGACGGCTCAAGGTCGAAGTTGCGGTCGATGTTGTACTTGTAGCCGCCTTGGATGTAGAAGTGCGGTTTAACACGACCGTCTTTCACCAAATAATTGTCATCATATTTGTCGAGCAACGACATGTTGTTGAAGAACAAGTGGTTGAACGATATACCTGCGTAATACTGCGATGTGTAGAGGTAAACACCAAGTGAGCCGTCGGGGTAAATCTTCTTGTATACGGTGTTCTGGAATCCGCTCTCGCCCTCGTTCAACTCATTGACATCAGACAAGTCGACCTTCTGCTGAACAATACCCACGAACAAACCTGCCGATATGCGGATATCGCCCGATATGCGCAAATTGTAGCTGTATGAGCCATAGGCGCCCATATTGCCGATTGGGCCTGTCACATCGCTGAAAATATAGCCTCCGTATCCCATAGGCATCACTTTATGCGGGCCGTAGCCACCGAGCATATAGGTCTGCGGCGCGTCTTTCACTCCGGCAAACTGATATCGGTAATTGGTCTTTATCTGCCAATAGTCGCTCGTACCGCCAATTGCAGGGTTTAGCGCATACTCGTTAAACATATACTGCGAGAATTGTGGCAGCAATTGTGCTTTAGCACTGGGAGCCATCAGCAGCGCTCCCGCAAACAAGGTTAAAATAATCCTCTTCATAGCTGTATTACCTTATAATTGTAACAGGTCCTGTAACTTTCTTACCTCCAAGCACACCGTCGGTGCATTGGATTACATAGTAGTAGGTGCCCGATGGAACAGGTTTGTTCTTCTCGTTGCGACCGTCCCACTTTTTAGCGGCATATTCTTTGCCAGTGCCCGAATATTGCCATACTCGGCCGCCCCAGCGGTTGAATACATAGATGGTTGCCTTATCATACGATGCCAGGCCGTCAATCTCCCAATACTGATTGTATTCGTCGCCATTAGGCGTGAACACTTGCATTGGCTTGATGCTGCTCTTGGCGTTGATGAGCACTGTGTCGTAGTAAGAGCACGTGAGAATGGTGTCACTTATCCGATAAACACCTTCAGTGTCGTCAGAGAGTTCAAATCTAACACTATCCCAAACTTTTGCTGCGAACATGCCGTAGCCTTGTGCAACCAACGGATTCTCGTTCCAGCTTGTCGAGGTTGTGTTGGCGATTGACAATCCTGTGCCACCGTCGTTATCGAGCGGAGCCGCTTGCCACAACCAACCGTTCTCAGCGTAAGCGAAGATGTTGTCGCTGAACTCGAACTCCAACTGGTTGGCGCTCAGTATCAGCTCACCGCCTTCAGGAACCTCATACATTGTGCCCACCATCAAATCCTCGGGTGTTGCATCGTCCATTGCCACAATTGCATGGAGCTTGTCAACCGGCCTCAACGATGTGGCCTTGATAGAGTCGATACTGATGCAGACATTATCGTTAATCTCGAAATAGTAGAACGTCTCGGTTCCGTAAGGTCTGAAATCGTCAACCCATGCATCGTTTTTGCCTGTTGAAGAGCCTTCGGCGAACATTGTCACACTGCGACCGCGAATTGTAGCATGATCGTATGTCGGCAGTTCAATTGTCGGAACACTGTCTGCTGCCAGAGTATCAACCACTGTTGAATCGGCTGAAAGCGAATCGGCTCTAAAGTAGATGCCGCGGTTGAATCTGATGGCAATGTCTGACGTATCGACCGTTGTGGTGCTATCGTCAACCGGAACAACTGTCTGCTCTTTTGCTGGTGCAGGCGCCGGTTTGATGATTTCCATCTTTTCAGCATCCTCATCGGTCAGCGTATAGAACTTATAGTTGAACGGTTGGTGTGCTGTTACGTATGCCGTCAGCTCTTTGTCAGGACAAGTGAAGATTGACTTGGCTCCGCTGTTGAATCGAGCGTCAGCCTTCAGGTTGTTCCTGCTGCCAAGTGTGTGGAGAACAGTGTCGGCGCAATACATATCAGCTGTGAATCCGATAATAACCTCATGTTCGCCGGCCGTAACCTTGTCGAAGGTGCTGGCTTCTGTCGCATCGCTACCATCGAACTGATAGAATTTGACGAGTGATGTTGAAACTTGGCTCTGCCCTGCAGTGCTTACCTTAACTTCAATCTTACCATACGACAGGTTGCCGTTCTTGTCATACGAGTAGCACTCCGGAACTACGAGATCTTTAATCGTATCGACAACGATTTGCGGATACATAGACGGAACGGTGAATTTATATGGCTCGCTGAAGCAACCGCCCTCATCGAAAACAACTACTGTGTAATCGGCCGGCTTAAGTTGCTCTGAGAGCACAAACGCTGTATCAACCAATGTGTTAACTGTAAGTGCGTTGACAAACTTGCCGTTGTCATAAATGGTTTTCTCCTTTGCGATGTTTTCAAATTTGAAGGCTTTGTATTTAAGATTAGGAATTTCGCTTCCTCCCTTCAACGAAACTATCTGTATCTCACCATCATTTGTGGTGTAGCAAGTGTTCACGATAGTGTTCGATACTGAGAATGTGATCGGAAGCGGCTGCGACAATTTGATGGTGTCGAACTTGACGCACAACGAATCGTCGGTTACTTTAACCATATAGGTGCCGGCTGTAAGGTCGCCTATCACTGCGGTTGTGTCTTTCAAAGTCAACGCTCCGTCATCAGTCTTCTTCTCCCATTGGAATTTGAAGTTGTTACCATTATTACTGCTAACCTCTACAGTTATCTCACCATTGTCGTCACCGTTGCAACGCAGTACATTAGATACATAGATGGAGTCTTTGAAAGCTGATATGTCATTGACGGCTACCAACGTGTCGAACTTACATCCTTTGGCGTCTTCAATATATACTTTGTAAGTATCCGGCTTCAAATTGGTCTTGCGGATATCACTTCCTGTGATCTCTTCTCCGTCAATGTAATATGTGAATGGCAAATATCCACCGAAATAATCATAAGCAGCTGCGCTGTCGGCAGGTTGCATTATTGATATTGAACCTTTCGCTTCGTAGCAGTTAGAACCGTCTACGAGGATAGAGTCATTGTATATGTGCAGTCTGTTGCTCGGTTCTTTTACCACAATGGTATCATCATGAGGCAATACCAGACTGGTGTCGATTTGCCAAACCACGCATCTGTATGATGCTGCATACAAATCGGCAATGTCTATCGTTCTTCCGTGATAGTAATTGGTGTCAATCGGAGCCAAATCCGCATCCAGTCGAACCCACATATACTCATACTGCGTTTTGTCATAACCGCCCTTACCTGTAATTGTTACCGAGCCGCTGTTGGTACCCTGGCAAGCCACATCGTTGACAACATAATCAAATCCTACAGGACGGTATTCAACCTTAAGAGTAGTATCAATTCCGCAACCTCCCAACATATCCTCAACATGTATATGATATTCTCCTTCCATGCGGTTCTTCAGTGTTGTTGTGTCGACGACATTCGCCACATCTTCATCGTTGATGGCATTTCCTTCTGTCTCAACTGTCCATGTGTAGTTCTTGTCACCAATACCACCGGCTACCACAACCTTCAGCCATCCGTTTCCTTTTCCGCTGACGTCAGGCATGTTAACAATCGGAGTCACAAAATGCAGTGTGCTGTCGCCAACTGCTTCAACAAGTTTTCCTCCGAAGCACTTGTTCTCAGTTTGAACCGTCACATATGTTTGCGCACCCAAGTTCCGCAACATGCTATCCGGTGCGTTGATGCTGTCGTTATCGCTCCACTTGACAATGTATGAGCCAACCGCACCGTCTTTATCGGTAACGTTGGATACCTTGACAATGGCATCCTCACGAGTGAGGCATGAAACGCTTCTGACAACGCTGAGTTCGAAATCAACCTTTCCGTTGTCTTTAACCGACAATGTGTCGTAAACCTCGCAACCGAATTTGTCTTTAGCAACTATTCTGTACTGGCCTGCGCCGATATCGCTTCTTTCAGCGCCAACTTTTACTATTGTAGGATCGGCCAACGAAATCCACTGATATGTGAAGACGTTGTTTTCAACACCACCTGTGGCTTCTGCCTTAACGCTGGCATTATCGACACCGCAATCGGCTTCGCTCAACTGTTCAACAGCTAATTCAAGTATGCTGGTGGGTGATTCAACGGTTACTGTGGTTGAATCCTTACATTGGTTGGCGTCGGTTACAATCAGTTTGTACTCACCTGCGCCTACATTCGACAAGCTATTGGTGTTTCCACCCTCAATACCCTGCCATTCATAGCTCAGAGCACCTGTTCCGCCAATGACCGCAACTGAGAACGACGCGTTTTCATCGCCCAAGCACTTGATGCTGTCGGTGAATACCGGAGCTGCAAATTTGATGGTGTCAGGATCACGCACTTCAATATTGTCGAATGTGGCAGGGCACTTGGTTATATTATCGGTTACTGTTACCGAATAATATTTACCTGCAGCCAAACCGGTGCATACACTTGATGTCATTCCTTCTATCTCGACACCATTATTAAACCATTTGTAAGAATAATCTCCTGAACCATATGAAATGTCTTCAACAGAGATCGAACCTTCGTCTTTAGTCGCACACTTGTTGTCATCAACTACTACTTTTTCGATGGTAATTGAGTTCTCAGGCACTGTTGAAATGGTTGTATCGATTGAGCAGCCTTTCACGTCATAGATCCTGAATTCCAATTTTTCGCTAGCACCGAGGCCCGATACTACAAATTCATCTTTTGCATCGTTTGGCATTATCTGCATCAACGGAAGATCTATGTCAGAGCTTAACAATTCAACATTATATGGTGCGCCGTTGCCTTCTGTGATTGTGAATTTCACCTGACCGTTAGCAACTTCTTCATCACACGATGTAGCTGCGGTTATTACCAATTCGGCATTAATTGAATCAGGAGCGAATATCGCAAGAGTGTCCACCTTCGAATGGCACTCGTTTTGGTCTATGGCATATACATAGTATGTGTCTTTGCCCACACCTGTTATGGTGTTTGCTGTTGATATGGTTTTTCCTTCACTTTCGTCGCTAGTCCAGTTGTACGAAATGTTACCTACGCCGCCGGCCGTTACCTCAACAGATGCTGAACCTGTCTTTGAACCAAAGCACTCGATGTCCTGAACACTAGTGGCAATCTTAATTGTGTCAGGTGAGTACACGGTTACAGCGCCGGTTGCCTGGCAGCCAACCGCATCAGTTACTGTAACAGTCCAATCGCCTGCGCCAAGATATACATCGCTTCCTGTTTTCTCCGGATCGTTCCATACAAATTCGTTATATATGCCTGAGCCGCCCATCGGGTTTACAATCGCATGAGCGTCTTCAGAATCGAAACATCTTGTATACAAGCCCATCGGAACAATGTATTTCACCCTTCTTGGATTGGCTACAATGAATGTGTTGATGTCTTTTGAATCGAACATAACTGTTTGCAATTCACCTTTTCGGTTCACATCTGTAAACGATATGGTTGTTCTGTAAAGAGTACCCACCACATCACCAAACTCACTCTTGACTATCACTGACCAGCCGCCTTCTGCCGGATCTTTTCCAAAGATATTTGACCAACCGTTTGCGTCACTTACTTTGAACTGACCTACGAAAGGAGGTGTCTGCTTTCCCAAATTCAGAACTTCCGACGATTCTGTTGTGAACGTCAAACCATTCATTTCCTTGTTACGCATTGAGCTACTGCCAGTGCCCACATCATTATAATGGTCGTACAGTTTCACGGTTGTTCCGTCGGGAGCCATCAAATGATACGACAGATAGGCAAAGTTTTGATGCTTAAGCCAAAGAGAAACTTCAATCTTGGTGCTTGCGCTAATGTCGAATGGTGACACGCTACCAATACCTACTGTGAACTCAGGATTGATGGTTACAACAATCTCGCTTGTGTCTGATTTTAAGCAAGTGCTGCTAAACGCGATCAAAGAAAGGGTAACCTGTCCAGCTGCTTTATCGGCCTCACTCGGAATGTAAGTAGGTTGAAGAATAGTATTCTTGTTATCGGCGAATTTACCAGTGCCGCTTGTCTTCCACAACAGATTGTCGCTGTTCAATGTATAGGCCAGTTCGCTGATTTTAAGCTCGGCTTCATAGCATATTACAGTGTCATTTCCTGCGTAAGCTACCGGATCGGGGATGAATACCACATCGGCAGTATCAGAAGCACTGCATTCTCCGTTTTTCTCTGTAAAGACAATTGAATATGTACCGCCTTCTCCTGAAATATCGGTAATTACAGCCTTGCTGTCATCATTAGCGTCAACCTCAATGCTTATGTTTGGATTGTTGTCTTCGCTACTCCAAAAACCTTGTGACGAGGTCATCGATTTTGTCGCAGTGAATTCTTTCGAAAGCCCGCAAGACTCGCCTCCCGCAAATGTCGGAGTCGGCTTTCTATACACAACAATGCTAATTGAATCATAAGGTGCCGGACATACTGATGCCAAAGGTGTTCCGGTTGCCATGATTTTATATTCATGCTTATCCTCGTTGGCTAGCAACGTAGGTTTGAATGACACGATTTCGCCGAATTTAGGATCGAATTCGCCCAAACCGCTGGAGATACTCCACGAAATGGATGTTTTGTCACATCCCGGAGCATTTGCCTTCAACTGATACTCACCATTGCTGCCTGTGCTGCACATGAAGGTGTCATCCTCAAGCGATGTCAGTTTGAGCTTGAGCTTTTCATCGAACCTGATGGTTACTGTCACAGGTGTTTGGTTGCTGCAATCGCCATTAGTTTCTGTGAAATTGAACTTATATTCACCAGCTTTGCTGACTTTGACGTCAATTGTGGTATCGGTTATGTTGAGGAATGAAATATTCCCCGCGCCCGAAGCTTTGGTGAAGCTTTTCACTGAACCGGCAATTCCGTCAGTTATTTTTACTCTTGCAGAGTCACCGCAAACTGCTGCGGGAGCTGTCAGTTTCGGATTCGGAACTCTGTTGACTATTACCGTAGCAGAGTCTTTTGCGCTTTTGCCAGCACAAACACCCGATCCGGAAACCATGGCGTACACTTTGATGCTTTTCCCCTGGTCACTCTCGCTTGGGCTGTAAACGGTGGTCTTTCCTTTAACCGGAGAGCAAGTGCCTGCTTCACCGTTAGTTTCCCAGTTAATGACATTCACATTGCTGGTTGCCGTTATCGCAGAAATACCATCGCCACAAATCTCAGTATCGCTCACTGACACAATTTTCACTGTTGGTGGCATTGTGAACGCTATCTTCAGCTCTTTTTCGGTTTTTGCCGAGCAACCATTTGCTGCAGTCTCAATGGCGTAGAACCCATACGTTCCTGTATCGGTTACCTTTATTTTAGCAGTAGCTGATTTATCGTTCTCGATTGTAACTTTCGATTTGTCGCCAGAGCCCTTTATCCATTCAACAGAGCTTCCGGTGGCAATGCTAACTTGTACTTCCTTCTCATCGCCGCACAAATCATCGTCTGCAGTGATGAAAGACGGAGCCGGCGCCGGATTGACTGTAATGTCAACTGTTTCGAAATTGTCATCACAACTTCCATTGGCTTCATAAGTCAAAGTGATAGTCGCTGTACCCGTGAAACCGCTTTTGGGGATGAATCTCGGAGTTTTTAACTTTTTGTCAGAATCCGGTATCGTTCCGGCGGCAACCGGACAACTCCACTCGAATGATTTCACATTGTCGATTTTGGCTGTCAACGTCAGTGTGTCGTTGTTACAAACAGTAGTGTTTGTCTTATTAATCTCAACATCTGGCTCAGCATAAAAACTGATTTTGAATTCATCGCTATTGCCTTCGCACTCTCCCACTTTCTGTTTAAGGGTGAAGACATACGAACCGTCCTTTTCAACAGTGACTGTGTTGCCAGCAAACTTTGCCTTCGACGGGTTGCTGCCTGCCTGTAACCATTCGAAATCGCCTGTAGCCGGGTTAGTTCTAATTGTAAACGTATAACCGCATATGACTGTGTCATTCTTGGTTAAGATTTTTGGCTCTGGAATGGCATTGATTTTAAGTGTCATTGTATCGCCCTTTGCCGTACAACCTTCAAGCGGCTGTGCCAAGAACACAACTTGTGCGGAACCTGCATTTTCTTCCGTCGTTGATGGATGGTAGACATTAGATGAATTTCTGGTCGTGTTGTCACCCGATGTGCTTTCTGTTCCCCAGCTGCCGGTTCCAAGTTTAATCCAGCTCACTCCGGTGCTGTTTTGTGCCACACCTGTCAAAGCGAATCCGTTGACATCTCCCTCACAATTCTCATCATCGCCTGTCAATGTTGCAATTGGTGCGGGACTTGATTGTACAAGAACCGTGTTTGCCGATGCTATACATCCATTATCATCCGTTACAATGATACTATATGTGCCTTGAGACAGATTACCAATAGTATTTTCATTGGTTCCGCCATATTGGGTTCCGTTTTTCTCTACTGCATAAGTGAAAGGTGACCTTCCGCCTTGCACTACTGAAACTGTTATTGATCCTGTTGCTTCGCCAGCACAGGTGTTTGCCGCCACACCCGATGATATGAACTGCTTCGGCTGATTATGGTAACTGTTATCGGGATCCGACTCATCATAATAATTAAAAGTGTTCTTTGTCTTACAGCCCAATTTGTCTTCCGCAATAACCGATATGGCAGCATCATAGGGAAAATTTTCTGCGTACTGGGTTACGCTATAATCGCCTGCAGTAAATTCTTTTTTCCACGTCCATTTGTAATCGCCATTTCCGCCCACGGTTGTTGCCTTCAATTGCACAATCGGCCCATGGTAGCATTTGGCACTATCCTTTACTTCTATCTTGACATCTAATTTTGGGGGAGCTGTAATGAAAAAAACTCCTGTTGCCGATCCTTCACTGCTCACAAAATCAACAGTGTAATCGCCAACAGACAGGTCTGTTATAGGCACCTCAGTTTGGTCTTTAGGTATGTTTCTTACACTCTTGTCATTATTTGCGACAAGAAATCCGTTTTCATCATGCCCGTACACTATTAAAGAATATGTGTTGGTAGCTCCACTTACAGAAATAATGGTCGAACCGTCATTGACTAAAGGATCATCATTCGGGTCTTCGTCCGGATCATCAACATGCAAGCCCTCCACATTACAAGAAACCGGTTTCTCATCATGAGACGTTAATGTAACATTCTTTGCCACATTATCTCTATGCAGATTGCCATATTTAACATTTCCGACAGTCCTGACTGTTTTGTTGAAACCGCTCACCATGGTAATGTCGGCATTGCTTGCGTCGAACACCGAGTTGCTGTTGTTCAGAACGGCCACCCATTTGCTTTTAACAACTACGGCCGATGTACCCAAATCAACTTTTACAAGATTACTGCTGTTGGTTGTAAAATTGTTGCAGCTGATTCCGTAGTTGTTTGAATTCAACGATCCGGCATTGATGATGATGTCGCCATCTGTTGCCAGATCGGAAGCCAGGTTCCAATTGCCACCTTCGATAATAATGTTGCCCTCAAGCTTGGTCGGCAGCTCCAGGGTTTGGTCGCCTGCGGCCGAGAGCACCAGTGCGCCACGCAGCTTGCCGAAATCGGCTTTACTGTCGACGCTGACCGAACCTTCAACCGTAAGGCTCTTCTTACCAGAAAAGACAAACTCGGCATCGGTGGCCGTTAGGCTGCCAATCACTACTGCATCTTTAAGCGTAACGGTGTTTTTGTCGCCGCTGAACGAGTTGGCGTCGAACACCACGCTTGTACC
The DNA here is from genome assembly GCA_946186925.1 of uncultured Bacteroidota bacterium. Classification (GTDB taxonomy): domain Bacteria; phylum Bacteroidota; class Bacteroidia; order Bacteroidales; family SZUA-534; genus RUG13583. The sequence continues at coordinate 37,992 of CAMHPA010000013.1, read as the reverse complement.
CGATTCGGGAACTGAAGCACCAGGCTCACCACCCGATACTGTTGACCAGTGGCTGTTATCGGCCCATTTGCCGCTACCACCTACCCAGAATCTCGTCTCCTGACCGAATAGTTGCACCGCAACTAATAAAATCGATACTATTAAAATTTGTCTCTTCATAACTTTATATTATTGAAGTGTTGCTATTTCCATTCTTCTTCCCGCACATTTGAGTACGAAAAGCGCATAAAAGTAATTTTTTTTGAAAACCACATTTTTTTGTTTTGATAATTCGCCAATAAACTTCGGTTAATATACTAAAATGAAGGTTAAAGCCGTTACCGCTGTTGCGGTGTTAGCGTCAATGGCTGGGCGTCTCGGCCGTCGTGACAATGGATTCGCCGGCAAACAAACGAACATTGATTCGAAAAAAAACAGGCGGCATATTTTTCATATGCCACCTGTTACCATCCCCCAAAAATGATTCCCTTGTATTATCCTATTCTGATGCCGACAAGCAGAACGTCGTCAGTCTGCTCGGCTGGCTGTTTTTGCGGATCGGCCTGACGCCACTGACTAAACGCGTCAGTGTATGTCTTCATCTGCTCGTCAAACGGTTTCTGACTGTTGTCAAGCAGCATCTCATACAGACGACGTCGTCCGAATTTCTGGTCATCGCCGATATTGTTGAACTGGTCGGTGATGCCGTCGCTATAGGCATAGAAGCAGTCGCCCGGCTCGATGTTGATGACGTGGTTTGTGAACTGCGCATCTTTGCCATAAACGCCGATATTCATTCGGTCGGAATCAATCTTGGTCAGATTGTTATCGCGCACCATTATGAGAGGCCGGCACGCACCCGAATACTGCAGTATCTGCCGCTCGCTGTCGATCAGCATTAGTGCCATGTCAATGCCGTCGAGCCCGCTCAAAGCGTTGTTGTCCTGACGCAGGGCCTTGCGCACGTTGACTCGCAAATTGTCGAGCAGATCACTGGCTTTCAGTTGCTGCGAGTTCATGTCGAAATTGGCCACAATGTCGTTCAACATTGATATGCCCAGCATGCTCATAAAAGCGCCCGGAACACCGTGGCCCGTGCAGTCGGCCACAACCAGAGCCTTGTACCGCCCTATTTTGATGGCCCAATAGAAATCGCCGCTCACAATGTTGCACGGGCTGAACATTATCAAGCAATCGCCGAATATCTGTCGCATTATTTCAACATTCGGAATCACAGCCTCCTGAATGTGCTTGGCGTAGACAATACTGTCAGTAATGCTTTTGTTGGCAACGTTCAGCAACTCGTTTTGCGACTGCAGCTCCTCTTTGGCCGCCACAAGCTGGTAGTTTTTCTCGTCGAGCATGTCGTTCTTCTTCCGAAGCATCTGGTTGAGTTTCTTTCGCCGCAAACTCGACACCATAATGATGATTGAAATGACAAACAGGCTCGAGATGATAACTATCATCAGCATCTGCTGTCTCTTATACTGTTGCTCGTGCTCATACTCCTCAAGCGCCCGCTGGCGCAATTTCTGCTCGAAATCCATTCTGGTTTTCGACATTGCCACCTGCGAAGCCGCACCTTCGGTGCTGTTATCCATAAGCATATAGTATAGTTCTGAGAGGTAATGGTTAGCTTTGGAGTAATCACCCTTCTTCTCATAGAACTGCTGATATGCCGCATACAGGTCTTTTTTCACTTCCATACGAGGGTGCTCAATAGCCTCGAGCTCCTCAGCTCTTTTCAGATACACCAAAGCCGAATCGAGATTGCCTTTGCGCATCTGTGCCCGCCCTTGCAGCGTCACAACTCCTGACAAGTGCAGATTCAAATTATAGTCGTGCTGTAACTCAAACATCTGCTGACAATGCCGTTCGCACGAATCAAGAGCGGCTTGCAATTCCTTTCCTACGCTTTTTTCGGCTATCTCCATATAAATCATTGCCTTGTAAATATGGAGCTGTTGCATTTCAATAACGCTAGGCAAAGGCAATGCAAGATTATAAGCTGTATCTATATGGCATTTGGCCAATTGCAGCATCTGCTCTGCTATCGAATCACGGCGATGGCGTTTGAATCTGTTGACATTGATACGGGCGAGTCCCGTATGATCAGCTATCAGTCCGTATACATTGTTAATCGACTTATCGATATCCAACGCCTGCGTATAATAGTTAGTGGCACTCTGGTAGAACTGCACAAGTATGTTTATGTTTCCCAAATTCTGCAGAACCTGAGTGATGTGCGATGAATCGTTAAGCTCGCGGAATGCATCAAGACTGGTATGGTAATACTTTGACGCCTGATCGTACAACCCCTGCGCTGTCAGTATAGATGCCAACTGAGTGTTCATTCGCGCCAGATGCAACTTGTCGCCGATTTTCTCCCACAAATAAATGGCTTCCATGTTTAAATCGCGCGCATTGTCATAATCGCCCATCCAATAATAATAACGCGCCATATAGCTGTAACCGTGAGCCGTATATAATTGGTCATCACTCTTGATAGCCAGATCGAGCAGCAATGTGCAGTATTTCTTTGCCGAATCAAGATCGTAGCAATAGCGTGCTATATAATGCAATCCGGGTAACCTGTTGGGATCGTCCTCTGACATTGAATAAACCGATCGGCGGGTACTGTCGAGGTTTTTATACAGAATTGCCCAATTCAGACTGTCAGCATTTTGGGAACGTACAGGGCTTACCGCCGCCATCATAACGACACTCACCGCCAACGCCTCAGAAAACCGTTTGATAAATGACTTCATAGTCCTGTCCTTTTTTTAATTAAATTAATGCGCATGTTTCTTGCAAATGCATTTCAATCGCAGCAATGCGTGCTTCTACGTAATTTTGTAACAATAGGTTATAAAAATATTACCGGTTTTGTCAATCGATTGATAAATACTGTTTCCATGTTTGACTAATTGCGGCTACCGTCATCAATCTACTGGCAAATAATATTCCGCACCTGCTACCCCTATCTCTCCTTTTTCAACTTATCATACTAAATTGTTTTTCGTTTGCGTTTAATACCTATATTCGAAAATGATTTCGAAATAGTGACTGACACAACATTTTTTAACGCATATAATTAAAATACATAATATTATGAATCAGAATCTATACTGCGTGATAATGGCCGGCGGCGCCGGAACGCGCTTTTGGCCGGTCAGCCGCTCATCGTACCCGAAACAATTCATCGATATTCTGGGCATTGGCAAATCGCTGCTGCAACTCACCTTTGAGCGTTTCACAAAGATTGTGCCGCCGCAGAATGTTTTCATCGTCACCAGTGCCGAGTATAAAGATTTGACACTCAAGCAACTGCCACAGGTTACCGCATCACAGATTCTGCTTGAGCCCGCTCGTCGCAACACTGCGCCCTGCATCGCTTATGCCAACTTCCGCATCCAGCAGATAAACCCCGACGCCTGCATTGTTGTGGCGCCGTCGGACCATCTGATTCTGAACGACCAGATGTTCATCGAGACCATTAAAAACGGCTTCGACTTTGTGGCCAACAACGATAATCTGCTCACGCTCGGCATCCAGCCCACCCGCCCCGATACGGGCTACGGCTACATCCAGTTCGACGAGGCAATCAACTTCAACAACATTGCCGACCTGAAGCGCGTGAAAGCCTTTACCGAGAAGCCGAATCTTGAATTTGCGAAATTCTTTGTTGAAAGTGGCGAATTCTATTGGAATTCAGGCATTTTCCTTTGGTCGCTGAAATCGATTCAGGCCGCCTTCAAGAAACATCTGTCAGAGGTTTACAATCTGTTCAACAGCAAGTCGGAACTGTTCAACACTGATGATGAGGAAGATGCCATCGGCCAGATTTATCCTGTCTGCCCCAACATCTCAATCGACTATGGTGTGATGGAAAAGGCTGACAATGTGGCTGTTCTGGGTTCGCACTTTGGTTGGTCCGACCTTGGCACGTGGACATCGCTCTACGAAAACCAACCTAAAAACGACGAACAGAATGTGATTTCGGGCGACAATGTGCTGCTCTACAACACCAACCGCTCGATTGTGTATGCGCCGAAAGACAAACTAGTTGTGGTGCAAGGCCTTACAAACTACATTGTGGTTGATACGCCCGACGCGCTACTCATCTGCGACAAGGACGAAGAGCAAACCGTGAAGGTGATTGTGAACGACATCAAGACAAAGACGGGGGACAAGTATATTTAATAGGTAGGAATTAGGAATCAGAATTCATTGATTTTAATACAAAAAAAGGCGCGGATGGTTCCGCGCTTTTTTGTTTGCAATCTTATCAACTCAAACTCCAAGTCCGAGGAGTTAATAGTAGTAGTATCTGAATACCAATTCATTAAATACCATTATATGCGTTATAATTCGCGCTAAAACGCACTATTTTGCAAATTTTAGCATTCCAAAACGCATTATTTTGCAAAAATTAACCAATCAAAACGCGCTATTTTACAAATTTCGGCAATCCAAAACGCGTTATTTTACAATTACTGCTGCAGAATGGCCTATTTCGGATTGTATCGGTTAGCGCAAAGCCTATTTTGTCAAAAGGTTAGAACTTCAAATAGAAATCCCGTGTAAGCGCGATATATTCAGGCGAGTAAACACCATGCTCTTCAGTTTCAATGCTGATAATCTCATCGGTGGAGAATGAATCACCATAACCGTATTCCACCATTGCCCGGTGGAACGGCATGTTGGGATTGGGGCGAACCATCTCACGGCGCACAGGTCGCAAGCCGTGAAGGGCGGCCTCGGAATCGTAGTCATCGAGGCGGTCAGCAGGGATGATGACCGAAAGGCGGCCATTGTCAGTCAGCAGACGGACGGCGCAGCTGAAAAGGTCGGCTACGGGCAGAGTATCGTCGTGGCGGGCGAGCGCACGGCCGGTACTTGGTGCTTTCAGCGAGTTACAGAAAAACGGTGGGTTGCTGACAATCAGATCGAAACGGTCCTGGCAATCGGCGGCAAATTCCTGAACCGAAAGGTTGAAAAGTTCAATGCGGTCGGCCCACGGGCAGTTATCGATATTGGTGATAGCATCGATGCAGGCGTTGCTGTCAATTTCAACGGCCGCCACTTGCGCTTCGGACCGTTGCGCCGCCATAATGGCTATCAGGCCAGTTCCTGTGCCAACATCGAGCACCCGTCGCGCCCCAACGCAACCGCACCACGCGCCCAGAAGCACACCATCGGTGCCAACTTTCATCGAAGCGTTGTCTTGCACAACGGCAAATTGTTTGAAACAGAAGTAGTTGTTACTCATTATCAGTTATAAGTTACAAGGTGCAAGTTACAAGTTATTAGTTGAAAAGACATAAGATTTTAGGCATTAGGCACTGGGCATTAGGCACTAGAAATGAGTTGTAAGTTTTAGAAGTTATAAGTTTTAAGTTTGAAAGTTATAAGTTGAAAAGGCATTAGGCAATGGGCACAAGGCATTAGTTTTGGTGTTAGGTGTTGGGTGTTAGTAGGGACACCCCGCTTGTGTCCGATACGTTGGAGGAAAACAACGTTTTATATCCAAATAAATCTGTGTAAATCAGTCCGATCAGTGTCATCTGCGTTCAAATTTTCTCACCATTCACGCCCAGACTGAACAGTGCGAAATCGTATTTCACGGGGTCGTCGGGGCAGAATTGGCGCAGGCGGGCGGTGAGTTCTTCAACGGCTTGCCAGTCGTTCTGCTTGCGCGACAGCAGCCCCAACTGCCGCGAAACGTTGCCCACGTGCACATCGAGCGGAATCTGAAGTGCCGACTGCGGTATATCGTGCCAAATGCCAAAATCGACGCCCGTGCCGCTCTGCCGCACCATCCAGCGCAGATACATATTCATCCGCTTCGAAGCCGAGCCTTTGTCGGGGTTGGCCAGGTGCTTCTCGGTGCGGTGCTGATGGTCAATCTCGAAGAAAACCCGATAGAAATGCGACAGTGCGCCGCGAATGGTGCCCGACGATTTAAATCCTTCAGTAACAACCTGTTCCAAACCGTTGTGATTTATGTATATATTGTGCAGCGAGCGCAGAAACGTGGTGCAGTCGGTGCCGTTGAAGGTGCGGTAAACAAACCGCTCAAACGGCTGTAGGTCGGCTTCGATGCAGTTTGTAACGAAATCGTGCGGCGCGCCGTCCATCCAGTTGATGAGTTGGTTGGCCGATTTCACAATGCTCTTGCGCTGCCCCCAGGCGATGGTTGCAGCCAGAAATCCAGCAATGGCAATATCGTCGGGACGGCTGAAGCGGTGCGGAATCGAAATTGGGTCTTCGGCAATAAAATCGGGATTGTCGAACCGTGCGGCCTGCGCGTCAAGAAATCGTTTTAGTTCGGTGTCGGTCATTTTTTTTGATGTTTCGGCAAAGGTATTAATTGGCATTGATTTTGTTTTACTTTTGACTGCAGTAACCGATTATTTTCTGGGTTTCCCCATTGGCGGGCTGACTCTGCCAATTGGTTGACATTCAAATAAAGACATCATTTAAACATAACTATTATGAAAAAACTGATAATCATTTTGTTCACTGCATTGCTCGCAGAAAGCGTCAACGCACAAACCGATTCCGCCACAATGAAACGTCTTGGTCTGCTCGACGACTCCAAAGCGGAACTCATAATCAAATGCCGACGCCATATTGCTGACGCGGTCATCAACGGCGACAGGCAAAAAGTTGCCGAACTGTATGAGTATGCGCTGACTCTCGAAGATGACCGATATGTGCCATTGATGCCTAATGAAAAATGGATACTAAGCGTCTATGTATATGATTTTAAGAATTTTACCCAAGATGCAGTGGCGTTCGACTCGGTAGCCGACAGCAAACTGGTGGGCAAAAGTATGTTCAACGACAATATGTATTCAGTCATATACAGAAATGTGGCCCAAAACCCGGACCTGAACGCCGCCATCGAAAGCAGTTTCGACTTGAATCAGATGGAGAAGGATTTTGTCCGTTTGTATCTGACGAAAGTGAACACGCAGCCTGTTGACCAGAAAGAGATAAACAAGAAATGCGATGTTTTCCTGAAGCAACACCCCGACAGCCCGTTTGAATACTTCATACGGAACTATATCAGATATGTGTATGTTAAAGATTTTGAGAAATTTCAGTTGGATATGGGACTTGGCATGGGCACTGCAGTCCTGGCTGGCGACATCTCCGATTGGTTCCAATCGGGGCGTTGGGGCTTTGATTCAGACATTGCCATCGGCCTAAAGAATTATGAATTTCAAATTAGGGTGAGTGCGATGATTATTCGGTCGAGAAAAGATGTTGATTTTGATGATGTTGTCTGGGAAAAAGGCAAAGGCGACATTGGACAAGTTCAATTTAACGTTGGCCGCTATATGCCTTTGACAGACAAATGGGTGGCAATTCCACGTGTAGGAATCGGCTTTACAGTTATCGAGCCTTTTTACAAGAAAGATGACAAGGATGAAAAGGACCCGCTTAAGGGCAAGCATCTGATTTCTATGCCTTTGCCAACCCTCGGGGCCGAAATCAGGTATGAGAAAATATTCAGTGGCGGATACGACATTGGCTACATTTGCCCAGTTCTGCGTTACTCGCTGCAACCTGTTCTGGTGAAAATCAACGGCGAAAAAACTTTTGGCGTGATGAATTCAATAACAGCCGTGTTCAAGTTTGGCGCGGGATTCCCGAAACGGAAAATTTAGGATATGAAAAGACTAGTAATCATTTTGCTATGTTCGTTGTCCGTAGGGACAATTTGCGGGCAGACCGATTCCGCCACAATGGCACGTCTGGGGTTGCTCAACGATACAAAGTGGGAATTGATTGGCAAATGTAGGCAGCATATTGCCGAAGCGTTCATCAGCCACGACAAACAAAAAATTGCCGAACTATGTGAATACGCACAGACTCTTGAGGATGAGAAATATTTGCCGCTAATGCCTCACGAAAAATGGATGATTGACTTGTATTTGCTTGATTTGGATAAATTTATAAAAGAAACAACAGCATTTGACTCAACATCTGAAAGCGAACTGCTCAATAAAGAGGTATATGACGATAATTTGGACGAGATAATATTTCAAAATTTGCCATCAAGCAGCGATTTATACAGTTTATTTGAAGGTTACAATACTCTTGAACAAGCAGACCGAGATTATATCGAGTTGTACCTTTTAAACTTGAAGAAAAGAAACTGGCCCGACCAAAAAAGAATAAACAGCAAATGCGATGATTTTTTCAGCAAATATCCAGATAGTCGGTATGATTATTTTTTGCGGCATTATGTCAGATACGTTTTTGGACTAGATTATGACTCTTTTCATTTGGATTTTGCAATGGGAGGTGGAGCGGCCATATTCGGCGGCGAAATAGCAGATTGGTTTTCAAATGGAGGGTTATTTTCATTCGACATTTCGATTGAATTCAAAAAGAATATGATTGAAGTAAGTTCAAGATTGTCAGCAGCCAACCCTAAACAAGACATTCATTTTAAAAACGGAGTGTGGAAGGCTGGCACATCGGGTAATCTGTATCAATTTCAGACCAATTACGGACGATTCATTCCGCTTAAGCCGAAATGTGCGGTAGTCCCGATTGTGGGGTTGGGGGTAGGTATGTTTTATCCTGCGGTGAATTCTGACACACATACAAACGAAGATATTAAGGATAACAGATTGTTCAACAAATGGTTGCCGACGCCAATACTTGGCGTTCAATTATATAGTAGCAGCAATTTGTGGCCGTCGTATTCTTCATCATTTAATTCGCTTAATTTGGCGTTGCGTTATACATTTCAGCCCGTTAGGGTCAACATTGAAGGTCGGAAAATCAATGGAACAATTCACTCTCTCTCAGCCGCCATTAGCATCGGAACACATAGAATGGCAAAACGCGTATATTGAAAACCCATAAGACAGTATTATTGATTATGAAGAAAACAATAGTCATACTTTTACTGATAATTGCAAGTCAAAACCTTATGGCTCAAATCGATACCGCAGCCATACGCAAGAGTCTTATGACGGAAAGCACTCGCTCGGAACTCATACAAAAGTGCCGCGGCCGCATACTTGATGCCATTAGCGAAAGCGACAGAGACCGAGCCACTGAACTGATGCTTTATGCAAAAACCACTTTCGACGACGACAATTACCAGACATTCTCTCCTGACGAATTTTGGAACCTTGCCATTTGGTTGCGCAAATACAAAATGGCGACATCAGAAATAGTGCTATCCCCTATGACAGGAGAAATATTCAACAGGCGGCAAAATCAGCTGAATATGTTTTTACTGACAGTTTTGCAAAGCAAAATTAGCAACGACAGCACCTTTTTTGTGAACGACATTAGCCGCGACACCTCGCTCACAAGTTGCGAACGCGATTTTCTTTTGCTCTACATCAGAAATCTGAAAAGAATGCCCACCTATCAGATGCACGATGGAACGCTTATAAATAATTCAGGCCTTTTTAATCCAGACACACTTAACCAGGCAAGCAATGAATTCCTGCAGCAACATCCTGGCAGTGATTTTGAACCGTTTGTAAGGTCAGCAATGAGATATGAATACAAGCAGAACGGTTTGATGTATGGCGGAGCAGCTTTTCTAGGCGCGACATTGGTTAAAGGCGATGCTCACGACTTAATATCGGGAGGCTTCGGCATTGGATTGGATGTGAATCTCAGCTACAAAGGCGTTGTTGCGGGAGCCCAGCTGAATATCTCAACAAACCACAAAAGCCAGGATGAATTTAGCGGGAACGATGGAACCCTATACGATTCTGGTACTAAATTCGATGGTGTGTCACCTAATTTTTACGTCGGATATTGGTTCCTATATCGTGGAATATCAGTTCTTCCCTCTATCGGTTATGGAGGTTTCAGATTAGAGGTCGATTCATCGAATGGTAACGACAATCTGAAAGGCTGCCATTTGAAATCGGATTGGAACCCCGTTTTGTCACTGGAAGTAGGATTTGGAAACTCTGTTTTTGCCCCAACCGACACTTACGCTACAAATGGCCGATCGGCACTTGGATTAAAATACTCGTTTCAACCAGTTAACATCAATCTTCAAGATGGCGACATAAGCGGTGCAACGCACAGAATAGCACTTATTTACAGAGTATCAGCCTGCAAACTCAAACGCATCTATTGAAAAGACAAAATCGCTGTTTCGGCAAAGGTATTTAAATGTCAAAGTTTTTATATTTGGGGCACAGAATCTTGATATTGCTATTTCAATCAAATGGTCTCAATAAACTTGACAATATCTGATATTCAGTAATTACACAAATACAACAATATGAAAAAGCTAATACTATTAATGCTATCTGTTCTGGTTACGGAGTCTGTCTGGAGCCAAGTCAATTCCACCGACACGCACGAGCTCGCATCAAACGAAAACACACGTTCCGAACTAATCCAAAAGTGTAGGAACAGCATAGTTGATGCCATAATCGAAGGTGACAGAGACAAGGCCACCGAGTTGATGCTTTATGCAAAAACAACCTTCGACGATGATAACTACCAAACGTTCACCCCTGACGAACTATGGGATCTTACTATTTGGTTGCGCAAATACAAAATGGCAGCGTCGGAGATGGCTCAGTTCTCATTGTCGGCAAAGCAGATTGAACGGAATAAGACCCCATTTGTCAGTAATTTATTGCATTTTCTGAAAGACTCCATTTGCAACAATATTGTTTTTTTAGAGAGCGATATCAACAGCAACATATCGCTGACAAGCTGCGAACGCGATTTTCTTTTGCTCTATATTAAAAATTTCAAGAGAATCCCCACTTATGAGAAAAGCAATGGAACACTCATGAACAATTATGGTTCTTTCAAGCCGGACACACTTAACCAGACAAGCAATGAATTCCTGCAACAACATCCTGGCAGTGATTTTGAATCGTTTGTAAAGTCAGCAATGAGATTTGAATACAAGCAGAACAGTTTGATGTTTGGCTTGGGGATGGATGTGGGAGCATCGTTGATTGGAGGGGACTTGGCAGAAGTGCTGGCGGGTTCACTCAATATTGGATTCAATGGCCATCTTTACTATAAAGGAGCAGTAGCAGGCGTGCATATTGATTTGTCTTTCAACAAACCCAAAGAAACGCTTCACGGATATAACACCTCATTTGGCAAGGGCGTGAAACTCAACGGGAATATGCCAAATTTCTATTTGGGATACCAATTCGCGTATCGGAAAATGATGCTTATGCCGACTGTCGGCTATGGAAAGTTCTGCCTGAGTACATCCATTCCAAATTTCTACATTAGCAAAGAAAACGGTCCGGAAACGGACTGGGGACCTGTTTTTTCAATAGAAATCGGGTTCAATACAGACATGCGTTATCCGTGTGATAGTTATGCAACAAGAATTATTAACGCTTTAGGTATCAGATACTCATATCATCCTGTCACACTTAGAACAATAGATTGCAATTATAATGGAGTGGCTCACAATGTTACGCTGATGTACAGGATAACTATTGGCAAACTCAAACGCATCTATTGAAAAGACAAAATCGCTGTTGCACCAAACACATATTTTTCTACCTTTGCGCCGCAAAAATTTTTATTGTCTAACGTGCAATGGGCGACTCAGTCGCAAGTAGCACATAAATTTATTAGAATGAAAACTATTGAGATTAAAGGTTCTGTTCGTGCAGACCTTGGCAAAAAGGCAACACGCGAGCTTCGCAAAAACGGACAGGTTCCTTGCGTAGTGTACGGCGGCGAGTCGGTAACCCACTTTTCAGCCCCTGTTGAGGCTTTCCGTGGCTTGATCTACACCCCGAACATCTACATTGTTGACCTTGTAATTGACGGAAAGGCTTGCAAGGCTGTTCTGAAAGACGTTCAGTACAACTGTGTATCTGACGCCATCGAGCACATTGATTTCCTTGAAGTTAGCGACAAGAAACCTGTTTCAATCGCTCTGCCAGTGAAACTCAACGGTTTGGCCGAAGGCGTTCGCCAGGGTGGTAAGCTGGTGCTGAAAATGCGCAAAATCCGCGTTAAAGGTTTGATTGCCAAACTGCCTGACTTGCTTGAGATTGATGTTACCAACCTTGGTCTTGGCAAGGCTATCAAGATTCAGGATTTGAGCTTCGACGGTCTCGAACTGCTTGAAGCTAAAAACATTGTGGTTGCAACAGTCAAGATGACACGTGCTGCCATGAACGCTGACGCAGCCGCTGCTGAAGCAAAATAATCTTGAGCGGTGAAATATCTGATTGTAGGGCTGGGCAACATCGGCGCCGAGTACGCTAACACCCGCCACAACATAGGATTTAAAGTATTGGATGCCTTGGCTAAGGCGTCCAATACTGCTTTTAGCGAGGTGCGTCACGCCTACCGCGCCGAGATGAAATCGCGCGGCCGCACCTTTATTCTCATCAAGCCAACCACCTATATGAATTTGAGCGGAAAAGCCGTAGCCTACTGGATGCAGCAGGAGAAAATTCCGCTCGACCATCTTCTCATCATCTGCGACGATTTGGCTCTGCCTTTCGGCAAGATACGCATCCGCGAGCGCGGCAGCGACGGCGGTCACAACGGACTGAAAAACATTGCTGAATCGCTCTCAACCACCGATTTCGCCCGTATGCGCTTCGGCATCGGCAACGAGTTCTCGCGCGGCCATCAGGTTGATTTTGTTCTCGGCCAGTGGACCGACGAGGAACAAGCCAAAATCGACGAGCGCGTCAACCTTTGCTGCCAGGCTGTTCAGCAACTGCCTTTTGTGGGCGTGCCAGGCATAATGAATCAGTTCAACAATAAGTAACTCATTTGGGGCAGTCTCCCGATGGGCAATATCATAAATCGACTGAACAGGTCGATTTTTTTGTGCTGAACAACCGCGCCTCTCTCCCACCAATCCTCAGCGAACATCGCCTTGAGCGAAAACATTCAGACACAAAAAAAGCCGCCAACCTACCAGCTGACGGCCTTTGATGATTATTTCAAACGAAATTACTTCGGCAGTTTAACCCCGCGTTTCTTTGCGGCTTCTTCAAGGCGCTGTTGGAATCGCGACTTGGTGGGCGCCTTCTGAACTTTGGCGGTTTTCAGGCGGTTGAGCACTTCTTCGGGATTGATTGTGCGCTTGATAATGTAGGTCTGCACAATGGTAATGAGCAGCGTCAGGAAGTAGTAGTAGCTCAAGGCTGCGGCATAATCGTTGAACCAGAAGAGCATCATCACCGGCATCATATACATCATCATTTTCATACCCGGCATCTGCTGACCGCCGGCGTTGGCCTGACCGCTCATCTTGATATATATGATGTTGACAATGGTCATCAGCAGGCAGAAAAGGCTCACGTGGTCGCCGTACCAGGGAATGCTGAACGGCAGGTTGAGGATGGCGTCATAGGTCGAGAGGTCGTCAACCCAGAGGAAGCTCTCGTGGCGCAACTCGATTGAGGCAGGGAAGAAGCGGAACATTGCAATCAGCAACGGCATCTGCAAAAGCACAGGCAGGCAGCCGCCCATCGGGCTCACGCCGGCGCGCTTGTAGAGGTCCATCATTGCCTGCTGTTTCTTCATTGCGTCTTCCTGCTTCGGATATTTCTCGTTCAGTTTGTCGATTTCAGGTTTCAAAGCGCTCATCATACCCGTCGATTTGTACTGCTTGTAGGTGAGCGGGAACAGAACCAGCTTGATTAAGAGAGTCAGAATCAGAATGATAACGCCAAAATTATCGATGAATCGGCCAAGGAAGTTGAACACCGGAATCACAATGCCCACATTCACCCAGCGGAAGATGCTGCGGCCCAGCGGAATGATGTTCTGAAGGTCGATGTCCAATGCTTTAAGCGTTTTGAAATGGTTCGGGCCGAAGAACATTTCCATCTGATAGTTCTCTTCGGCGCGGCCTTCATACGGAACTGACAGGTCGGCGGTGAAGTGCTTCAGATATTTCGGGCTCGCAGTTTTTTCCAACTTGAGGGCAGCGTTGGCAAAGCCGTCTTTTGAAATGATTGTCGAGTTGAAGAACTGCTGTTTGAACGACACCCACTGCAGGCGGCTGTTGACGTTTTCGCTGTCAGAGTCGCTTGTCTCGCTCAACTGCTCAACATCGTCGTTGAAGTAGCGGTAGGCGATGGTCGAGTTCATCATTTCCCACTTCTCGCCCTTTTCCTGCTGCTTGATGTACGATTCCCATTTGAGAGTGAGGTAGCCCAGATTGGCCGGTACCAGTTTGTCGAGATTGTGCATCTGCACGTTGAAGCCCACAACGTAACTGTCTGGGTGAATGGTGTAGATGTAATCGAGTGAGCGGTCGTTGCCGAGGTCGAGTTTGAAGGTGATGGCAAGCGAGTCGCTCTCAACTTTCGCTGTCGCGATATTTTCCGACGGTGTGAAGAAGAGTTTTCCCGTCTCGATAAGGCGGTTCTGCGCAAAGAAACTGAGGCTGAAGATTGTTGAGTCGCCATCGAAGAGCACCACCGGCAGCGAGTCGTACGAGTCGTACTCTTTCAGCGTTACTGACATGATGCGTCCGCCAAGGTTGGTGAACTTGACGCTCATCAGGTTGTTCTCGACTGTGTAGAACTCGCGCTCACCTGCGGCGCAAGCGGCAAAATCGCCATATTGGTTGCGAAGCATCTCGCTTGCAGCCGAATCAGATGCTTCGGGCGACACAATCTGCGCCTGCTCGGCGGCTTCTGACTTCTGTAACTCAATTTCGAGTTGGCGCTGCTGCTCGACACGTGCGATTGAGTCACGGCGTTCGCGCATACGCTGCATCTCCGCTTCCGACGGGCGGGTAAAGTAACTCCATCCCAACAAGATGGCCATAATCAACAGTAGGCCAATCCAAGAATTCTTATCCATTATTTTATTGTGTAAAAGTGTTTTCCAAAAAAGTGCGGCAAAAGTATAAAAAAAGTTAGGAATTAGGAATTAGGATTTAGAAAGAGCGAACGCAAACTCAAACACCTACTTCCCACATAAAAAATAGGTACTTATACTACCATTCGAACCGCATAAAAAAGTAAATTTGCGGCAATTTAGAAACATCTAAAACTTAACATAAATGGATATTTTTGAAAGAATAGAGGAATCGACGGGCGGCCCGATTGGCCAGTACCGCGAGAAAGTTGAGGGTTACTACTCGTTCCCGAAACTTGAGGGCGAGATTGGCCCGCACATGAAATTCCAGGGCAAAGACGTTTTGTGCTGGAGTCTGAACAACTATCTGGGACTTGCCAACCACCCCGAAATCCGCAAGGTTGACGGCGAGGCTGCCGTCCGCTGGGGTCTGGCTTACCCAATGGGTAGCCGTATGCTCACAGGCAACTCTGACTTGCATGAGAAATTCGAGCATATGCTTGCCAAATTCGAGAAAAAAGAGGCTGCATTCCTGTTCAACTTTGGTTATCAAGGAATTGTGTCGGCAATCGACTCGCTGTTGAGCCGCCACGACGTGATTGTGTTCGATGCCGAGTGCCACGCCTGCCTGATGGACGGCAAGCGTCTGCACCAAGGCAAGGCCTTCTCGTACAAGCACAACGACATTGTGAGCTGCGAGCAAAAACTGAAGGTTGCCTGCAAAGTGGCTGAGGAACAAGGCGGTGGCGTGCTGCTCATCACCGAGGGTGTTTACGGAATGACCGGCGCTCTTGGCATTCTCGACCAGATTGCCGCTCTCAAGAAGAAATACAAATTCCGCATCATGATTGACGACGCCCACGGCTTCGGCGTGATGGGTCCTCACGGACGCGGCACATCAGAGCACTTTGGCGTGATGGACGACATCGACATCTACATTGGCGCTTACGCTAAATCGATGGCAATCATCGGCGGATTCATCGCAACAAAAAAATCGGTTATCGACTACCTGCGCTACAATATGCGCTCGCAGATTTATGCAAAGGCTCTGCCAATGCCGATTGTTGAGGGTTGCATCAAACGTCTCGAGATTATCGACAGCCCCGAGGGCGACGAGCTGCGTCAGAAACTGTGGACCATCACCCGCCGCTTGCAGGACGGCTTCCGCAATCTTGGCTTCGACATTGGTCCGGCCGAGGCTTGCGTTTCGCCAGTTCACATTCAGGGCGGCCCTGAGCAGGCATCTGCAATGGCCTACGACCTGCGCGAGAACTACAAGATTTTCTGCTCGATTGTGGTTTACCCTGTCATCCCGCCGGGAATGGTCATCTTCCGCATCATCTCAACGGCAGCTCACTCAATTGAGGACGTTGATTACACGCTGAACGCATTCAAGGAAATCAAAGAGAAACTTGACAAGGGATACTACGACAACATGGGCATCCAGGCTAAAACCGATTTGATGGATTAAACTGATTGCCAAATATATTTTTAAAGCCGCGCTCGTTAAGGGTGCGGTTTTTTTTTGCTAAAAGATATTTAAGACACATCTCCGCCACAATTCGGCGCATCTTTTTCTATATTTACACCAATAAAAAATTACAACTATGAATAACAATCGTGGTCAAGCCACTTTCAGCAAGTATGCGTGGGTGCTCGACACCATTTATCAGGCAAGAAGCATCTCGTTTAAAGACTTGAATGCTAAATGGATGGATGCCGATATCAGTGGCGGTGAAAGCCTTCCGAAACGTACATTCGACAATTGGAAGGATGAGATTGCCGACATCTTCGGCATCGACATTGTCAACGAGAATTGCGGCAAGTATCGCTATTACATTGAAAACGAGGATGATTTGGAGGGTGATAATTTGCGGCAGTGGCTTTACAAGACGTTCAGCATCGGCAACACGCTGTCGAACTGCCAGAGCATCAAAGACCGCATTGTGCTTGAGCCGGTGCCGTCGGGGCGGGAGTTTCTGCAGCCGATTGTGGATGCGATGAAGCAGAACCGCGTGCTGAATATGACCTATCAAAGCTATTGGCGCGACGAGGAGAGTAATTTCGATGTCAAACCGTTCTTTATCAAACTGTTCCGTCAGCGGTGGTATTTGGTTGGGCAAGGCACAGCCCCGTCTTTTTCGTCAAAGCCCCCGATGATTTACTCGCTCGACCGCATTCGCAAGCTGCACAAGACCGAACAAACGTTCGAAATGCCAGAAAACGCCGATGCCAAGCAGTATTTCAAAGGTTGCTTCGGCATTATTGCGGGCGACGGAACCAAGATTATGAACATCAAGCTGAAGGTGACGGCGAGCCAGTCGAACTACCTGCGCGACCTGCCGCTGCACCAGTCGCAAAAAGAGGTGGAGCGCACCGACGAATACAGCATTTTCACTCTGCGCCTGCGCCCCACCTACGATTTTGTGCAGGAGCTGTTCCACAATATCGATAATGTTGAGGTGCTTGAGCCCGAGAGCCTTCGCAACGATGTTGCGGCAATGATTAGTCGGATGCACGAAACATATAACAAACAGAAATAAAAAGAATTACAGTATTTCATTTGTAGCAAATCAACTCGCTATACATAATAAATGTGTGGCGAGTTTTTTTGTGCCCCTGCGGGCGAAATATTTTATAAAATGATTTAAAATTTTAGGAATCAATACCATAACGGATTTCGTTTAGAATCATAGCCGTAGAGACGTTGCGCGCAACGTCTCTACAAATATTTCAAATTCAATCAAATAAACATTTTTCAAAAATCACCCAAACGTCTGCTGCAATCTCGCGTAGGTTCCGCTTTTTATTGCAAAAAATTTTAAAACGATAAGAATGAATGCAGAGAACCAAAAGTCGGCAGAGCAAATAGATTTGCTCACGGCAGTAGAGAACATTGACAATTTGGCGGCAAAGTCGGTGCTGAACAACGAGTTTTTCGACACTGTGGCACCGTTTGCCGATTACATTTCGGAGATGATTGGCATCAATCGCGAGCAGAGCGTGATGTTGGCGCTGCTCATCAGTCACAGCGACGATGGCTGTGTATCGATGAAGGAGTTGAGTGACAGCCTTGATTGTAGCACGGCGCGCCTTCTGCGGTACACAAACTATATCGACGAGCTCGAAAAGCTTGGAATTGTAATGCAAATTCGTCCGCGGTTACGTGACTTCCGCAGCGGCCGCAACTGCTATCGGATTCAGCAGGAGATAATTGACGTTTTCAAGCGGAACGAGAAATATGTGCCGCGCAACCTGTCGGGACTCAACTGCAACGAGCTTTTCGATGAGTTCGACACCGTTTTCGAGATGCGCAGCGATGATGAGCTGACCTACGACATCACTGTCGAAAGAATCGAACATCTGCTCGAATGTAATAAAAACTTGCAATTTGTCAGCAAGTTACGCAGTTATGAACTCAAACCCGAAGACGAGATTCTGCTGATTCTGTTTGCGTGTATGTTTGTGAACAAGCGAAACGAAAATGTTGTATGTCACGACTTTGCCTTCCTTTACGAGCGCATCAAGTTTAATCAGATAAAATCGGCTTTGCAGCGCAACACTCACCCGCTTCTCGACAAGAAACTGATAGAGTTCACCAACAACGACGGTTTCATCAACAACGAGGCCTATTGTCTGACAAAAAAGACGAAAGACGAGCTGTTGAGCGAGATGAACATCGTCCGCCGCAACGCGCGGAGCCGCAACGATGTGATAAAAACCGAAGACATCAAGGCTAAAAATCTGTTTTTCAGCGAAAAGGTGAGCAAACGGGTCGACGAGTTGGGCAGTTTGATGGAAAACAGTCAATATGAGCAGATTCGCAAGCGATTGGAGGACGAGAAATTCCGCTGCGGCTTTGCCTGCCTGTTCTACGGCGCGCCTGGCACGGGCAAGACCGAAACGGCGCTACAGCTTGCCCGCCGCACCGGCCGCGATGTTATGCAGGTGAACATTGCAAGGATAAAAAGTATGTGGGTTGGCGAGAGCGAGAAGAACCTGAAGCGCGTGTTCGACGAGTACCGTGAGAAGGTGAAGGAGTGCGATGTGGCGCCCATTCTGCTATTCAACGAGGCCGATGCCATTATCGGGAAACGGGCCGAAAATGCCGAACGTTCAGTCGATAAAATGTACCATACAATGCAGAACATTCTGCTTCAGGAGATGGAGACGTTGGACGGCATAATGATTGCCACCACCAACCTGGCGCAAAGCTTCGACCGCGCCTTCGAGCGCCGATTCCTTTACAAAATCAAGTTCGACAAGCCCACCGTGGAGGCGCGGATGAGCATTTGGCGCGAGATGATTCCGGCCTTGACCGACGACGATGCTCGCACACTATCAGGCAAATACGAGTTTAGCGGTGGCCAAATTGAGAACATTGCCCGACGCCACGCCATTGGCAAAATTCTGCACGGCGAATCGGAAAGTCTGCTCAACGAGCTGCTCGGCTATTGCGACGACGAGAAGATTGAAACCAAAGAGAAAAAGGCGATTGGTTTTTAGTTTTTTTTCAGTTACGCAAAAAGGCTGCGTAGTGGGTGTTTTCCTTTGCATCGTCGAAAATTCAAAAAAAAATTAAAAAATTCTCAAAACCTGCGCGGCAATCTCGCGCACCCTGCAATTTCCTTTGCCCCGTGAACATTAAAAAAGGAGGAGTTATGAAAGTTATCAGCATTCTTAAAAAGCACCCGTTCGACGAGTTTGCCGCCGACTTCGCCCACCTGTTCGAGGTCAACAGCAGTCAGAAACTGACCGAGGAGACTCTCGGACTTTGGAAAGAACTTTTCGGCAAATGGGTGGCCGAATATCAGCCGCAGGAGACACCGTACCATATCCGCATTATATGGCGTTGGGAGTACTGCTCGCCGATGTGCGATATGAACTGCGCCGTGTTCGAGCGCCGCGATTTGAGAGGATGCGGAGCGGTGTTCGCCCACGACTCGCGCAACGAGTTTCTGAATATGTCAGTCGGCTGCGACCGCGACGTTGAGTTGACCGAAACCGAACTGGCCGCTGGCCTGTTCTACGAGATGACCTACTATCCGCCTGAAAAGGAGTTGCCGTTGCCGTACGGGAGGAAACGGAATAATTAAAACTTTGAATGTCAAATAGAAAATATAATAAGTTAAATCATTTAAAATCAATAAACTATGACAACAAAACCACTATCCGAAGTACAAAAAGAGGACTTCTGCAATGAGCAATGCGAAGCGGAAGAAATGAACGGAAAGGTTGAAAGTGAAGATGCTAGGCAAAAACAAGAACTGTAAAAAAAGTGTTTATTTAGAGTTGCCGCCAAACGTTAACCGCAACAAAAAAAGGGAACAGCCTTAATGGTGCCCCCTCATGATTATCAACAATATAAACCAAATATTGCTCTATTCCGGAATATATCTCTTACCCAGAACAAGCTTGTCGCCGCTGTCGTCGGCTTCCCACATCTGCGGTTTGCGGGGGCCGTCGTTCTCAACGTGGTGAACAATGTAAATCAGCTTGCCCTCAAAGGTGCGGAAAAGCATGCCGTGTCCCGAGTTGTTGGCAAGGAACGGCTCGGGTTCCTGCACCCAGGGGCCGGCAATGGTGCCCGACTCCGAGTAGCAGATGCCCTGCAAATAACGCTCCTTGCCCCAAGTTGACCACAGCATACCGAGTTTGCCGGTTTGCGTGCGGAACATCTGCGGACCGTCGGTTACCCAACCCGGCATTTTGAGTCCAAAAGTGGCTTCACCCAACGAGTTCATCTCGCCGCAGTAAGGCGCTTCCGATGCGCGGAACATGGTTACAGGATGCTCGGAAACGGTGTGGGTAAGGTCGTCGGAAAGTTCGATGTAATCCATTGTGCCATCGATGATTTGCGTCCATTCGTGAACAAAAATCATATACGTTTTGCCATTTTCTTGATAAAGCGTTCCGTCGATGCAGTCCCACTCGCGCGGCTCGTAGTCGTAGCCAGGCTCAATGGCAAACGAAGTGTAGGGACCTTCTACATTTTCCGACCTGAGCAGATACGTCTGATTATGTGGCACATTGTAGCGGCGCGGCACTTGCTGAATCAGGTCAGAGTGGTCGCTCCAGGTGCCGGCGTAGTAGTAGTAGTTACCGATTTTGTGGATTTCGGCGGCGGCGGCAAAACCTGCCTTTTCGAGCCACAATCCCTTGATATCGATAATGTTGTACGGACCTTCCCAAGTTTTCAGGTCCTTGCTCTTGTACATGCGCCCGCCCGAGCTTGTCAGATAGTAGGTCTTGGTTTCGGGATCGGGGTAGATGAACGGGTCGCTCATTGAGAGCTCATCGAACGAGAGAGTGCGAATCTTGTTCATGGCCTCCATCATAGCTTTGCGACGGGCAGCCATGCCTGTGGTGTCGCGATTCTGGAATCCGCCGAAATTTTTCTGACCAACATCAGCCAATGGCGCTTGTTCGCCTGGTTGAATTGTTTGTGGTTGTGGTTGCGGCGCTGTTTTCTGACTCTCGTTCGAGCAACTTACGCAAAGCAAAAGCGTCGCAGCCGCCATTAATGTTTGTAAATGTTTCATTTTAAATCATTTATTAGAGTTATTATTAGTAATAGTGGCGTAAAAATATAAATTTAAATGCCCTGGAATATTTTTTATGTCGAAAATATCAGCAGCAAAAAACAAACAGAATGCATCGTGGTTACGGGTATCAGATTCTATGGACTGACTCATGATTGCGCGAATGATTGAATGACTGGTGAATAGGGTTGCTAACGGGGGAAAAGGCAAAAGACGCGGACTGTCGACGCAGACATCTTTGAGCCGTAAGCAATCAGATTCTAATTTATATCTCCTAATTCTAAATTCTATATCCTAAATTGCTATCTTGTCGCAAAATTGACAACAATGCAATACACTGAAACTCAATTAACTTTCAGTCCGGCAACGCCCGACAACCGCGAGATTCTGACCGCCTTACTGGCAGAAATAGGCTATGACAGCTTTATGGAAACGCCAACAGGGCTGTCAGCGTACATACAAACAGCACTTTTCGATGCGGCCGCCACTGAAGCCGCTGTGGAACCGGTGGCAGCAATATTTGAGTCGCTCAGAATTGATAGCAACCCTATGCCTGACAAGGACTGGAATGCCGAATGGGAGAAAAGTTTCACACCGATAACCGTGGCCGGACGATGCCGCATCCGCGCGCCATTCCATGAGTACGACGCCAACTACCAGCTTGATATCATCATTGAGCCGAAAATGTCGTTCGGCACTGGCCATCACGCCACCACAACACTGATGATTCAGCAGATGTTCGACATTGATCTGGAAGGCAAAACCGTGCTCGACATGGGCTGCGGAACCGGTGTACTGGCCATTGCGGCAAAAAAACTTGGAGCTCAAAATGTCATGGCTATCGATATCGACCACTGGTCGGTTGAAAACACGCAAGAGAACGCCGCCAGTAACAACGTTGCGCTAACTGTGATTGAAGGCGGAGTGGAAGCCATAAGCGGCCGTTTCGATGTGATTCTGGCCAACATCAACCGCAACATACTTCTCGAACAGATGCCCACCTACTCCACTGCGCTTAACGCTGGCGGAACGCTGTGCTTGAGCGGGTTCTACTCGGCCGACCTCGATATAATCAATAACCAGGCGAAGCAGCTCGGTCTGCAACTGGCCAAAACCGTCGAACAAAACGACTGGGTGTCGGCGAGATTCATCAAAACAGAGACCAAATAACAACACAATATGCAGACAATGAGAAAAATACTACTAACAATCGGCTTTTGCCTTGCTGTGGTTTACTGCACATTCTCACAGACAAAATCATTCACGCCCGACCCCTACAAGTTCCTCGACGAGCTTAAAGTGTTTTTTTCGAAATCGGAAGCCAACTACGAAAGCGGCAAACTACTGCTGAAGGAGTTCGAGCCCTACTGGCATGGTGGTGCGTTCACCGAAGATCAACAGCAGAAAATATATGAGCTTACAAACCAAATGGTAGCCCGGCGTGCCCGCAACTTTCCCCACATCTTCAACTATATCAATGCCTTGATGGTTTTTTGCGAAAACGAAATGACTCAGCAGGGCAACTACAAGGAGTGGTGCGACGGCCTGAACACCATTGTCTACGATAAATCCATGAAACTCAATGACATAGACAAATACATAGAGAGTATCATCTATATGCTTCGCGACAAAGCCATCTACGTGTCGGGCAGTATGCGATGGGTTAGTAGCAACAGTCACTTTGAGATTAACAAAATAAACGACACGGTGTGCTATTACTTTAATAGCCTGGATCTTAAGTGCATCGTTCGTAAAGACAGCATTGTGATTTACGACACCAAAGGCATCTACAACCCAATATCGAACCGTTGGAAAGGCGGCCAGGCAACTGTATATTGGGATCGCGCCGGCATTGCCCGCGACACGTCATGGGCTGAGATTGAGTCGTACTCAATATTGCTCAATAAATCTTCATACTCGATTAAAAACGTTATTTTCTACCATTTAGGCTACTTTGGCTACCCTCTTGAGGGCACACTCACCGACAAAGTGATGGAAACCAACAAATCGGGGAAATCATCGTACCCGCAATTCCGATCCGATGAGAAGACATTCGACATTGAAGACATCTTCACCGATCTCAACTATTACGGCGGTTTCACCATCATGGGCGACAAGGTGGCCGGAACCGGCACCACCACTGACCCTGCCACAGTCTCAATCTTCCGCGATGTGGAGTATGTGAACGAACAGGGCGACACATTGCTCAAGAAACAGCTTTTCATGAAAGTGGCGTCGGAATATTTCGGCATCAAGAAAGACGCCATCACATCGGCCAACGCAAAAATCAACATCGCCATCGGCCGCGATTCCATCTATCACCCCGGACTTCAGTTCAAATATGCTGACAACAAGCGCGAGGTGAGCCTCATCCGCGACAACAGTCCTGAAAACATGTCGCGTAGCCCATACTACGACTCATACCACAACATGGAGATGAACTTTGGCATGCTGAGTTGGAATATGGACGACTCTAAAATATACTTTACCAACATTTTAGGCAGCAGCATCAGTATGGCCACATTTGAGTCGGAGAATTATTTCAGCTCAGAGCGATACTATGAAGACCAGGGCCTCGAGGATGTGCACCCCTACATAATGCTGCGCAGCTTTGCGCGAAAAAACGGCAGCGACGAGTTCTGGGGCGAGGATTTCGCGCGGTACATCAGAATGAGCATGGTGGTCACCAAACGACTGCTTATCGGACTCACATACAAGGGAATAGTTGACTACGATACACGAACCGACTGGTGCCGGATCAAACCCAAACTGTACCGGTATCTGGACTGCATTGTCGAAAAAATCGACTATGACCTCATCCGTTTCGAGTCGCAGACCGTGTCGGGCGCAACCAACGCCGTGCTCAACCTGAAAAACATGGATCTCGCCATCCAGGGCGTTCCAAAAGTGAACGTGAGTGAGCGGCAGAACGTGATTTTCTACCCAAGCAATGAGGAGATTCTGGTCAAAAAAGATATGTGCTTCGATTTCGGCGGCCGGATTGATGCCGGATTGTTTACTTTCCACGGCAGCAACTTCAACTTCAACTACAATGACTTTATGGTGGAGCTGACCAAGGTCGACTCGCTGAACATCCGCGTCAAAGCCGGTTGGGACGAGCAGGGACGCCAGCTGCTGGCCAATGTGCAGAGTACTATCGAAAACATCACTGGAAAACTGAAAATTGACGAGCCTGACAACAAATCGGGGCGGAAAAACCTTCACCAATACCCCATATTCGCCAGTGAGAAAGACTCTTACGTGTACTATGACGACCCCGATATTCAAAACGGGAAATATACACGCGACACATTCTACTTCCAAGTCTACCCCTACACCATCGACAGTTTGAACAGTTTCTCGACCGAAGGTATGGGATTCGATGGCGAACTGCACTCGGCCGACATATTCCCAATAATAAAGCAAAAACTTG
Source organism: uncultured Bacteroidota bacterium (assembly GCA_946186925.1). Lineage (GTDB taxonomy): Bacteria > Bacteroidota > Bacteroidia > Bacteroidales > SZUA-534 > RUG13583. The sequence goes on along the minus strand of CAMHPA010000013.1, from coordinate 13,212 downwards.
TGCTTCAAGAAGATAACTCACTCGGATTTGTTGAGCAGACACCCAATAATGGTTATCCGGTCTACCGCGGCACAGGCCGCTTCAACAACAGCCTGTGGCTGAGCAACATGGGTTTGCGTGGCAATGGTGAGATCGACTATTCTGACGCCCGCATGATGTCGAACGACTTTGTCTTCTTCCCCGACTCGACCAATGGCGTGACAACGGCGCTGAACATTGCAGAGCAAACCGGCGTCCACACTGATGTGACAGGCACCAAGGTTTACGTGCACTGGGAACCGTACAAAGATGTGCTGGCAATGAAAGACCTTGGCCAGCCTTTGCTGATGTATGGCGGCGAAATGGCCTTCAGCGGCAAACTCAACTATCACTCAAAATCAATGGACGGCAACGGTTACACCGATCTTTACGATGCGCGAATTACTTCAGACAGATTCGATTTCAAGCAAACCAAATACAACAGCCGCAATGCCAAATTTGAGCTGAACTCAACCCTGTCTGACAATCTGGCCCTCGCCACCGAGAATGTTCAGGTTGAAGTAGACATGGCCGCCAAACTGGCAACATTCAAATCGAACCTCGGCGACGGGCGCATCGACTTCCCCGAGAATCTCTACGCCGCGTGGGTTGAGCAATTCTCATGGAAGATGGTCGACAAGAAACTTCAATTCTCATCGGCCAAAGCTACACACATGTTCGCCAACGGCAAGATTGTAAAACCTTCGCCAGCGCAATCGCAGGACTTGCCAAAAGGCTCGCTGTTCCTATCAGTTCACAAAGGTCAGGACTCACTCAACTGGGTGTCGCCGGTGGCCGATTTCGACCTGAAGACCAACACTATAGCCGCGCACAAGGTTAATTTGGTGGCTGTGGCCGACGCACACATCTTCACAGCCGACGGCGAGGTGACCATCCAGCCAATGGCCAAGATGAAGACACTCACCGGCGCAAAACTGTTAGCCGACACCGAAAACAAATACCACCGCTTCAAAGACGTTACGGTTAACATTCTGTCGCGCAAGCAGTATTACGGCCACGGCGACTACACCTACACCGAGTCGGACGGCACTGTGGAATACATCAAATTCGATCCTATCGCCGTCGATTCCACCGGACAGAGCTATGGTGCTGGCAAAATCAAAATCGAGGAGGATTTCAGCCTGTCGCCACACTTCAGCTACCAGGGCCAGGTGAAGATGGAGGCACGCAACCCGCTGCTGCGCTACACCGGCTCGACCAAGATGCACCACGGTTGCTCAATCGGCGAAAGCTGGATTAAGTTCAACGGCGAAATTGACCCGCAGGACGTGTTCATCCCGATTGACGAACAGCCGATGAGCCAAGGCGACGAGTTCCTGGTTTCGGGCGGAATGATGGCCACCGATTCGGTGCACATCTACCCCGCGTTCCTCACTCCGCGCAAGCTCTACAGCAACGTGCCAGTGGCCACCGCAACCGGATTCCTGCACTACAACAGCAAAAATCAGTTATACGAGATCAGCACCAAGGAACGTATGGCACAGCCCGACAGTCTTGATAACTACCTGTGTATCAGGAAAGACGGCTGCACCATCAACTCCGACGGCGACATCAACCTTGTAGCCAACCTCGGGCGCATCAAGATGGTGAACAAGGGCACAACCGCTTACAAAATTGATGACGACCGCTACACGCTCGATATGATTTCGACACTCGATTTCTTTGTCCCGGCCGAGGCGATGAAACTGATTGCCGACACCATCAGCAAAATTGAAGGACTGCAACCCGCCAGCCTCATCAGCGACACCTACACCCGCGGAGTGCGCTCGATAATGGGCTCGGCAGCAGCCAAAAAGATGTTCAACGAACAGCGGATTTTCGGCACGCTCAACGCCATTCCGCCCGAGCTGAACACCACGTTTATGTTCTCGGAGCTCCATATGGTATGGAACAAGAAGGTGAACTGCTGGCAGAGCACCGGCGAGCTGGGCATTGCCAACCTCAACGGCGCGCAGGTAAACAAAAAGGTGAAAGGCGTACTCGAAGTTGAGCGCAAACGCAGCGGCGACGGCCTCACCCTCTACCTCGAAATCACGCCCGACCTGTGGTATTTCTTCTCCTACAAGCGAGGATTTATGCAGATTTTGAGCTCCGACAAGCAGTTCAACGACATTGTCCACTCCATCAAGGGCGGCGACCGCAAGATGCCTGCTCAGCGCGGCGAGGCGTCGTATATGTTTATGATGGCTGAGAACAAGAAGAAAAACGACTTCATGAAACACCTGCAAGGCATTGAGGTTGAAGAAGATGAGCAGATTGTTGATGAGGACGGCAACGTGCTTGTGCCCGACGATGAGTTGGAAGGCGAAACCGAAGGCCAGAATGAGGGTGATGAGAATGCGGAAAATGAACAAACTGAAAACGAAACAGATACAGAAGATGCAGAATAAATTCAAACGTATTGCCATAAAGATTGGCAGCAACGTGCTGGCACAAGCCGACGGCTCGCTCAATGTGGCGCGAATCACAAATCTTGTGGAACAGATTGCCTCGCTGCAAAAGATTGGCACTGAGGTGATTGTGGTGTCGTCGGGCGCGGTTGCGGCTGGACGCGGCGAGGTGGCCGTGTCGAAGAAAACCGACCTTGTGGCCGCCAAGCAGCTTTGGGCTGCCGTGGGACAGGTGAAACTGATGTCACTATACACGCAACTATTTAGCAGCAAAAGACTTCAGTGCGCGCAAGTGCTCACCACAAAAGAGAATTTCGGCGACCGCCGCCACTATCTGAATATGAAAAACTGCATCACCACGATGCTTGAAAACCACGTGATTCCGATTGTGAATGAGAACGATACAATATCGGTAACGGAGCTTATGTTCACCGACAACGACGAGCTGTCGGGCCTGATGGCCTCAATGATGAACTGCGACTCGTTGTTCATCCTCTCGAACATCGACGGAGTGTTCACTGGCGCGCCCGACCAGCCCGGCTCAAAGCTGATTCGCACCATCGACACCGGATTCGCATCGCTGCAGAAGTACATCGCCCCCACAAAATCGGGTTTCGGCCGTGGCGGAATGCTCACCAAATGCTCCATTGCCGCAAAAATAGCCGGCGAGGGCATCAACGTGTTCATTGCCAACGGCACCCGCGACAATGTGCTGCTCGACATTGTGAACAACCGACTGAAGGATTTCACCCACTTTGTGCCGCACAACAAAACCACAAACGTGAAAAAATGGCTGGCACACTCGCAGTCGTTTGCCAAAGGTTATGTAACTGTCAATCAGGGTGCAATGGAAGCCTTGACGGGCGAAAAGGCCACCAGTCTGCTCTTCATCGGCATAACTGGCGTTGAAGGCTCTTTTGAAAAAGGCGATATTGTCGGCATCTACGGACCTGACGGTCAGGAACTTGGCATTGGTCGGGCGATGTACGACTCGCAAACCGTGGCCGAGTGTATGGGCAAAAAACAGAGCCGCCCGTTTGTGCACTACGACTACCTGGTTTTGAATTGAAAGATTGATTTATTGAATAATTGAATGCGTGAACGATTGAAAATCATTTAAGTTTGCGCTTCAGTTTTCGCTAGCATTGGCGTTCAGCGCTAGTGTTCGCGTTTTAGATTTAAGTTTGCGTTTAAGTTATGGATTGCACAGAGTTATTTGAGAAAGTTCGGCAGGCGAGCCGCGGTATGGTTTTCCTGACCGAAGAGAAGATTAACAATATTTTGCGCGACGTGGCCGACACCATTGTGGCGCGCACTGGCGAGATTCTGGCCGCCAACAACAAGGATTTGGCCCGAATGGACAAGGCCAACCCAGTTTACGACCGTCTGCAACTCACCGAGCAGCGCATTGCCGACATTGCGGGCGATATGCGCAACGTGGCGTCGCTGCCTTATCCTGTTGGCCGCACGCTTGAAGAGCGTGAACTACCCAACGGACTGAAACTCAAAAAGGTAACTGTGCCAATCGGCGTTATTGGAATGATTTACGAAGCGCGCCCGAACGTCACCTACGACGTCTTCTCGCTCTGCCTGAAATCGGGCAACGCCTGCATCTTGAAGGGCGGTTCCGACGCCTACGATTCGAACGTTGTGGGTGTTGGCATCATCAAGGAAGTGCTGCGCCGCCACGGTGTTGACGAGAACTGCATCGCGCTCTTGCCCGCTGGTCACGCCGAAACCGAGCAACTGCTGAAGGCCACCGACTATGTTGATTTGATAATTCCGCGCGGCAGCAAACGGCTCATCGATTTTGTGCGCCAAAATTCCATTGTACCCGTCATTGAGACTGGCGCTGGCATCTGCCACACCTATTTCGACGAGTTCGGCAACCTTGAGTGGGGAAAACGAATAATCTTCAACGCCAAAACACGCCGCGTGAGCGTCTGCAATGCCTTGGACTGCGTGATTATCAACAAGAAACGCCTGGCCGACCTGCCTGCTTTGGTTGCCGATTGCGCCACCAAAAACGTCATTGTCTATGCCGACGAGCAGGCCTATGCCGCGCTCGACGGAAAATACCCCGCCAATCTGCTCGAACACGCTGACGCACAGTCGTTTGGCACTGAGTTTATGGACTATAAAATGGCCGTCAAAACCGTTGCCGACATAAACGAAGCGCTGGCGCACATTGCCCGCTACAGTTCGCGCCACAGCGAGTGCATTGTGACTGACAATCAAGCAAATGCCGACCTGTTCCGCAAGGCAGTTGACGCCGCCGTGGTTTACGTGAACGCCCCGACGGCCTTCACCGACGGCGCACAATTCGGCCTGGGTGCCGAAATCGGTATCTCAACGCAGAAACTGCACGCCCGCGGCCCAATGGCCTTGCGCGAACTCAACTCGTACAAGTGGCTCGTGACAGGCGAAGGACAGACGAGAAAGTGATTTGAGTTGTAAGTTTTGAAAGTTTTAAGTTATAAGTTATTGAAGTTTTAAGTTTTGTAGGGCTGTCACAATGTGGCAGCCAACAAAGGAAGATAGAAGACCGTAGGCTGGCATAATAAAACATAAGTTGATATGAAACAATTAATATTTTTTTCCATAGTGCTTTTGGCAATGACAAGTTGCAACTTAAAGCCGCAGGCAAGTTCGAATGAAAAAGCGGAAATTGTTGCAGATAGTTGTGATTCTCAACTGATAAGTCCCGCCGACAAAATGGAAATAGAAAAACTATTCCGCAATATGATAGAATGGGATAATAACGATACAATCCGTATCGATTTATTACCTGCAATTGCAGACGAACAAGACTCAATATATATCGGTTTTGACTTTCAAAAACTTGAAATAACCATTCAACAATTGAGAAATACCGGCTTTTTCTCCGAAACTTTTATTGATAACTATAAAAGGATAATCACTGAACTTGATAGGAAATTGCGGAATAAAAAATTAGAAAATTGGCCTGTTGGCGAATTGCCAACTTTTAAATTTGCTAATGATTACGACCCATTTAGCAATTCACAGGATATTGCACCGATTGATAGTATTGGTTTTATAAGTGGAAATCAAAAAAATGTGGAAGCCAAATGGTTTACTAAATGGCCAAACATTAATGGAGATATTGAAACATACGAAAATTGCGATTGCCATTTTGAAAAAGAAAATGGTAGTTGGAAAATCTCATACCTATCTGGGTTCGACTACGAAAATGGAATTAAAAAAGATGGCGTTGTCGAATAGTTAATCTGTGTAAATCAGTTAAATCTGCGTCATTAGCGTTCAAAAAAATCAAACATCAAAACTATGAGCATATCTGAAAATCTGAACCGAATAAAATCGACATTGCCCGCTGGGGTGCGGCTTGTGGCGGTGTCGAAAATGAAACCTGAAGCCGACATTCAGGAAGCCTACAACGCTGGGCAGCGCATCTTTGGCGAGAGCCACGCGCAGGAACTCAAACAGAAGCACGAAGACCTGCCGAAAGACATTGAGTGGCACTTCATCGGTCATCTGCAGACCAACAAAATAAAATATATCATCAGTTATATCAGCCTGATACACAGTGTGGACAGTCTGAAACTGCTTGTCGAAATCAACAAGGAAGCCGCCAAACACGGCGTGGTGGTGCGCTGCCTGCTGCAATTCCACATTGCCACCGAAGAGACAAAGTTCGGCCTGACGCTCGACGAAGCCCGCCAACTGCTTGAGTCTGACGAGTTTCGGGCATTGCAGAACGTGCGCATCTGCGGCGTTATGGGCATCGGCAGCCTGACCGACAACACCGAACAGACCAACCGCGAGTTCGCCAATCTGAAGCAGATTTTTGACACTCTCAAAACTGACTATTTTGCTGGTTCTGACGAGTTTAAGGAAATCTCAATGGGAATGTCGGGCGACTACCAACTGGCCATCGCCCACGGCTCAACACTGGTGCGCGTGGGTTCGTCAATCTTCGGGCAGCGCGTGTACGACGACAAGCATTGAGTTTTTGGCGTCATATTTCCGCCCAAAGCCTGACAACAACCGCAATTCAAGCAAGTTGTCGCTGACAACAAACTGTGCTTCAGTCAATTTAGAAAAACCTATCGGATTGGTAGGTTAATGGGATTTATTATTACATTTGCGGCCGAAAAAATTGAATGATATGAACAGAGAAACAGCGGCATTACATTTGGCATACACCCGCCCCGACGCTTACGGGGCATTGTCGGTTCCAGTTTACAACAACGTCTCGTATGAGTTTGCCGACGCGCAGACAATGTCGGACGTATTCTGCAATCGGATTAAGGCGCCAGACTATTCGCGCGTGGCCAACCCAACGGTCACCAATCTCGAGCAGCGCGTCAAGGTGCTGACGGGTGCTGAGCACGTCACAGCGTTCAACTCGGGAATGGCGGCCATCAGCAACACGCTAATGGCGGTGGCTGGCCAGGGCGGGAACATTGTGACGTCGTGGCACTTGTTTGGCAACACGCTGGCGCTCATCGGCCGCACACTGCTGCGATTCGGCGTTACGCCCCGCTTGTGCGACCTGACCAATCTGGCCGAAGTTGAAAAGCGCATCGACGAGAAAACCTGCTGTGTGTTTCTTGAAATTGTCACCAATCCGCAACTCGAAGTAGCCGACCTTGAAGCGCTGGCCTCCATCGCCCACAAAAAGGGCACGGTGCTGATTGCCGACTCAACGGTGATTCCGTTCACCGAAACGCATTTGGGCGATTTGGGCGTCGACATTGAAGTGCTGTCGAGCACCAAATACCTGTCGGGCGGCGGCACGTCGCTTGGCGGACTGGTCATCGATTATGGTTGCAAACCTGAGTTCAACCAGCGGCTGAAACAAGAGCAATTATTCAATTTCGGCGCCTATATGCCCGCGCAATCGGCTTATATGCAGACACTTGGCCTTGAAACGCTTGCCGTGCGCTATCGCCAGCAGGCCGCCAATGCTCTGGCTCTGGCCGAAGCATTGCAGAACGTAAAAGGCATTGTAAGAGTTGATTACGTCGGGCTTCCGAACCATCGGTTCCACGATTTGGCGCAGCGACAGTTCGGCCCCACGGCGGGCGCAATGCTCACATTTGACCTTGAATCGCAGCAGGCGTGCTTCAATTTCCTTAACCGACTGAAAATCATACATCGGGCAACGAATCTTTTCGACAACCGCACGCTCGCCATCCACCCAGCAAGCACCATTTTCGGCCTTTTCGGCGACAAAGAGAAGCGGGTAATGGACGTGCGCCCGACAACCATCCGCCTATCGGTGGGGCTCGAAGCAGTTGAAGATTTACTGTCGGACATCAAACAAGCCTTGGAATGAAATACGATTTTGACAAAATAATCGACCGCACTGGTAGCGGCGACCTGAAACACAGCGTTTTACAGCAACGTTACGGCCGCGCCGACCTGCTGCCCCTTTGGGTGGCCGATATGGATTTTGCAACTCCACCATTCATCACCGAGGCGCTGCGCAAACGGCTTGAGCACTCGCTTTTCGGCTACACCGTGACGCCCGACGAACTCTGGGACTCGGTGGCCGAATGGATTGAGACGCACCACGGCTGGCACATCGACAAACGCTGGCTCACCTACATTCCTGGCGTGGTGAAGGGCATTGGAATGGCCGTGAATGTTTTCACCCGCACCGACGAGAAAGTCATCATCCAACCGCCTGTATATCACCCGTTTCGCCTGACGCCGCAAGGCAATGGCCGAAAGGTGGTTTTCAATCCGCTTCGGCTGACGGCCAACGGCTACGAAATGGACTTCGACAATCTGGCCGAAGTGACCGACGAAAAATGTAAGATATTGATACTGAGCAGCCCACACAATCCTGCGGGCATCTGCTGGAAGGCCGAAACGCTGCGCCGCCTGGCACATTTCTGCGCAGAACGGGGCATCATCGTCATCAGCGACGAGATTCATTCTGATATGGCACTTTTCGGCAACCGCCACATTCCGTTCGCCACAGTGAGCGACGAGGCCGCGCAATGCAGCATCACGTTTGGCGCGCCGTCGAAAACGTTCAACATGGCGGGAATTGTCAGTTCGTATGCCATTGTGCCGAACGACACGCTGCGCCGACGTTTCTACACGTGGCTCGAAGCCAACGAACTCAACGAGCCACACCTTTTCGCGCCCATTGCAACCATTGCCGCCTACAGACAGGGCGAAGAGTGGCGCCGCCAAATGCTGGATTATGTTGAGGAAAACGTGCGGTTTGTTGAACGTTTCTGCACCGATAATCTGCCGAAAATCAAACCATTGCGACCGCAGGCATCATTCCTGATCTGGCTCGACTGCCGCGGACTCGGACTCGACCACAACCAACTTGTGAGCCTTTTTGTGGACAAGGCACGCCTGGCGCTCAACGACGGCGCAATGTTCGGCCCTGGCGGCGACGGGTTTATGCGTCTCAATGTGGGCACACCCCGCGCCGTGCTCGAACAGGCTCTGCGGCAACTGCTCGACGCGCTGCAATGACTTATTCGACGGTTGGAACTACCGAAACCGAATCAATAAAAAAAGGAAAAAACCGCGTTCATAAAATGCGGACACACGCGGCGCGTACCTACCTGTTTTCGGCCTAAATACCAACATTCTAAAACAAAACGCATCGGCTTATGCCAAATGTTTGGTATGCGAAATGCTATAAACGGGCGATTGCTGGGGAGGCGGACTCCGCGCATCTTTGCATCGATTTAGAAACGACTAAAAACAGAAGTAAAATGAGAAAGAAATTTAATTTGTTTTTGGCTGCGCTGGTCCTGGTTGGACTGGCCGCCTGCAACTCGAACGACGACGACGGAACCCCCGACATTGAGATTCCTGGAATAACCTTCGACGGCGATATTGACTGCTGCTCGGCCGAAGAGGCGCTGCAAGTATACAAGTTCCTGCAAACGGTGAAGATTCTGCCCGAATTGTCGCTCTCGATTGACGGAAAATACGACATCACGGCCTACGCTGCCGCTGGCGGGTTTCACACGGGCTACAACGAAATCTTTTTCGTGGCCACGAAAAAAATATCTGGAAACTACATCAAGAATTTTGAAATCAGCGATTTGACACCGCTAATGCATATGGTTAAAATGGATATGTACCACAGCACGCCTGTGGGCGCCGTCGAGAGTTTCGACAGCAGCATTCTGGCTGTGAAGCGCGGTTGGGTGTCGTATATAATGAGCAGCAGCGACGGCGGCACGTGGGCGCTGGCCTACAATGCCAAAGTGCTCGGAACCACTGGCGAGACTGGCCCCATCGACATTACGGTGAACGCACTGCCCGAAGGTCAGGCCTGGGTTAAGAGTTTCAAGGTGGGCGACGACACATATTACCTTTCGATTGTCAATCCAACCAATTGGAAGACAGGCACTAACGCTGCCACCGCATACGTGTCGAAGAAAAGTGCGAAAGCCACCACGCCCTATGCGCTGGCCGCAGAGCGGTTCACCATCGAGATTGACCCGCGTATGCCCGATATGGGTAACCACACGTCGCCCGACAACACGGCTCTCACCCGTCAGGACGACGGCAGCAACCGCGGCACCATCAACCTGACAATGACTGGCCTGTGGCGTATCCACCTGACTGTCAAGGACGCGGAAGGGAATATTGTTGGCGGCGGCGACGATTTGAGCGACGGCTACAGTTCACTCTTCTGGGACGTGACGATTTGAGATTGAAAGTCAGTTAATAATTTGGCTATCTGCGTAGAATCAAGTTCGGCAGATAGCCATTTTTGTTTTATGGAAATCCAAATCAGCGGTAGTGGAAAATATTGGATTTTCTTTTGTAAGTTTGTAGGCAATGCAATAAAACGATAAAATAAGTGCTTGTTTATGAGCAACATTGAAAGCGTAAACCTTTTTTCAGACTTATGTACCATTGTTGAAACAACAAAACGCAAAACTGCGGTTGCGGTCAACAGCGGCATAGTGTTTATGTATTGGAATATTGGGCACCGCATAAACACCGAAGTTCTTGATAACAAACGTGCTGAATACGGAAAACAAATTGTGTCGACACTGGCGACACAATTGAATGAGCATTTTGAAACCAAAGAGTTCTCGACGCGCAATTTACATCGTATGATGCAGTTTGCTGCTGATTTTCAAGATGTTGAAATTGTGTCGCCGCTGGCGACACAATTGACGTGGAGTCATATAATAGAAATACTGCCGCTTAAAAATTCCATTCAAAAAGAATTTTATCTTACTATGGCGTCAAAAGAGTTGTGGAGTACAAAAACTCTGCGCGCCAAAATAGACGGAATGCTTTTTGAGCGAACAGCCATCAGTGGCAAGCCCGAAGAGTTTATTAAAAACGAATTGGCGCAACTTCGCCAAAACAATAATCTGTCACCCGACTTGGTTTTCAAAAATCCTTATTTTCTTGATTTTACAGGTCTGAAAGGATTCTATTCTGAGCGTGATTTGGAAAACCAACTGGTTACCAAAATCCAACATTTTCTGATGGAACTTGGCAGCGGTTTTTGTTTTGTTGAGCGCCAAAAACGGATAATAATTGACGGCGAGGATTTTTATATCGACTTGTTGTTTTTCCATCGGAAACTGCGCAGGTTGGTAGCCGTTGAACTAAAATTAGGCCGTTTCAAAGCCGCTTACAAAGGGCAGATGGAGTTGTATCTGCGCTGGTTGGACAAGTATGAGCGACAGGAAAATGAAGAGAGTCCGCTGGGGTTGCTTTTGTGTTCGGAGGGCGGTGATGAGCAAATTGAACTCTTGCAGTTAGACCAATCTGGCATACGCGTGGCACAATATCTGACCGAATTTCCATCTAAGGAATTACTTCAGAAGCATTTGCGCCATCATATTGAAAATGACAGTGATGAATGTGCCGATTCTGATTTTTAAGAATGCAGAAAGTTTTCAATTATAAGGTTACACCGCAACTTTCCGCAGAAAAATTATTTTTGTGATTGGAAAACATTTAAACATTATTGAATGAAATAAAAAACGAATTGAGTTAAAATATTATTAATCATAGCGTTTGCTGTAGTTCGGAACATTCTGAAACGTGAGAAATTTTAGAAAAAACGATTCTTCGAAGAATAAGTCAGTAAATGCCTACGCTTTGCGTGGGCGTTTGGCTTATCTGAAGAATCGGGTATTTCTCACGACCCCAGAATGTGGATAATGTCAGAGTCCACGTTTTTTATGGCCGTGAGTGAAGCCCGAGAATCCGATGAAAGCCAAACGCCATAAATACGTAAAGGGATGTTATTACTACTTTTAGCCATTTTCATTTGCGCAATAATCATAGTTACAATTTGTTATTCGAAAGCAAAGAAAAAGCAGTTGCATACAAAAGCATTTGAGTTGCAACACAAATATCCGCGTACATACAGAAAATACGAAGATTACTCTTACCATAAAGCAACATACTCTAAATGGAAGAAATGTGTTAAAAGACCTGAATCTGATTGGATTGAAGAAGAATCACACCTTCGGGAGCAAGAGCGAAAACAGCAAGAATTACAAAGACGACATAACGAAATAGTACTATTATATCCTGATGGATTGAAAAAATGGCAGCAATTAAACCCATATTCCACACAAGAACAAATTGTTTCAAATGCTTATGTGATAAGCAACTATGACGAAATTGTAAAAGAATCGAAAGTTTATGATGAATGGGAAAAAGAACAAGAATCATTCACAAACAACTGTTTAGAGATTGGCAAACGAGCAATGGCGTCTTTTGGTAGGTATTATTACAATATACCTTTTCGAAAAAGGAATGAAAAGTTGGGTTTTTCTCAAGGCAAATATAAAGTTTGGCAATTCTTTGCTGATTCATATTGTCTTGAAGAAGATTTAGATTACAGCGACTTTAACAACATAAAAGAAGAAAGAAGAAACATTAATGAGTTAAAAAATTGCAAATGCTATTATAAATCATCCGTTTATGAAAAAATCAAGACGTTTATTGAACAGATGAGTAATAAATACGGAAATATCTCTGTATATCTGTGTGCGAATAATGAAGAGTGGGATGTACAAAGTTTAAATTACCACTATGCCGAAAGGACAACAATATTTGACAATTTTTCGAGCACTATAGAAATAATCAACCCTGCTTCTGACGCGTTACAAAACGATGAGCCGTTAGACCACGATTATTATCCTAGATTGGCAAATCGGCACATTATAATTGTTGATATGCAGACAGAGAATTGGCAATTAAAAGAAGTCTGCAAAAACTTAATTGAAAAGAACAAAGCAAACCATCCACTCATTACCTATATCAGTCTGCAAAAAGGATTCGACAGGGTGGAAATGCAAGAGTTAATCGACAGAGAAAAAAGAAAAAAAGCGGAAGCAGAGGAACAAAAAAGGAAAGAACGGGAAGAAGAAGAAAGACGAAAAGCAGAACTTGCAAAATACAAATCAGACAAAAGCAATATTGTCAAATTATTAAATAACAACTCGATAAATTGCTTTTATCATTTTACGGCAGCCGAGAATTTAGAAAGCATTAAAAAATATGGAGGCTTGTATTCTTGGTGGAGTTTAAATCAAAAGAAAATAGATGTGCCGTTTTTAGGCGGTGAAGGCATTGGCCAAGAATTAGATATGAGGTATGGTTTGCAGGATTATGTCCGATTGTCATTTTGCGATGACCACCCAATGCAATACAAACATAAACAAAATGGTGTATCTTTGGTTCTGTTACAAATTGATACAGAAGTTGCAACGTGGAAAGACACATTATTTTCTGATATTAATGCAACAGATAATGGACATCAATGCGGCGGAAC
>CAMHPA010000012.1 GCA_946186925.1 uncultured Bacteroidota bacterium | reverse complement strand
TCCGCAAGCGGATAATGGTTAGGGTATCGCTGCGCGAGAAATTTTTAAAAAATTACATTTAAAATTTATAAAAAATTGATTTTAAGAATATTATAAAATTTTGTTTTCAATTTTTTAAAAATTTCTGTCCGCAAGGGTATGCAACAAAAAAAGGGGCGAATGATTATTCGCCCCTACATATATACGATAATAAAATACCTATCAATCGTTTATCATCACGCGTTTGGCCACATTGCCAACCTTCACAATGTAAACGCCTGCGCCGTTGACCTGTAATTCTGCACGGACGCGATGAATCGCGTCCCTACCGACCAATGCGCCCATTGCATTGTAAACGCAGATTTCTTCGGTGGCGTTTTCAACAATTATGGTGTTGTGGTGGGCGTAAACTTGCAGATTATCTGCGGCTGTTTCGGCAATGGCGGTGCCTGGGTTGTTTTCATTCCCACCTTGGTTTTCATTGCCTTCATTGTTGCCTCCTTGGTTCTCATTTCCGCTCCATATAACCGTTACGGTTTCTTGTTTCCAATCGGATTTCCAGCCTTCTGGTTGGCTAGAAGCCTCGCAATATATGGTGACGTTATTGCAGCCATAGAATGCATCACTTCCTACACTTTCAATAGAATTTGGTATGGTTACAGAAATCAAATCAGCACAACCGCGGAATGCATCGCTTTCTATAGCATCAATTATATATTCTGTGCCATCAAGGGTTACTTTTTCTGGTATCACAACGGATGTGCCGTTGCCAATATATTTGTATATTGAAGTTGTAATTGATTTTGCTTCGTTGTTTATTTTGTAGATAAAGTTTTCATCAAATTTTGCATTTATGCCCCAAACAACATTTACGGTTGCTTGTTCCCTATTAATATTCCAACTTTCATTCCAACCTTCAGGCTGACTCGGAGCTTCGCAGTATACGGTGGCTTTATCGCAATTATAGAACACAGAACTACCAATTGAAGTTACAGAATTGGGAATGGCAATTGAAGTCAGTTCACTGCAACTTTCAAACGCATAGTCGTAAATTGAAGTTACTGATTCAGGAATAGTTACCGATATCAAGTTGTTGCAACAAGAGAACGCAGTGTTGCCAATCTCAGTTACTGAATTACCAATGGTTATAGATGTTAGACCGCTGCAATGAGAGAACGCACTGTAGCCAATCGAAGTTACTGAATTTGGTATAGTTACCGATGTCAAGCCGCTGCAATCAGAGAACGTAAAGTCACCAATCGAATCTACTGAATTTGGAATGTTTATCAATGTCAGGCCGCGGCAATAATAGAACGCACCGTCGCCAATCGAAGTTACTGTATTTGGAATAGTTACCGATGTTAAGCCACTGCAATAAGAGAACGTCCAGTCGCCAATCGAAGTTACTGAATTTGGAATGGTTACATTTCCTCCATTGCCTGCGTATGCGGTGAGTAGTGTTTTTTCCGCGTCAGCGTAAATAAAGTCTCCGTCGATAGTTCCGTTTAAAGTAAGTGCACGCCAAGGACCGCCACTTACCGTACTATTACATACTATGTTTTTTACCAAATAGAACGCATTGACACCAATTGAAGTTACTGATTCAGGAATGGTTACCGATGTCAGACTGCGGCAATGAGCGAACGCATCGTCGCCAATCGAAGTTACTGAATTAGGAATGGTTAACGATGTCAGACTATTGCAATTATAGAACGCAGACCTGCCAATTGAAGTTACTGAATTACCAATGGATACCGATGTCAGACTATCGCATTCCCAAAATGCAGAACTGCCAATTGAAGTTACCGAATTACCAATGGTTGCCGATGTTAGACCATTGCAAGATGCGAACGCGTAGTCGCCAATCGAAGTTACTGATTCGGGAATTGTTACCGTTGTCAGGCCGCTGCAATCATAGAACGCATTGCGGCCAATCGAAGTTACTGAATTAGGTATAGTTACCGATGTAAGGCCGCTGCAATTATAGAATGCATACTCCCCAATCGAAGTTACTGAATATTCAATCCCATTATTGGTTACTTTTTCAGGGATTGTAATAATACTCAGACCCGAATAATTTTTTGAAATAAATTGATATTGCCAGGTCACTTGTGCCGTGTAAGGTTCGGCGTTACTTGTGATATTGTAGTACAAATCACCACTTTGAAAATCATACGCCCACGCTTGCACGGCAAGTGTTGTGGCAAAAAGGATAGATAAAAACTTTTTCATTGTCTTTTGATTTTAAATTATTTAACCATAGATTGTTTCACTGGAATATTAAGTCCGTGATGTGATAAAATCTTCTCAATCAATTCTTTCACATAAGGTTTTGTCATTGGACCGATATATATTTCTTTTATTAATGTTCCTATATCTACAGAATAACCTTTATAGTCAGACGTGATTTCATTCTTATAATCGTGGTATAGCAACCGTAACTCTTTTTCATTTTCATAAGGAATGGTTTTAGCAAATGGTATATAAAGTACATTTAATCGCCATCCTGGTTTTTGTGTCATTTCCTTTATATCGTAATTCACTTTCCCCACCAAAACGTCTATCTCTGTGTTTTGTGGAATGCTATTAAATGCCGAAAAAAGGCTTTTTACATCTGATTTAATTGCTATTCCTGTAGCCATATCAGCATATGCGTTCCACATACCAAAAGACTCATATTCCGATAGCCTCCAACAATTTACAAATGCTTTTTTTTTGAATTGCTCCACCATTTCTTCATATTTTTCCTTTTTCATAGGAAAAACCTCCGCGTCGTTTTCATATACAGGAAATTCATTAGGGTCAGCAAAACATTTTGCTCGTGTAAAATAGAGAGATTTATCTTCTAGCATTGCAAGAAAAGCAGTAAAAGACAAATATTTCCAAATAGTAGCACTATCCGAAAAATCACACCCAACATATTTGTGTTTTTTTAACATTTGTTACCCTTCAAATTTCTTATATGCTTATTTATCAATAGGCTTTTAGAATGGCTAATGCTTTGCTTAATGATGTTTTGTTAGGCTTTAAGCGACAATGTATGTCAAAATCTTCTGTAGAGTTAATATTATTGTCCAACACGTATTTACGTGTTTTTTGCATAAACGTATAATATTGGTACTCACTACCGATAAATGTCTCGATATTCACTCCAATTATGGGCTTACCATTAGGCAACCTTTCTGGTTCACAGTTGAATCTCATCAAAAGACTCTCCCCCATTCTCAATAATTCTTCTTTCGTTTCCATAACACTCACATTTTTAGCAGTAACAAATTTACCCCATCCGTTTCCATCCATCACTATAATCACAGTGGATAGAATTCACGCTTGTGTAGAAATTTTTCCACGCTTATTTTGAAACCCGCCAGATTGAACCCTGAAGGGGTGAAATAACATAGCCAAGGGCGTAAGCCCTTGATAATTACGCACACAAAGCAAAACTCTGAAAGGGTGGCATAGCAATCATTTGCCAATTTCAGCGCCGCCCCGTTGGGGCTCTGTTTGTGTGCGGGGTGCTAGCGCAGTGGTTAACACCACTGCCTGTGATATGCCGCCCGTTTCGGGCTAGTTAACCGCAATTGTTTGTCGGGGAAAATCGCGTTTGTGGGTTATTTGTGCGCGCTGAAAGCGCAAGTTAAGTTAGCCCAACGCAGAGAGCGCGAAGCGAGCGACACGTTGGGGTTGCGTGTCAATTCACAAATCGGGCGCGCTGAAAGCGCAACTCAAAATTGCGTCATATAAATTGCCCTTTCAGGGCGCAAACGGTTGATTGGCAACATTACCCAAGGCGCCGCTTCGCTTGCCTTGGGCTACTTTAATCTGCCCCTTTGGGGCGGTGGCAATAATTATGCAAATGCGTCTATTCCGAAGCCTTTCCCCGCCGTTTCTGAAACTCGCGCGAATAGTAGGCAAACAGATTCTTGTTGAGCGCCTTTGATATGCGCATCAGCATACTGGTGTTGATGTCGGCGCTTTTCAGGACGTTGTAGATGTTGGTGCGCTCGCAGTTCACCTCACGCGCAAGCCACGCCTTTGTGCGTTTCTGCCGCTTTAGTTCTTCTTCTATTATTCTTCCAATGTGGACTGCCACCGCTGCCGTCTGTTGTCCGCCGAACTCCCCAATTGCGGTGCCCCGAAAAAGAAAAAACGTGGGATTCTGTTACTCGCTCCCACCGTTCGAGGCTCTCGCATTGCCTTCTATCGTAAGATTGAGCAACGCGAAAGCCACGTTTGGCCATATAAAAGACATAACACTTGAAAACAAGATATTATGATTCCATATACACCAAAACAGGCGTCCACAATTGCCTTCTCTTTGACGATAGATTCAAAACTGCGAGATTTCGAACGGCCAAAGGAAAACGTCAGTAAACGTCTTTCTATATGTCTGCTTGCAAATTATGCTTTACGGCATAAAACGCATAGCAAGACAAAAGTATAAAAAGTAGGTTGGAAAAGGAAAATGTTTTTTTTGGTGGGGCGAAATCGATTAATTTTTTACCGATTTCGCCCTGACGGATGTCTTCAATAATTCAATTAGGCAATAGTCCGACAAACAACTGAACTATATTTTTGCATTTATCTGAAAGACAATATTTCCATAACTGTAGGCGAGAGAATCGTAACCTACGGTTTGCAGATACCGTCTTTCAGACGGATTCACAAATTACCATAATATGTGAGTTTGCCCAATTCCGCAGAAAATCATATTTTTGCAACAGTGACACATTAAACGTTTTACTGCTATGGCACGTCCAATTAAAGAGACACCGATTCTGACAGGCAAAGACGCTGAAAGATTTGTCGAAAGAGCAGAACGCGTGGAAAAAATGAGCAACGAAGAACGCACCGCCAACCGTACAAGGCTAATGGAACGCGTTAAGGAAGCGAAGAAACTTATTACTTTCTGCTGGTAATGAAAGTTGTTCGCTTAACACCCGATTATGAGTTGACTGCTTTCGATTGCGGCAACAGCGACTTGAATGAGTTTTTGATGGATGATGCAAAACATTTTCTTGAAAAACGCATCGCCAATACATTCGTTCTTGAAGACAACGGGCGCATTGCCGCCTATTTCTGTCTGTTGAACGACAAAGTAAGCCGCGTTGAAGTCACAAACAGCCAATGGAAAAAAGTCAAGGATAGTTTCCCCGACGGGAAACGGTTTCGCAGTTATCCTGCCATCAAAATCGGGCGTTTTGCCGTGTCGATAGACTATCAGGGTCATGAAATCGGCAGCAAATTGATGGACTTGCTGAAAGACCAATTGAACTCACAATTAAGTCAATCTGCATTCCGCTTTATTACTGTAGATGCCTACCATTCTGCCATTCATTTTTACCAGAAAAACGGTTTTGTGGAACTCTCGCAAAAAGAAGAAGATGAGCACACTCGCCTTATGTTCTTCGATATGATGGAGGTTGGTTGATTATTCTCCTAACGGTTTTCCGTTTTTCAATCCCTCAATCCTTCAATTATTCAATCCTTCAACAAATAAAAAAAGCCACCCCGAAGGATGGCTTTTCTCATATTTTGTTAAATCTAAATTACTTAGAGATAACGCGAGCCATTTCCAACACTTTGTTAGAGTAGCCCCACTCGTTGTCGTACCAAGCGCAAACCTTAACGAATGTCGGGTCGAGCTGGATACCTGCCTTCTCGTCGAAGATAGAAGTGTGAGAGTCGTTGCGGAAGTCAGTTGAAACAACAGCCTCGTTGGTGTAACCCAGGATGCCTTTCAACTCGCCCTCTGAAGCGGCTTTCATAGCTGCGCAGATTTCCTCGTACGAAGCAGCCTTCTCGAGTTCGCAAGTCAGGTCAACGAAAGAAACGTCAGAAGTAGGAACGCGAAGGCTCATACCAGTCAGTTTGCCGTTCAAAGCAGGAAGAACTTTGCCTACTGCCTTTGCAGCACCTGTCGATGACGGGATGATGTTCTCCAGGATGCCACGGCCACCGCGCCAGTCTTTCTTCGAAGGACCGTCAACAGTTTTCTGAGTAGCAGTTGCAGCGTGAACTGTAGTCATCAAACCACGTTTAACACCGAACTTGTCGTTCAGAACTTTTGTGATAGGAGCCAAGCAGTTGGTTGTGCAAGATGCGTTCGAGATGATGTCCTGACCAGCATAGGTCTTGTCGTTTACACCGAATACGAACATCGGGGTAGCGTCTTTCGAAGGAGCTGACATGATGACTTTCTTTGCACCAGCTTGGATGTGCTTGCGAGCTGTCTCGTCAGTCAAGAAGAAACCAGTTGACTCAACAACTACGTCAGCGCCAACCTCATTCCATTTCAGGTTAGCTGGATCCATTTCTGCAGTCAGACGGATTTTGTTGCCGTTGACAATCATGAAGTTGCCTTCAACTTTAACATCACCGTTGAAATGACCGTGAACTGAGTCATATTTCAACATGTAAGCCAAGTAATCAGCGTCCAGAAGGTCGTTGATTCCTACAATCTGGATGTCTTTGCTGAAGTTCTCGACAGCAGCGCGGAACACCATACGGCCGATACGACCGAAACCATTGATACCAACTTTAATCATAGTTTTTGTGTTTTAAAGTATTAAAAATTAGAAACTTAAATCTCTTTATTGTTCCCTTTCAAAAATCGCTCAAAAGTATAAAATCGGCTTGTAAAAACAAATATGATTTAATCTATTTTTTCTTTTTACGAGAAGCACTGATTTTGATGTTTTTTCAAATATGTTGATAGGTTGAAAGCCGCTATCCATAAACAACAAAACCCGACTCGAAACGAATCAGGTGAGATTTGACATCTTTCAGAATGTCAGCGCAAAAGCGCAAATAAAAAACATCTGAACGATGCTTTTTATTTAGCGCTGCGCGATTTGCTCTGTTGGTTGTGCGTTTTGCGAGTATGCCGGGCAATTGCCTTTAGACGATGCGCAAGCAGACAAAACGGCTATTACAGCCACAGCAACCATAATTACTGCATATTTCTTCATCTCTGCTATATTTAATTTGAAACGATGTAAAAGTAGTCTTTTTTGTTACAAATGACACCGGCGGCGATTATTTTTTATCGAGCTTTTTCGAAAAAAATATGCCGCCGATGCCTGTTGTTCTTAACTTGCTCAAACTGTTGCCTTTGCGGCGATGCGCAGAATTGCTTCGACATCGGCAGTGGTGAGTTTCACAAAGCCGCCCGTGGTGCCGTTGATGCCCATCTTCTTGGCTAACAATGGAATATCCGACTCTTTCGCACCGAGTTGCTCAAAGTTGATTGGCATTCCGATTGACGAAAGGAACCGACGGAAGCGGCGAATGCCTGCGAGTGCGGTGTTTTCGGGATGCTCAAAATCCATCTGGCAGCCCCAAACGCGGGTTGCAACCTGCGCAAAACGCATAACATTATGATTCATTGTGAATTCCATCCACGAAGGCATAACCACGGCCAAACCAGCGCCGTGAGCCACATCGTACAGACCCGACAGTTCGTGCTCGATGCAGTGGCTGTTCCAGTCCTGGCTGCGGCCGACGCCAACAATGTCGTTGTGCGCAACCGTTCCGGCCCACATAATATTGGCGCGGGCTTCGTAGTTGTTCGGGTCGGCAATCACGCGCGGCGTTTCCTTGACCATTGTCAGCAGGATGGCTTCGCAAAGACGGTCGGTAACTTCAACTTCTTCAGTATTAGTGAAATAGCGCTCAAAAACGTGCGCCATAATGTCGGTTGCACCGCAAGCCGTCTGATAGGCTGGCAGAGTGCAGGTGAGTTCGGGGTTCAGGATTGAGAATCGCGGACGAAGCAAGTCAGAGCAGGCGTCGCGTTTGAGAAGTCCGTCTTCGCGAGTGATGACCGATGCGCCCGAGCCTTCGCTGCCTGCGGCGGCAATAGTGAGCACAGTGCCCACGGGCAAAGCCTTTTCAATCTCAAGTCCAGTGCCGTACAAATCCCAAAAATCGCCGTCGTAGCAGACGCCCGCGGCAATGGCTTTCGAACTGTCGATGCACGAGCCGCCGCCAACCGACAGAATGAAATCGACCTTCTCGGCCTTTGCCAGAGCAATGCCTTCGCGCACTTTGGTGTCGCGCGGATTGGGTTTCACGCCGCCAAGTTCGACGAATGCGATGCCTTCGGCCGCCAGCGATTTTTTGACGCGCTCAAGCAAACCTGTCCTGACAACCGAGCCAGAACCATAGTGAATCAGCACTTTAGAGCCGCCGTGCTTGCGAACGTACTTGCCCGCTTCGTTTTCGGTGTCCTTGCCAAACACGAATTCGGTTGGGCTGTAAAATTGAAAATTGTCCATAAAAAAAGTGGTATAAAGTTGTGAATTATAAAGAGTTATCCTTTTAATAGGGATTTGGCGTTCTCACGCGCTTCGGCGGTGATGTTTTTGCCACTCAGCATACGTGCTATTTCGTCAACGCGCTCAGCATCAGACAGTTTGTCAACAATGGTGTGAGTGGTGCCGCCTTCGTCGTTCTTCGAAACGCGATACTGCACTGCACCTTTGGCGGCAATCTGCGGCAAGTGAGTAATGGTTATCACCTGCATCTGTTTGGCCATCAGCAACATAAGTTCGCCCATCTTGTGTGCGATGTCGCCTGAAACGCCTGTGTCAATCTCGTCGAAAATGACAGTTGGCAGTGCTACCGATTTTGATAATATAGCTTTGATACTCAGCATTAAACGGCTTATCTCGCCGCCCGATGCAATCTTCGAAATGTTTTGAAGCTCGTGGTTGCGGTTGGCGGTGAACAAAAAGTTGACGCTGTCGCGACCGTTGGGTGTGAACGAGTCGGTATTTGTCAGGCTGATTTGCAACTGCGCGTTGGGCATTCCCAGGCCCGTCAGGTGGCTGCAAATCTGCTTGCAGAGCGAATCGGCAACCTTTCGGCGGCTGTCCGACAGTTTTGCCGCCAAATCGGTCAACAGCGCTGTGGCTTGGCTGAGTTGCTTTTCGGTTTGCTCAATCAGTGTTTCGTAATCGCCTGATTTTGTGAGTTTTTGCTCTAAATCGTTGCGGATTGCAATAAGTTCGTCAACGCTTTTTGCCTGGTGCTTCTGCATAAGGCTGTAGAGCAGGTCGAGTTTGGCGCGCAACTCTTCAAGTCGTTCGGGCTGATTTTCAAGCCGTTGCAAATCGCTTTCGAGTTCCTGCGCAAAGTCTTTCATTTCAATTATCACAGGCTCAAGGCGTTGCAGATACTCTTCCGATTTTTGGAAGTAGCGCTGCGTCTGCTGAACAGCCTGCCGAACCTGCGCCAGTCCCGACAAGACGTTTTGCTCGTCGTCTTGCAAAACGTAGAGCGCGGCGCTCAGATTTTGTTGAATATCAACAATATTCGACAGCGTTTGGAACTCATTTTCCATCTCTTCCTGATTGACGCCATCGAGTTTTGCTTCGGCTAACTGATTGTATTGGAATTGATTATAGTCGTAATCGGCCGACATCTGGCGTGCGTTTTCCTTCAGTTCGGCAAGTTCGGCCTGCAAACGCTTGTATTCTGCGTAAGCGGCCGAGTATTGTTTCTGTAAATCAGCATTTTGTGCAGCCGCATCAACCACACGCAACTGAAACTGATTGTTGTTCAGTTCAAGATTCTCGTGCTGCGAGTGAATGTCAATCAGATGGCGGCCTAAATCTTTGAGAGCGTTAAGGTTAACGGGCGTATCGTTGACAAAGGCGCGTGATTTTCCGTTTGTCAGCAGCTCGCGGCGGACAATTGTTTCGTCCTGATAATCAAGGTCGAGTTCATCGAAAATCTTTTCAAGGTGATACGGCTTTACGTTGAATGTGGCTTCAACCACGCATTTCTGCCCCGCATTGCCAATGGCCGCAGTGTCGGCACGGTTGCCCAAAGCTAGCATCAGCGCGCCAAGCAGAATCGATTTGCCCGCGCCCGTCTCGCCCGTGAGCGTCGAAAAGCCGTCGGTGAAATCGACAGTCAGTTCGTCGATTAGCGCATAGTTCTGTATATGAATCTGATGCAGCATTTTTAATGTCAATTACTGATGCCTGCGGCCACAATCCAAATAACGCCGCCGGTGAGCACGCCTAAAGCGCCATCACGCATCCGCCGTTGGCTTATTGCAGTCTGAACGCCCAGCGTATAATATTCATCGTCAGGCATATCGGGATATTTTGCCTTCAGTTTTTCAACTGATTTGGTGGTGTTGCCAGCCACAAATATATAACCGAACGGAACCACCACACCAACAGGCACGCTGGCATTGTTGCTGTTCATATTGAACCGTACAGGCGGAATGGCCGCCCCGACTGCAGTTGCCGCCACACCGCCAGCGAAAAATCCCCAGCTGAATCCGCCCGAATAATCGGCTTTGCCTTGAAGGAAACGCCGCATCTGGTCAACAGTCAGGTCGCCGGCTGCGGTGTCCGACACATATAATATATGCTCACGTCCGCCCTGCGAAACCGAAAAGACCTTGTCGGCACGCTTGCTTTTTTGCTTTCCGTTGGGCAATTGGTAGCTGACCACCGTATCGCCTTTGGCTGTAACTTCTATCTTACTGTTGCTCACAGCGATACGCTTGCCGCGCATTAGCATAATTGTGTCTTGCGCTCCGACAATGCCAATGGTGGCGAACAATGATATTATTAGTGTGAACAGTTTTTGTGTCATAACCGAGTGTTTTTCCGTTGCCAAATCTACAATTTTTTGGGTGCCACCGCATCAGGCACAATTACAATTCGTCGAGCCGATGCTTAAATCTTATCCAGCCTGGCTTTCAGCGCGCTTCAATTTCTTTTTATACCAAACAAAGCAAATCATCGCTGCAGCGATATAGCAAACTATCGCGGGCACTGCAGCCTCAACTCCGAAATTGCCTCCGGTGAGAAGTTTGCTCGCTGACTCCACCGGAATGACAATATAAGCCGTGTTAGGCGCCCCATTGACTATCGCGCCCACGCCAAAAATGCCGCCAATTATGAGTGCGTTCCACAGTGCGTGCGCCAATGCGCCGGGGTAAATCGAGCCTGAATCAAGGGCCATCAATGTAAACATTACCGCAACCGACGACCCTGCCAAAACAAGCAGAATCAGGTCGGTCAGGTTGAATGACTGCATATTCATAATGTGCAGGATGGCGAACAAAACGGCCGGGATGATTACGGCGAGCTTGACGCCCAAAGTCTTTTTCATATAGCGGAAAATCATTCCTCTGAAAATCAATTCTTCGGCTATTCCCACAGTAATTCCCGTCTCAAGAATAGCACGGAAAAGCGTTTTGCAAAGCATATCATTTTCAGCGATGTGCGCTTTTCCGGGCAACACAAATGCATAAAAAACGAGCACCAAAACCGGCAATGCAATGGCAATTATTATCCATTTCAGCTCGATTCGTTTTGGTTTGATGCCCAACTCATCAGGGCTGATTTTCAACAGTTTGGCCGACACGAACCAAGCCAGCGCCATAGTGGATGCCACCCTTAGAACGCAGGAAACCATCAGTTTCAGGTAATAATCGGAAAACAGATTCCGGCCAAGGTCGCCCACAACAACACCAATCAACAATACGGCTATAGCCAATATTATGGCTCCGATATTCTTCCCGATGATTTTCAATGCATTCATTTCCTCTGCCCGATTTTTGCTTAAATCTTATCCAACTCGGTCTTAAGTGCTTCGCGGTCAAGATTTTGGCCAATAAAGACGATTTTAATCATCTTGTCGCCATACTCCTCGTCCCAATCGTGGCGCAGCTCGGCGCTTTGAGCCAGCAGCTGCTTCTGCTCCTCTTCGGGTGCAGTGCAAATCCACTGCCCCGCCTTCACAAGTTTCTTCTGCGTTCCGGCCTGGTCGAACATATACGACATATCGGCATCGTCGTTGAAGTAGCAGATGCCCTTGCTGCGAATGATATTTGCCGGCCAGCGGTCGTTTGCAAAAGTCTCGAACTTGGTGTAGTTGAATCCTTTACGGCGGTAGTAAACGTATGTTCCGATGCCGTACTCCTCGGTCTCGCTTTCGTGTTCGTGCTCGTCATCATCTTTCTCAAGCTCCTCAACCCAGCCTGCCGACATCGACGCTTTTTCAAGGTCGAACTGTTTGGCATCCATAATCTTGTGGGAATCGAACTCGCAGTAATTGGTCTCGATGATTTCGGCCGATGGCTGTAACTTCTTGATTACAGCGCGGATAAGTTTCAATTCATCTTCCGTCACTTCGGCAACCTTGTTCAGAATGATGATGTTGCAGAACTCGATTTGCTGAATGAGCAGATTCTCAATGTCTTCGTCATCTATATTGCTGCGTGTCAGTTGATTGCCGCAGCCAAACTCACGCGCCATTCGCAGGGCATCGACCACGGTTGCGATGCTGTCGAGGCGGCAGGGCGACGGCTGATTGTACTGGCGGGCGTAATCGCCAATAGCCACAATGGTCTGCGCAATCGGCAGCGGTTCGCAAATGCCGCTGGCCTCAATCACAATATAGTCGAACTTGCCGGTGCTGGTGATGCTGGTAATCTGGTCGATAAGGTCGGTTTTGAGCGTGCAGCAGATGCAGCCGTTGCTCAAGGCCACCAGGCTGTCGTCTTTCTTGTTCACAATGCCGCCCTTCTCAATCAGCGACGCATCGACGTTTATCTCGCCAATGTCATTTACAATCACAGCAATTTTCAGGCCCTGGTTGTTGGCCAGAATCTTATTCAGCAGAGTTGTCTTACCGCTACCTAAATAGCCGGTTAACAATGTGATAGGTACAATCTTGTTCATTTTTAAAGCGATTTTTAAATTGCCGCAGAATTACAAAAAATACATGAACAATGGATGACCATTGCAATTTTTTGAAGGTGCGCAAAAAAAATAAACTCCTATTTTTTTGAACCAGAAAAGATTGATTTAAACTCATGCGGCACTTCCGATGTAAATTCCATCACCTCTTTAGTCATCGGGTGGATGAACTCAATCTGTTGAGCGTGAAGGCACAAGCGTCCGCAAGGGTCGGTGTGGGCGCCGTATTTGCCGTCGCCGGCCACCGGATGCCCGATGTGGCTCATATGAATGCGAATCTGATTCTTGCGTCCGGTCTCCAATTCGAGCGCAAGCATCGAGAACTGACCATTGGTTTTCAGCACCTTATAATGTGTGATAGCACGCTTGCCCTTGCCTTCTTTGGTCACGTGCATCACCATAGTATATTTATTCTCGTCAATCCAGGTGTCGATGGTGCCCTCCGGCTCATCGGGGCAACCCTCAACAATAGCAATGTAGCGCCGGCTCTGAACGCTCTCGTTCCACGTTGTGCGCAGGCGGAACTGCACTTCTTCGCTTTTCGCGAAAATCAGTATTCCCGACGTGTCGCGGTCAATGCGGTGGACGATGAAAATGCACTCACCTTCGCCCTTGAATCGCATATAGGCGTCGAGATAGTTCTGCGCCGTCTGGTAGCGCTCGCTCTCGTTGCCTACGGTGAGCAGCCCCGTCTCTTTCTTCACTACAATCAGCCACTTGTCTTCCCAAATGATTCTCAACCCTTTAGGCATCGGAAACACCGGGTCGGGCTTTTTGCCGATGAAGAGCGTCTGCCCCGCTTTTAGTTTGTCGGTGAGTTGGCGCAAAACAACACCGTCGGCCGTGATGGCGCCTTTTTGCAGCAGTTGCCGAATCGATGTGCGGCTCTTGCCCTGCATAATGCGCCCAAGGAACTCCTCCACCGTCTGGTCAGCCTTGACGGGATAGGAGTTGCCCTTCGGTTCCTGCTTCCGTGGTTTGTCGTTCATTCTCATATCCGATAGAAAACAAAAGCCAACCACCTTAAAATGATTGACTTACTTGTACCCCCGCTGAGAATCGAACTCAAATTTAAAGTTTAGGAAACTTCCGTTCTATCCGTTGAACTACAGGGGCAGAACGGCTGCAAAAGTAGTTATTCAATCGATATTTGAAAAAAATAAAATGCCGCGTCAAATACGTCAGTTTTCTAATTAAAAATAGTATGACATCAACGAACCAGCCTCATATATCCGTGAAACAAAATACAACTCACTATACTTTAGCCTTTTGCCAACAAGCGAAAAGTGTTGTCTAAACAATGTATTTCAGTGACGAACAATGATATTTTTTCGGTTTTTTGCAAAAAAACTCATCTTTCCCGTTTGAAAATGCACAACCGATGCAAAAATCGTTATCTTTACAATCAAAATGGGGGATTAAATGTTTTTACGTTTTTTCAATACAAGCGGCAGGCCTACTCATACGTCGGCTCAAACCAACACCAGGAAACATCGTGTTTTGGTTGACGAATGTTTCGATAAAATGGTTACCGAACTGGTTGTCAAGTTTTTGTCATCGCCAAAGCGGACAATAAACTGATTGTTGGATTCTGCGTGTGCCATAGTGAGTGATAATTGTGCTTGCATTTTCTCTGGGAAAAATCTTTTCGGAATAATTGTTGCTGACAAAACAAAAGTCACACCTTTAAAAAAAACATCTTCATTTTACCCCAATACTAAGTATAAATACCACCTTTTTTTAGGCATAAAATGGCTATCGCGTCTGCCTATTAACCCCTACTTTTGCAGCGTTAATAGGTGGGTATGGGCAAACTTTACGACCAATTGATGGAAGATGTGCGTTTTGTCGAGGGACTGAACGCTTGTATGAACTGCGGAATGTGCACGGGCGTGTGCCCTGCCGCCGAGTTCTACGACTACGACCCGCGCCGCATTGTGGACGAGGTGCAGAAGAAAGACGAGGCCGTGATTGAGGCCCTTCTGAAATCGGAAACCATTTGGTACTGCGGGCAGTGTATGAGTTGCAAAACCCGCTGTCCGCGAGGCAACACGCCTGGATTCGTCATTCAGGCGCTGCGCAAACTGTCGGTCAAACTGGGTTACTTCACCTGCTCGGAGAAGGGCCGTCAGCAGTTTGCAATCAAGCGCACCGTGGGGCAGAGCATTCTGGAGCGCGGCTACTGCGTCTATCCCGACATTGTCACACCCTGGATGCACCCCGAGCAAGGCCCCAACTGGGAGAGTATCTACAACAACACCGAGGAGTTTATGGCCAAGTTGGACATTCCGTACAAGAAAGACGGTGCGGGCCCGCTGCGCAAAATCGACCAAAAAAACCTTGACGAACTCAAGCGAATCTTCGATGTGACGGGCGGAACCGAGATGTATGACTGCATTGAGAAATATTCGGCCGAGAAGGCCAAGGAGATGGGCGTCGACATTGAGAACGGCGACTATCTGAATATGGTTTTCAAAACAAATTCCGACTACGATGAGTGAACAATGCGTTGCAAAACAGAACTTGTGGGCTAAATATCAAAAAGATATAGCCGACGACCACTACTACTACTGTCGGAGTTGCATTCGGCAGACGTTCTTCCCCGCGTCGGAGCGCGCCTATCTCAACATTATGCGCGACAAGTTGGGCAAGGACCTTTTCGACGACCCCAACCACACCACCTGCACGGGCATTGCCTACCACTCTGACCTGGTGCCGCTGCAGACCACCGAAACCGTCATTGCGCGCCATTTTGCGCTGATGACCGAGGCGGGATATGAGAATATGGCCATTTCGTGCGTCACGTCGTTCGGGCTCTACACCGAACTGCTGCACACCTGGGAGGAATATCCCGAAGAGGAGGCCCGCGTGCGCCAATACCTGTGGGACGCCACCCGCCGCGAGTTCAAAAAACCGAAAAACATTGCCCACACGTCGGACACCATTTATAAATTCCGCAACGAGATTGCCGCGCAAATGACGCGCCCGCTGGTGAATGTGAAAACTGGCGAGCCGCTGAAGGTGGTTGACCACATTGGCTGCCACTATGCCAAGATGTTCCCCACCAAGGGCGTGGGCGGAGCCGAGTTTCCGCGCGTGCTCACAGGAATGGTTGAGGCGTGGGGCGGCACCCCTATTGACTACCCCGAACGCCGCCACTGCTGCGGTTTCGGCTTCCGCAACTATCTGGTGATGGCCAACCGCGGCTACTCGGTGGCCAACTCGAAGAAGAAATTCGAGTCGATGGTGCCCTACAAGCCCGATTTCATTGTGGCCAACTGCCCTGGCTGCGCAATGTTTCTCGACCGCTGGCAATACACAATCCAACAGATGGAAGGCACCACCTACGGCGCTGACGGACAGGGAATTCCGTCGCTTACCTACGAGGAGATGGCGGGCCTTGTGCTGGGCTACGACCCGTGGGAACTCGGCCTGCAGATGCACCAAGTGCCCGTGGAGCCGCTGCTCGACAAGATGGGCATTCAATACACACCGCGCGACAAATGGACGGGCAAAAAACATTGATGATTATGCAACAGAAAAACATAGCAATAATTGGCGGCGGACCCGCTGGAATTGAGGCTGCGGCAAGCCTTGCGGGGCTCGGGCACCACGTGTGGCTAATCGAAAAAGAGAGTGAACTGGGCGGCCATTTGAGGCTGATGTACAATCTTTTCCCCGACAAGCGCCCCGCCGACGAGGTGCTGCAGGAGATGCTCTCGCACGTCAAAAATCCGAATATCGAAATTCTGACCAATACACAAGTGGCTGACTGCAAGCAAATTGACAATCGCTTTGCGCTGAAAACCGACAAAGGCCAAACGCTTGAGGCCGACGCCGTGCTGATGGCCACTGGCTACCGCCTGTTCGATGCCGCTCGCAAGGAGGAGTATGGCTACGGAATCTATCAGGGCGTGATTAACAGTTTCGAACTCGAGGCGATGCTGAAAAACAACACGCTGAAGAACGTGAAAGGCGAAGTGCCGAAACGCGTGATTCTGCTGCACTGCATTGGCTCGCGCGACGAAAAGGTCGGAAATCACTATTGCTCAAAGGTTTGCTGCGTGACGGCCGTGAAACAGGCAATCGAAATCAAACGCCGCCACCCCGAAACCGAAGTTTTCTGTTTCTATATGGATATCAGAATGTTCGGGCCTTTCTACGAGGAACTCTACCGCGAGGCGCAGGAGAAGTGGAAAGTGACGTTTGTGCGCGGAAAGATTTCGGAGGCAGCCGCCAATCTCGACGGCGAGATTCAGATAAAAGCCGAAGACACGCTCATTGGCAAGCCCCTGCATATGCGCACCGACCTTCTGGTGCTGATGTGCGGAATGGAAGCCGACACCGACGAGCCCGTCGCCAAACAACTTGGCATTGAGCGCGGCGTGAACCGTTTCTTCCGCTCAACCGACAACTACACGCTCTACAACAACACCAACGTTGCGGGAGTGTTCACCGCTGGCGCCTGCACCGCCCCAATGAATATTATCGACACCATTGCCAACGCCCGCGCTGCGGCGATTTCGATTCACGAATATTTGAAAAAATGATTAATGATTAAAGATTAATGATTAATGGCATAAGATGCAAAGTTTCAACCCGTTAAACCTGTTAAACATTAAACTCTAAAATTAACCACTAAACACTCACCACTAAACATTAAGAAATGTGGGGCTTTAAGATAGCAAAATCGCAGAGTATCAACTACGACCGCAACGACAAGGAGATAATGCGGACGGTTCTGGAGAACGAGCCGTCGCTGCGCGTTTGTATGGCCTGCGGAGCCTGCACCGCCACCTGCTCGGCGGGCAACCTGCTGCCCACATTCAACATTCGCCGCCTGAACACCCTGCTGCAGCGCGGCGAGTACACGCAACTGCGCAACGAACTCAACAACTGTATGCTCTGCGGCAAATGCACGCTCGTCTGCCCGCGCGGCGTCAATATCCGCAACATTGTTCTTAACACACGCGAAGCCTTGATGAAATATGAATCCGACACCATTTGACATATTCGTTCTGCCGTTCACCGTAGGAATGAGCCTGCTATTTGCCTATCTCATACTGAAATACGCAAGTTGGATTTGGTATTTCGACCGTGACGACAAACTGCGAATCCTGCGCGGGCTCTTCAGCCTGAAATCGCTCAAAGCCGTAAAGGAGATTTTCCTTGAGAGCCTTGTTCACCGCAAGATGTTCCTGGTAAACAGGCGGTTAGGCTATATGCACTTCAGCCTGGCCTTCGGCTGGTTTCTGCTGATAGTGATTGGCGCGTTCGAGGCTCACATTTATATGGGCGGCGCCGCGCCGTTCTATTTCCCAATTTTCTTCGTCTATTTCGTGCCCGACGACGAGTCGTTCTTCTTCGCCCGCGGCTTTGTGCAACTGATGGACGCGTCGCTGCTGCTCGTGCTTTCGGGCGTGGTGGTGGCCATTGTCAAGCGGTTCTACAAGCGCATTGTGGGTATGAAAAGCACCACCCAACTGCGCTTGCGCGATAAGATGGTGCTCTACTCGCTCTGGCTCATTTTCCCGTTGAGGCTCTTGGCCGAAAGCGCCACCTGCGGCCTGCACGGCTCGGGCGGCTTCCTGACCTATCCCGTGGGCCAACTGATGGCCGCCACGCTTCCGCTCGAGGCGATAGAGTATCCGCTCTGGTGGGCCTACTCAATCGACCTTTGCCTGTTCTTCATTGGGCTGCCCTTCAGCCGATATATGCACATTCCAACCGAGATGGTGCTTATCTTCTTCCGCAACTGGGGCATAAAGTTGAAGCCCGACAATCCGATACTCGAGGAGGTGATGGTGCTCTCGTGCCCGCGCTGCGGCGTTTGTATCGACCGCTGCCAACTCAACACAGCCGTGGGCAACCACGACACGCAGGCCGTCTATTTCCTTCAGCGAATCCGCAACCACGAGCAGCACTCGGCGCAGGCCAAAAACTGCCTGATGTGCGGCCGATGCGAGTCGGTCTGCCCTGTCGGGATAGATTTGAACGCAATCCGCCTGCGCCACCGACAGAATTTCACGCCCGAAACCTTTGTGCCGCAATACAACAACGCCGAAGCGCAAAAGGTTGATGTGGTGTTCTTTACAGGATGTATGGGCCACCTGGTTCCCAAAACCAAAGACGCGATGGTGAAGATTCTCAACGCTTCGGGCGACCGCTACTGGTTTATGGACGCCGACGGAGGTATTTGCTGCGGCCGTCCGATGAAACTCGCAGGACAGACCGCCGCCGCCCAAAAACTGATGGCCAAAAACCGTCAGTCCATTATCGAGAGCGGGGCGCGCACGCTTGTCACTTCGTGCCCAATCTGCTACAAGGTCTTCCGCGAGGACTACAATCTCGAAGGCATTGAGATTCTGCACCACACCGAATATATTAAACGCCTGATTGACAGTGGAAAGATAAAAGTCGATAAGAAGAATCTGGCTGTTGCCTACCACGACCCGTGCGAACTCGGTCGCGGTGCAGGAATCTACGAGCCACCGCGCGATGTCCTGGGCAGCGTGGCCACTCTGCAAACCACCGCCAACGAGCGCAAGAACTCGCTCTGCTGCGGCGGCAGCCTTGCCAACCTGACACTGCCTTCAGCCGACAAAGCGCGCATTGCCGAGCAGGCAATGTGCAGCCTGACCGCCAACCACCCCGACGTGGTGGCCACCGCCTGCCCGCTCTGCAAGAAAACCCTTGCCCGCACCCAAATGGCACCCGTTGAGGACGTAGCCGAACTGGTGGCGGAAGCGATGATTTAAAGAAGCTCAAAACAAAGCGCTTGTCGGATTCTACTCCAACTAAAATGTGCCGCTAGTACCAAATAAAAAAGCCGGCATCATATTTTGATGCTGGCTTCTACTTTGTAGCGGGGGCCCGACTCGAACGAGCGACCTCTGGGTTATGAGCCCAACGAGCTACCAACTGCTCTACCCCGCGATGTTAAGAAAAACCTCTATCGGTTTTGCGACTGCAAAGATAGAGTTTGTTTTGAAATTGGCAAAATTTATTCAGTACAACTTTCGGCTGACAATACAATTTGATTATCAACACTTTCTGCAATACTTCTACATAAAGTGGATGTAAAACTCAAAAAAAATTATTCCATTACGTCGTCGGGAGTGAGTTTCGGAAACTTAATTTTCGAATTCACCACATACGAATCAGGATATAATTCGCGAATTTTATGATAGAATGCGTTGGCCTCACCACGACTGCGGAAATCGCCTACACAGAGCTTAAAATATGGTGTTTTGTACTCAGGATAAACCTGCGCGGGATCAAAATCAGGAAAATTTTTCAAGAACTGCTGACTTGTAGCCTGCATAGTGGCACGCGCGTTTTGCCCTGAACCGGAATAAATCTGAATTCGATAGCCTTTCATTCCGTCGCGTTTGTTGGCATCAACATAAGCGTCTACCAACTGGAACAGCATTGCATCCTGGGAGATGGTTATTGTGCCATAATCGGGCTGTTTTTCGTTAAGCTGGTAAAACAGATCACACGATTGCGCACTGACGCTGCCAGCGGCAAAAACAATAAGCAGAATGGCAAAAAACACGTTCCTCGTCATAGCAATATGCAGTTTCATATTGCAAAGATAAAAAAGTATCGGATTGGTGAACCAGAGAATAATCACAACGGCTCAATCAAAAAAAAAGCTGCGGGTGAGTATCCTCATCCGCAGCTTTGAAAATTATTCTGTATAAGAATCTACATTAGAAGCGCACACCTAATTTCAATGTCGGTGTGGAGAAGAATTTGATGCTATGATTGCTGCATGCATAGTGCTGCAGACCATCAGGGTCAATCTCAATTACCGAATACTGGTATGAGAAAGGCAGGAATTCAACTCCAAAAACAAAGCCACAGTTGGCCACGCACTCGGCGCCAGCCACTATTGCCGTTTGGAACGCTGCCACCTTACCTTCACGGCTCTGCTTGTAGTAGAGAACATCGTTGGATGTCTCATTGCTGCCATTGTAAGGAGTGACAGTTTGTATACGGCTCTTCTTATAGCCGAGTCGCACACCACCGTAACCGCTGGCGCGTTTATTCTCGATATGGAAGTTACCGCCGACATTACAATACCAATTGCTCTTAAGGCTTCCTTCTATTTGGCGCTGATCCGGCATCCTGAACAGGTTGTAATCCGGATCACTCGTATCATATATGCCATCGTTGTCATCTCCTGTAACTGTGTTCGCACGAACATAGTCTTTCTTTGGAGTGAGCGACAAATCCTGAGCATACATGAAGTTGACATCAATGGGACCGAGGTAGTAGGCCAATTGCACACCAACCATATTGGTGATGCCGTTGGTACCAGTACGACCCAGATTCAGGTATGTATCCGGCTCATTGCCACTTGGCAGGCCTGTAACCGTGTTCGAATAGTTGGGTAGCATATAGGTACCCGACGAGAACATGGGATTGTTGCCCAAAATGGCCGTCACCTGAAAATTACCTCCCTCCTGCGCCATTGCTGTGCCGAAGATCGCCGTAAGAAACAATATTCCAAATAATTTCCTCATAATTTTAATCTCGGAAACGGAATTGATTATTCTTCTTCACCTTCTACAGCTGCCAAAACTTCCTCAAAGTATGCCTTGGCAACCTCATAATCTTTAACAGCCTTGTCGTAATCTACTTGTTTTGCCTTAACATTCTTGTCTTGTGTCAGAACAGTAGAGATGTAGTTATTTTGGTTGGCATCGAATTCTCCTGCCAAGAAGTCGGCAAGATCTTTCTTCGCATTGTCAAGAGCAAGTTTCTTGCTTTCAACACCTTGTTTTGCTGTCTCAATGTTGTGCTCGAGTTCGATAACGGCAAACTTGATGATGATTTCTGCCTTCAATTGAGCGTCGTCAGCGCTAGATGTCTCGTTGACAGCGGTTATCAAGCTAAGGTATTTACCCTGGATAGCCTCTTTGATGCCCTGCTCCAGTTCCAGTTCATCTTTCTCGTCACCTAGCTTAGCTTTATTGTCCTCAGCTTTAGCCAAAGCGTCCTCAAGCGGAGTGAGTTTAGTGCTATAAGCCTCTTGCTGTGCAATTGTAAGAGCTTTTACATCATCATCGTAAGCTTCCTTAACTTCGTTGATGGCGTCATACAAAGCAGCCCACTTGCTGTTATTGGCAATTTCGTCTTCTGTGTCAGCAATCTCTTGCTCTTTGTCAGCAATCTCCTGCTCTTTGTCTTTGATATCCTGCTTTTTGTTCTCAATGTTTTCGTCAGCAGTCTCTCTGTCGGCAAGAATATCGTCCTCAAGGTCAGCGATGTCTTTGTTCAGATCAGCAATCTCTTTCTTAAGGTCAGCGATTGTGTATTTCCAAGCATAGTATGCGCCCATTGTACCTTTCGAACCAAGTTCGTTGTTAGCGTGGAAACTTTCCATCTGGTCACGTTTGTACATAACATACTGAGTGTGGCCGCCGATGAATTTGTCGGCAATATCAATAAACTTGCCCCAAGCGCCATCATTCTTGCCACCGTCAACACGAGTATTGCTACCAATAAGTGTGGTTACAGAACCAGTAAGATAGGTATCAAATGTGGTTTTTTCTGTATCATCGCTCAATGCGTTGTCAACAACATCGTCTTTTACAGGAACAGATATTTTTTGACCATCGAAAGATTCACGCAAATCCCAATAGTTCTTAATTTGGGTTTGAACGCTTTTTCTTTTTGCCTGCAGAGTATTATCTGTAAGAACTTCACCTGGATCAACATCATTGTAAAGATCAACGAACTCTTTGATGGCATTCTCAACTGCCTCATATTTGGTTGACTTGTTAGTATTGTCAGCCCATTTGTATTCCAAAGCTTTTGCCATGTAAGCTTCTGAAGCTGCCAAGAAAGCAACTGAATCGGCATCGAATTGAGCTTTTACCTCATTCTGGTTCTGGTACTCAGCCAATTGCTGTTGTTTAGTTACAATTTCAGCCTGTTTGTCATTGATTTGAGCAATGTAAGCCGAAGAATCCTCAGTGTATTGCTTGTTGATGTTGTCGATGTCATCGTTAAAGCCTTTGATCTCGTCGTTGAAGCCCTTGATCTCATCGTTGAAGCCCTTGATGTTGTCGTTCAATGTTTTGATACCAGCTTCGTCTTTATACATACCCGGGTTCTCGTCATCGCCAATGTAGCTGAGGATAGCGTCGAGTTGTGCACTCAGATCGCTGTTTTTAATAGCGTCCTCGTTGGCAATAATGCCGTTTTTGTATGAGAATTGGTTGGCGCCACCAGGCAGGTTGAAATCTTCTTCAATAGCAGCATCAACTTCGAATGTGTAGAAGTTACCTTTATCATTGAAATCCTTCAATGGTTTCTCAACTTCTTTTTTCTTAGCGTCGAAGTTAGCTTGTGCCTGATCAATTGCCTTGTCAGCCTCAAGAATAGCGATTTCTTTGTATTTAACCTCTTTCTTAAGAGTTGCTATTTCTGTTTCAAGATCGTTGTAAGCCTTGTTCCAAGTTTCAACATCACCTTTCGAAACCTCATTGAACTCATCAAGAGCATCTTCGGCCAGCAGCACAGATTTTTGCTGCTTGTCGTAGTTGTATTGAGCTGTAGTAACAGCGTCGTTCAGGTTTTTCAAGTAGCTTGCAGAGTCTTTCTCATAACCGTTGAGGGCAATCAAAAGAGCCTGTTGTGCCTGCGACAAAGCTTTTTGAGCGTCAATCATCAAACCTTCTTTAGTTTTCAGGTCGTTGTAGGCGTTCATAACGTTGCCTTCATTATTGGTCCAGGCGTTCTTGCGAGCTGTTGCCATGATAAGCAGGCTCTCAAGATTTGTTGTGTAGGTGTCAGCTTGCAAATTGGCAGCGTAGCTCTCCTGAAGGAGGACGTTTCTGTCAAGTTGATCCTGAATAGCAAGCAAACGATCTTTAAGATCAGCCTCTGCTTGTTTGATATCAGCCTCAGCATCTTTGATTTCCTGATCAAGCTGTGCTTTTCTCAGTGCTGCTTTAGCGTTCCAGTCATCAAGATTTTTTTGAGCATTAGCAACATTCAACTGAGCAACAAGCAGATTTTGTTTCTCTTTCTCAAGATCAGTTTTGTTTTTCTCAGTCAAAACAGCCAAGTTGTATTTCTGCTCGGCGATTTGGTAATCGTACTCAGCTTTGGTAAGATTCAGCTTGTAAGCTTTACCTTCAATCTCAATGTTGTTCAAAGCCTCGTTCTTGAGATTAACAAGTTCATTACTTCTGTTGGTAATTTCCTGAGCCTTATTGGTCAGTATTTTCAACTCGTTGGCCAAGCTATCAGCAGCTACAGCCATACCAATTTTCGCCCTTGTGGTTTCTGCAGCAGCATTCCACTGATTGGCTTTCGCCTGACGAAGTTGTCTTAGCCCCTTGGGCTCATCGTTGTCAACGCAGCTTACCAAGCTTACTGCAAGCAGAGCAGCAGTCGACAAAAAAAGAAATTGTTTCTTCATTGTAAATGAATTTTTAAAGTTAATTAATAAGAAAAATTGCGTTCAAATTTTAAACGGCGCAATAATAGGAAAAAAAAGTATACCAAGAACCTTTTTGAAGCAAAAAATGACTCAACGCCTTCTATGTTGACCAACTTACGTCTGTACGCCATAATTTCTTTTATTTTTGTGGCGGATTCAAAAAAAACAGGTTCGTACCTAAAATATATATAGTATGACAGACAAAAAAACTGCCACCCCGCTGTCCGATTTGGGCGAGTTCGGGTTGATTGAGCGGCTCACAAAGCCGTTCGGCATCAAAAACAGCGCAACTGTGAAGGGCATCGGCGACGACGCCGCAATCATAAAATCGGAAGGCAACGACCTGGTTGTGACAAGCGACCTTCTGGCCGAGGGCATCCACTTCGACCTTGTTTACACACCGCTCGCGCATCTTGGATATAAGGCGGTAATGGTCAATCTTTCAGACGTTTACGCAATGGGCGCCACGCCAAAGCAGATTACCGTTTCGCTGGCCGTGTCGTCGAAATTCTCGGTTGAGGCGCTTGAGCAACTCTACGACGGCATCCGCCGCGCCTGCGAGCGCTACGACGTTGACCTTGTGGGCGGCGACACCACGAGCTCAATGACGGGAATGGTCATCAGCATCACGGCCATCGGACAGGTTGAGCCTGGCAAGGCTTTCTGCCGCAACGGCGCCAAGGCTGGCGACCTTGTATGCGTGTCGGGCGATTTGGGCGCGGCTTATGCAGGATTGCAGATTCTGCGCCGCGAGAAGGACGTGTATATGATTGACCCCAACACCCAACCCGACTTGTCGAAATACGACTATGTGATTGAGCGTCAGTTGAAACCCGAAGCGCGCCGCGACGTGATTGCCGCCATCCGCAAAAACGGACTCACACCAACGGCAATGATTGACGTGAGCGACGGACTGTCGTCGGAACTGCTGCACATCTGCAAACAGTCGGGCACGGGCGTGAAAATCTACGAGAACAAACTGCCCGTTGACGCGCAAACCGAAGCCGTGGCCGCCGAAATGAATATGGACGCCACAATGCTGGCAATGAACGGCGGCGAGGACTACGAACTGCTCTTCACCATCCCCGCCGAGCAGGTTGAGATTGCGGGCAAAATGCAGGAAATATCCATCATCGGCCAAATCACCAACGAACCCGAGGTTTACACGCTCATCGGCCGCAACGCTGGCAGTGCGCGAATCTCGGCGCAGGGGTGGAATGCGTATGGGAATGGTAAGGGGTAAGAGTTGAGAGTTAAGGATTTAATGGCGAATTGGTAAATCGTTAATGGACTAAAGACTACAGACAACGGACAACAGATTATTGCGTGCACGTAGAGACGCGGTGCGCCACGTCTCTACAATAGACAGCGCAGTCGCACAATTCGTAATTCATAATTCACAATTAAAATCTATATTTGCCAAATAAACAATTTTGAAATGTTTGAATTAGGACGAGTAGGAATAATCGGTGGTGGCAGTTGGGCGACCGCCATTGCAAAGATAATTGAGGAAAAACCGCAGCCGCTGAACTGGTATATGCACGACCCCGAGGCGGTGGAACATATGAAAAAGGTGGGCACTAACCCGCTCTATTTGAGTTCGGTAGAGTTCGACACCAAAAATCTGAACCTGACAACCGACGTTAACGAAGTGGTCCGCAACAGCGACACAATCCTGTTCGTTACGCCGTCGGCCTACCTGAAATCGGCGCTTTCGGGCCTGACCGAATCGCTCACCGAAAAGACGGTGGTTTCGGCCATCAAGGGCATCATTCCCGAAGATAATCTGCTGGTTGGCGATTATCTGCACAAGGTTCATCACGTGCCGTACAACAACATCGGCATCATCACGGGTCCGTGCCACGCTGAGGAAATCGCGCTCGAGCGCCTGTCGTACATCACCATCGCCTTCACCGAAG
Source organism: uncultured Bacteroidota bacterium (assembly GCA_946186925.1). Classification (GTDB taxonomy): domain Bacteria; phylum Bacteroidota; class Bacteroidia; order Bacteroidales; family SZUA-534; genus RUG13583. The sequence goes on along the minus strand of CAMHPA010000012.1, from coordinate 36,553 downwards.
AGGAAAAGGCTATGGCTGTGGCCGATATGATGCGCAACCGCTACGTGCGCACTGTCATTTCCGACGATATTCTGGGCACCGAGTACGCCGCAGTGCTGAAAAACATCTACGCGTTGGCGGCTGGCGTCTGCACCACTCTGGGTTATGGCGACAACTTCCTTGCAGTGCTCATTTCCAATGCGATACGCGAGATGAAACGCTTCACCGACAAGGTTTACCCAATCAACCGCGACATCAAAGACAGCGCCTACCTTGGCGACCTTCTGGTGACGGCTTACTCGCAGTTCAGCCGCAACCGCTATTTTGGCACGATGATTGGCAAGGGCTACTCGGTGGAATACATTAAAAATGAGATGAATATGGTGGCCGAGGGCTACTACGCGTCGAAGTGCATCCACGAAATCAACAAGAAGCACAACGTGGATATGCCAATTTCGGAAAGCCTGTACTCGATTCTTTACGAGGGTGCCGCACCACGCGTGACAATCAAGAATTTAACCGAAAAATTATCATAAAAAATGTCGAACTTAAAGGTCGATTATTCAAAAACGCTCGGTTTCATCAGCAAAGCCGACGTTCTGGCCTACAAAGATGCTGTTAAACAGAATATTACCGCACTTTACAAACAGACTGGCAAAGGCAACGATTTTCTTGGCTGGGTGAACCTGCCATCGTCGATTTCGGCTGCCGAGATTGCCGACATTAAGACTACCGCACAGAAAATGAAACAGTTGTGCGAGGTGGTTGTTGTCATCGGCATTGGCGGTTCGTATTTGGGCGCAAAAGCCGTCATCGACGCACTGTCGGACAGTTTCGCGCAACTCAAGCCGCACAACAATCCGCTGGTTGTTTTTGCGGGACAAAATATCGGCGAAGATTATCTAACTGAACTTCAGGGTGTTCTGAAGAACCGCAAATGGGGCATTGTGGTAATCTCGAAATCGGGAACCACCACAGAGCCGGCCATCGCATTCCGTATTCTGAAAGCCGACTGCGAGGCGCAATTCGGCAAGAAAGAAGCAGTTGACCGCATTGTGGCCATCACCGACGCCAAACGCGGCGCACTGCGCACCCTGGCCGACCAAGAGGGATACAAGACATACGTCATCCCCGACAATGTGGGCGGCCGTTTCAGCGTGCTCACACCTGTGGGCTTGCTGCCGATTGCCATTGCTGGATTCGACATTGAGCAACTTGTGGGCGGTGCCGCCGAAATGGAAAAATCGACGGGCGCCGACATCGATTTTGAACAAAACCCGTCGGCAGTGTATGCCGCTGTGCGTAACGCGCTGTATAAGAAGGGCAAAGGCATTGAACTGACGGCCAACTACAACCCAAAACTGCACTTCTTTGCCGAGTGGTGGAAGCAACTCTACGGCGAGAGTGAGGGCAAGGAACAGAAGGGCATTTTCCCCGCAAGCGTCGATTTTACATCGGATTTGCACAGTATGGGGCAGTACATTCAGCAAGGTCAGCGTTGCCTGTTCGAGACGGTCATCTCGATTGAAAAGCCAAACTCAAGTCTGCAAATCCCGTCGGACGCTGCAAACCTTGACGGACTTAACTTCCTGTCGGGCAAGCATATCGACGAGGTTAACAAAATGGCCGAACTTGGCACCATTCTGGCCCACGTGGACGGCGGTGTGCCAAACATCCGCATCTCGATTCCGAAACTCGACGAGTTCAATCTGGGCCAACTGATTTATTTCTACGAGTTGGCGTGCGGCATTTCGGGCTACATTCTTGACGTGAATCCGTTCGACCAACCTGGCGTTGAGGCTTACAAGAAAAATATGTTCGCCCTGCTCGACAAACCTGGCTACGAGGCTGAGTCGAAGGCGATTAAAGAGAAATTGAAATAGGTTTAAGTTAAACAATTGGTAGGGAATCCGCGGTCAGCGATGGCTGCGGATTTTTTTGTTGGGACGTGAATAACGTCCCAACATAAATGGCATTTTCATGCCACTGTCAATTGATTTCAAGCAAACCGTTTGGTAGCGACACGCGCACTTGACGCTTGTGAAAATCAATCTTGGTAACAAATTCGGGGTGGAATGGAATAAGAACCCGCCTCTCTCCCACCACCATTATCGGATTGATATTCAAGTTGTCAACTGACTGAACCTTGCCAATATCGCCGTGGCGCTTGTCCACAACAGTGAAACCGACAATGGCGTTTGGCGAGGCGTACTCGTCGTCGATGTCGTCGAAAACATCGGGCGAGACAAAGAACTTGCAGCCCACGAGTGTTTTGGCTCGCTGCTCGGTGCGGGTGCAGTCGAACTGCACGCGTGCGCGTTGTGCGCTAACGGCTCGGGCCTGCTCAACGAAAAAAGGAACCCGCAGTCCTTCTATTTCAAGGGCCACGGGTTCAGTTGTGTCTTCAAGTATTGCGGGATTGTCGAGTTCAACAATTACTTCGCCATTCACACCATGTGTTTTGACAATTTTGCCTACTTCAACAAAATCCTGCACGTCCATACTTTACAGATTACTCTGCTGCTGGAGCTTCTGCTTCAGCTGCAGGAGCTTCTTCGGCGGGAGCCGCTGCTTCTGCGGCAGCTGCTTCAGCTTCTTTTGCGGCAGCTTCAGCGGCAGCTTTTGCCTCAGCTTGCTTCTTTGCAAGAGCCTCTGCTTTAGCGGCGTTCACTTTGCGCTCTGCCTCAAGACGGTCTTTCTTCGCAGTGTTTGCGTCAGCCTTGATTTTGTCTTTAGCGGCTTGGAGTTTCGATTTCTTCTCGGCTACCCATTTCTCGAATTTAGCCTCAGCGGCTGCTTCGTCAAATGCGCCTTTTTTAACGCCATCGAGCAGGTGTTTCTTCATCAAAACGCCCTGTTTCGAAAGGAGTGATTTTGCGGTGTCAGATGGCTGAGCACCAGTTTGCAACCAATAAAGAGCCCGCTCGAAGTTAAGTTCAATAGTAGCAGGATTTGTGTTAGGATTGTAACTACCCAATCTCTCAATGAACTTACCATCACGTGGTGCCCTGCTATCGGCTACGACAATGTGATAGTAGGCGGCTGCCTTTCTACCCTGTCGTGTCAAGCGAATTCTTACAGACATAATTTATTGTTGTTAAATGTTTAAAAATCGGGCGCAAAGATAGTCTTTTTCGGATTCCACAAAAGACTATGATGTGTTTTTTTTGCCATAGGCAAATGTGTGATGGGAAGCACTTTAAAATCCTATATTACCATCTGCCCTTATGCAAACTCATATATCATAATATATTCTTCGCTATTCTCTCCAACAATTTTGAATCCCAGCTTACTATACCATTGCGCGGCATAATTGACTTTTTGAACTGAAAGCGATGCTTTTGAATAGCCAAGCGTTTGCAGATGGTTGAGCATTGATTGCATCAGTTTTGTGCCGATGCCTCGACCCCGATATTCGGGACGAAGCGAAATGGCAAATGATGGCACACCATCGGCAACATGGCCATAGTCGGGCATATCGCGCACCCAAACCGCACCGACAATATGTTCATCTAATTCTGCCACAAAACAAAAGTCATGAGGCTGATTTCCAAAGCCATTAATATACACCTGCAATTCGGGCATATTAATAATTTCGCGCGGTGGCGCATCAACTCCGTCAGGCACAAAAATGGCATAATATAGAAAATCAGCAAGCAAAGGTTTCTCGCTGTCTGTCAACGGACGAATATTGCAGTCGTTCATTTGCATTTTTTCGGCAAACATATAGAAAAGTCCTAGCCAACCACATTGGTTTTTCAAAATTCACTTCTCCGGACATTGTAACCTTCTGCCTTTGGAAATTGCGCTCTTTGCCTGCAAACTACTGTCGTTTTTTATTTGATATGTTGATAGAATAATCTTATTGGTTCACAATCATGCCAATGTCATGCACAAAAGCTAACATTATGCATATTTTACTTTCTCGTCTTCAAGTCGTTCTGCATCCATTTCAGGCGTTCGCTCACAAAGGTTTTTATCACCTGCATTTCTTCGGCGTAGGGCTTTTTCTGAGCGGTCGCATTGGTGTTCGATGTGTTGCCCCATCCCCAATCAAAGCCGCCAAAGCCCGACATCGGGTTCGACCCTGAATATCCAACCTTGTTGGCCGAAGCCGAAAGTGCCAGATAATCAGTATTTTTATCGATATACAGCATAATGTCGTCAAGGCCGGCAACCATATTGTCAACCTTTTGGCTCAAAAGACCGATGAACTCAGGGTCCTTAAACATTTGCACAAACCAGTCGGCGTCAGCAATATGGTAGCCTTCGGGCTCATTGTACCACGCATAGTCGGTTCCGCCGAAACCGCCAAATCCGCCAAACCCGCCAAATCCGCCGAAACCACCACCCATCAGCTGCTCAAACGGATTGCCGCCAAAGGCAAGGTCGAAATCCCAAATCGGGCCCATACGGATTGTGCTGTCGGCCATTATGTGGCAGTAGCAGCTTGTGAACATATTGCCATCGTAATCCTTGCTTAACTCTTTGATTAAGAACCAGTCAACAAAGCTTTCAAGGTCGATGAGTTTTTTATAGCCCTTGTCGGCATCCAGATAGTCATCACTGTAAAGAGTTGTCTCGAAACGGTCGAGAATGCCTTTCACGTGGGCAACAACCGCAGGGTCGGTATCTTCCACGCTGTCGGCAGCCACATCTTTGACATTGAAGAAGTTACCGGTTTTAATTCCGGTTATCTGGCCTGAGCCTTCCTTTCGGTCGGCTTCAACCAAATACTCGCCCGGAACGCGGGTTTTGCTCATCCGCGCTTGCTCGCACAAGTAGTAATTGCCTTTGTGCACACCGTTCAGCACCAGCTCAACCGGCTCGCCGCTGGGCGTCCAGTCAAGGTTTGTGTAGTTGTGTCCCAGGTAGTTGGCAAAATCGTTGCGGAAAAATGTGGCGTCGTAATAATTGGCAAGCAGCACCCAGCGTTTGTGCTTTGCCATACCCAGAATCTCGGCCTTGCTGTTCAGTTTGATAGCGTACGGACGTTTTTCGGTGGTTGCGTCCCAAGTTGAGTTTCCGCGTCCGCGAATCTGCATTCCCGACTCATCGGAATCGTAATCCAACTTGCCGTCTTTCAAATATATACGCATCGATGCGTTGTCCATCCATTCTTCTTTTGAAGTGATGTCTTTACCGCCTGGCGTCTCGATGAAAACAACCGGCAGGCCACTGTTATACACTTTTATTATGTATGTGTGCACGTAGTTGGAATCGGTGTCAACAATCTGAAATTCAACAGGTTTAGTAAAATTAATGACGGTTTGGCCGGGAATCTGCTCGGCGCCCTGGGCGTAGGCTTTTGCGCCAGAGCCGATGCTAAAGTCGGCAATTAGCTTGAAATCAGCCAAATATGGTATAAAAACCATTATCGAATCGCCCGACGAAACGGTTGCAGAGTAATTCTGAATCAACGAATTCGGGTTGTCATCTTTTGTGAAGCGAAGGCCAAGAAGTTGATTTTCAGATGTATGTTTTTCAATGCCGGTAACCAGTTTGCTGTTGTTCGGGAACTCATCTTCGGGAATAATCTTGTCGTCGGAATTGTCGCAGCGCACGAAAAAAGCCGCCAACGAAGCCATCGTTGCCAAAGCCAAAATCTTTTTCATCTTTCCATTTTTTTGAACGGACAAATGAACAACCAATCCGGCTCTTTCGTTTTTAATTTTGAGTATTTAAATTGCAATTTAAGTGATTTTTTCCGAGTCCGTTATTCTTGGAAGCCGCGCGTTCGGCGGTGCTCAAATTTTACAAATCGCTAGTTGAAAATCAGCCGTTTACTTTCTTCTGCTTTTAAAATTAGATTTTTTTTCTTTGGTGTTTTTGCTTTTGTTTTCACCATTTGCCGATGGGTGGTGCGGATTTTTCCACCCAACATTTTGCTTGAAATTCGGGTTGAACGAGCCGCCTTTGGCGCTGCCGCCCAAATCGGCTGAAAGCCCCATCTGCCGTAGTTCGGCGTCAATCTGGCGGCGGAACTCGGGCTTGTACCAGAAGAAGAATTTGCGCTGCTCGAGTTTCTCGTCCTTGGTGCGGGCGGTGTACACGGGCTTCATTGTGTAGGGGTCGATTCCCGAGTAGTAAATGGTGGTCGAGAGCGTCATCGGGGTTGGCGTAAAGTCCTGAACCTGTTCGAGTTTGAAGTCGAGTTTCTTGGTTTCGAGCATCAGTTGGGCCATATCGCGCTTGGTGCTTGCGGGGTGGCTCGATATGAAGTACGGAATGAGTTGCTGGTTGAGCCCGGCACACTGATTTTCAGTCTGAAAAATTTTGTTGAACTGCTTAAAGAGCGCGAACGGTGGCTTGCGCATCATTTGCAGAACCGCATCCGACGTGTGCTCGGGCGCCACTTTTAGTCGGCCACTTACGTGATTCACAATGAGTTGGCGGATATATTCCAACTTGTCGGGCGTGGGGAGGTCGTAGTTGAGCAGAAGGTCGTAGCGGACGCCGCTGCCAATGAAAGCCTTTTTGATTTTCGGGTTGGCGGCCACCTTCTGATAAAGTTTTGTCAGCGGTTCGTGATTGGTATTCAGGTTTTTACAAATGTTCGGAAAGATACACGACGGCCGTTTGCAGCGCTCGCAGATTGTGGTGTCCTGTCCGTGCAGATTGTACATATTGGCCGACGGTCCGCCCAAATCGGACAGATAGCCCTTGAAATCAGGCATTTGCGTTACTTTCTCAATCTCTTTCAGAATTGACTCTTCTGACCTGCTCACCACAAACTTGCCCTGGTGCGCCGAAATGGTGCAGAACGAGCAGCCGCCAAAGCAGCCGCGGTGCAGGTTCACCGAGTGGCGAATCATCTCGTAGGCGGGAATGGTCTTGTCCTTGTAGCGCGGGTGCGGCAGGCGCGTGTAGGGCAGGTCGAACGAGAAATCGACTTCGGCTTGCGTCCACGGCTCGTATTGCGGATTGACAATCAGCAGTTTGTCACCCATAAGTTGCAGAATTCGCCGCGCGTGCCATTTGTTCGACTCTTCTTCAATCGTCTTGAAATCAACGGCATAGGCCACTTTGTCTTTCAGGCTTTTCTCGTACGACGACAGAACAATGTCCGCATCGGTTTTAATTGTCTGAAAATCAGCGGCGGGCCGCAGGTGGCCGATTTGCGGCAGGTCGGACATCTGCTCAACGGTGTCGCCGCGCTTGAATCGGGTGGCAAGTTCAATGAGCGTTTTCTCGCCCATTCCGTAACTCAAAATATCGGCTTTTGTATCGACTAAAATGCTGGGTTTCAGCGAGTCGGACCAATAATCGTAGTGCACAAACCGCCGCAGCGACGCTTCTATTCCGCCCAGAACAATCGGCACGTCGGGGTAGAGTTCTTTCAGAATGTTGCAATAGACAACTGACGCATAATCAGGCCTTTGGCCAGCAATTCCGCCAGCGGTGTAGGCATCGTCCGAGCGGCGGCGCTTGTTGGCGGTGTAGTGGTTCACCATCGAGTCCATCGCGCCAGCCGAAACACCGAAAAACATTCGCGGACGGCCGAATTTGCGGAAATCGCGCAGGTCGTCGCGCCAGTTGGGTTGCGGCACAATCACCACCTTCAGCCCCTGCGACTCAAGCACGCGCCCAATCACAGCCGCCCCAAACGAAGGGTGGTCAACGTAGGCGTCGCCGCTGAACAGCACCACATCGGGCTGGTCCCAGCCGCGCGCAGCCATCTCTTTCACCGATGTTGGCAGCCAGTCGGTCACTTTGTGGTTGGCGTATAGATTTACGGTCTGTTGCATAATTGTCTCATTTTAAATCACTCTCTCAATGCCGAAATTGGGACCACCATCACACCGTCGGGGCGGGTATAGGCGGCACTTCCCAGTCCGCTGATGACGCACAGTGCCTTCGGTGGGCGACCGTTGGGGTCTTCGGCTATTTTGTCCCTGATTTTCAGCAGATTCGCGGCCGCGGCATCAATTTGGTTCGCCCCCAATTTTATTTCGAATGCGCACCAGCCGCCATCGGGCATCTCAATCACAGCATCAATCTCATTGCCGTTGTAATCTTGATAGTGGAATACTTGCCCGTCAAACATTTGCGAATATATAATCAAATCGCGCACGCAGAGCGACTCAAACATAAAGCCCAGAGTGTTTAGGTCGTTGAACAACATTTTGGGGGTTATTTTGAGCAGGGCGCAAGCAAGCGACGGGTCGACAAAACGGCGTTTTTCCATCTGCTTAAGCCTTAGCGATGAACGCAAATTTCCGCTGAACGGTTGCAAATTGTCGAGCAGGAAAAGCCGGTTCAGCACATCAAGGTAACTGGCAATTGTGTTCAGGTCAATGTCTTCATCATCAATTGCTTTGATGTCGTTTTTTATTGTTTTGTTCGACACTGTTGTGCTTTCGTTCCGCGCCAGCGAGCGTAGCAGCAGATTGATTTTGGCAGTGTCGCGTTTTACGCCGTCAATGCGGTAAACATCATCTTCAACCACAGCCTTCAGGTACTGGCGTGGCAGTTGCATAGCACGTTCGATGCTCAAATTCAGGCTTGCCGGCCAACCGCCGCGCACAATCAGGTCAACAAGTTTGCTCAGTTGCACATTTCCCGTCATAACGGCCGGAAGGGTTCCGTTGCAAATGGCTTCAAGCGACACCTTTCCGCTTGAAATTCCCGACTCAAACAGCGACATCGGGCGCATTCTGATGCGCGCAATGCGTCCGGCACCGCTGTGCATTATTCCTTTGTGGTTCGGGGTGGCCGAGCCTGTCAGAATGTATCGTCCTTTACGCGTTGATTCATCGACCTTGTAGCGCACGGCATCCCAAATGGGCGGCACTTCCTGCCATTCGTCGACAAGGCGCGGTTCGGCACCGTCGAGCACCAAGTCGGGACTCATTTCCGCCATCCGTCGGTTTTGGAAATTATCGGCCGGATTAGCAAGCGATATTACACTCGCGCTATGGTGCGCAGATGTCCACGACTTTCCACACCACTTCGGACCTTCAACGCACAGTGCGCCGAATATCTCAAGCATTTCGTCTATATGCTTGTCGATTAGCCGTGGTTTATAATTCTCATTTTCCATAGTTTCGAGCATAATTTTATGAATGCAAAAATACATCATTATCTGATATTTACAAATTTTTATTCAGTTATTTTTGTTGTTTCAATTCAGTGATATTTGTAGATTTCATTCAGTGATATTACGCGATTCTATTCAGTGATTTTTACCAATTTCATTCAGTGATTTTTATCATTCAAATTCGACGGTTCAAATCGCTATCATTCAGTGGTTTTTGCCAATTCCATTCAGTGATATTTGTTGATTCCATTCAGTGATTTTTGCCAATTCTATTCAGTGATTTTTGCGACATTCCATAGGCCGATTGAGTTCCTAAACCGCATTTTGCCGATTTGGCGCGTTTTTTGCTATTTTTCACGCGAAAAACTTCATTTTTATGAAACGCTTAATAACATCATTTATAGGCATTTTGCTTGCCTTGTCGGTTCGTGCCAACGAAGGAATGTGGCTGCCTTTTCTGCTTGAGAACAACATTGGCGAGATGAGCGAGATGGGCCTGCACCTGACTGCCGACGATATTTACAACATCAACCAGCAATGCCTGAGCAGTGCGGTTGTGGGCTTCGTCGATTTGGACCGCCCATACTCGCATTTCTGCAGCGGCTCGGTTATATCGGCTCAGGGCTTGGTCATCACCAACCACCACTGCGGACTCAGCGTTGTGCAACAGCACAGTTCGCTCGAAAACGACTACATTACCAACGGCTTTTGGGCTATGAATCAGGCAGAAGAGTTGGGCAGAAACGACATTGGCGTCTGCTTTCTGCGACGTATGGAAGATGTGACGGCTCAGGTTCTCGAAGGTGTGAGCGACACTATGACGATTAAACGCCGCAATGAAGTGATAAACAGCAATATATCGCAAATTGAAAGTCGTGTGTCGGACAGCACAGGGCTGAAGGCTCACGTTGATGCTTTTTATTGCAACAACGAGTATTATCTGTCTGTGTATGAGATTTTTGAAGATGTACGACTGGTTGGAACGCCGCCCATTTCGGTGGGCAAGTTCGGCGGCGACACCGACAACTGGGTATGGCCGCGCCACACGGGCGATTTCACCATTTTCCGCATCTATGCCGACAGCCTGAACCGTCCTGCAAAATATTCTGCCGAAAACGTGCCGTATCGCGCAAGCAACTATTTGAAAATAAACGCAAAAGAGAAGCGCGAAGGCGATTTTGTGATGCTGATGGGCTATCCTGGAACCACCAACGAGTATCTGCCGTCGTTTGCCGTTGCCGCCACGCAAGATGTCTATGATCCGATTGTGGTGAGCGCCCGCGGTAAATCCATCGACATTATTAAGGAACGGATGCGCGCCGACCAGGCGGTGATGATAAAATACACCAGCAAGGTTGCCAGCCTTGCCAATGCGTGGAAGAAACTCGACGGCGAGCGCCGCGGACTTGCCGCCAAGCGCGTGGTTGAAAAGAAACGCGAACGCGAGCGGCTGATGCGCGATTGGATTGCCGCCGACACTCTGCGCCAGGCGAAATATGGAACCCTGCTCGATGATTATGCTAAAGAATATGCTGTATATCAGAAATATAGGCGTGCAAAACTGCAAATCGACGAGACGTTCTACAAATCGGAAATGATTGATTTGTGCAGCGACATCCGCACCGTTCTGCAAGGCAATAGCACCGACGAAGAAAAACGCACGAAAATCATTGGCTGGTTACGCGATTTTTATGCCGATTACGATTTGAAGACAGACCAGTTGATCACGCAAATGCTTGAATTTGAATATCTTGAAAATGCGGACACGCTTTATATGCCTAATTCGCTGCGCGGGGCCGTGGGATTTATTGGTGGACTGACCGGCAAGTTGCTGCAAAAATCGCTGCTGGCCGATTCCACAAAAGCCTTCGCAACTTTCAGAAATTACACCGAGAAAGCGCGCAAAAAGATTGAAAATGACCCGCTTTTCAAATTCACGGTCGAGATTGACGCTGCCTATTCAAACATTAAAACGCCTATGCAAAAATCGCTCAAGAAAACTGACGATTTTCAGCGGCTGTTTATGCAGTTGCAGCGCGAGTGTTTTGCCGACAAGCGTTTCTTCCCCGACGCAAATTCCACATTCCGTGTGGCTTACGGCCAAATCAGCGGCTATCGGACCACCGATGCCGTCAGTTATGCACCGTTCACAACGCTCGGCGGCGTAATTGAAAAGTGCGACCTTGACGTTTACGACTACACAGTGCCCGACCGCCTGAAACAACTTTCGGCGGCGTGCGATTTCGGTCCGTATTGCAATGCCGATTCGTCGCTAACTGTTTGTTTTATTAGTACTTGCCACACCACTGGCGGCAATTCGGGCAGCCCCGCGTTCGATGCCGACGGCAACCTTATCGGCCTGAATTTCGACCGCGTTTGGGAAGGCACAATGAGCGACCTGCAGTTCGATGCCGACATCTGCCGCAACATCTGTCTCGACATCCGCTTCGTGCTCTTTTTCATCGACAAGTACGCTGGCGCCCGCCATCTGATTGATGAGATGGAAATTGTTAAGGATTGAAGGAAGGCGGACTACGACAACAGACGTTTGTTTTTAGTGGCCGATAGAATGGCGTGTGTGGCTGATGTGTAAACAGCATACCTAATCTATTGAATATGTGACACGTACATTAAAAAGCAATATTTGTTGAACCAAAATATCGAGGCAAATAAAAATTTTTTGTGCTCAGTGCGTATCGAATAAAACTTTCATTTACTTTGGCGCTACTAATTCATATTTATTGATGCAATAAATGAACCCTATCTTGAAAAAACTCAGTCTTACCGGCGGTAAGACCGTTTTGATTCTCAATTCCCCCAAAGAGTTTCTGCAATTGGTTAAAAATGAAGGCATTGATGTGCACACTGAAGTGGAAGACTACTACAGTTACGTGCAGATTTTTGCCGAGAGTCGCGACGAAGCCGACGAACTTCTCAGCGAAGCGATGAATGCCGTTGAAACCGATGGCAAACTCTGGTTCTGCTATCCCAAATCGGGCACCGACCTGAACGAGAAAACCGTGTTCAACCTATTGAGCGAGTACGATTTATCGGGCGTGGCCAAAGTGCCCTTGAACGACAAATGGGTGGCCATCCACATCAGTTACAGCGACGACGAAGACGATGACCACGGGCAGGAAAAAGGCGGGAAGTTCCGTGATGGATACGATGAGTAAATCAATAATAGAAAATTATTGATTATCAGCAAGCAAAACAAATTTCGTTTATACGAAGTTTGTTTTTTTGTGCTTCTACTACTATATTATTGGTATCAAAACAAAACCATGCATGACCGCGGTATGTTCAGCCCATGGTATCATTACCGCCAATAAATCACATGGTAGCCTTCCCATCCATTTCAGCAACTAGCTGATCAAACAACATTTTTTCTATCTTTGCACCCGCAAAAAGAGCTTTCAGTTTTTCCTCTAAAACTAAAAACGATATGAGAACACAAGAAGAATTGGCAGGTGTAACCCTGCTAGGCGACAAACGGACGGAATATCCGACCGACTACGCGCCGCAAATGCTTGAGACGTTCGTCAACAAGCACCCCGAGAACGATTATCTGGTAACGCTGAACTGCCCCGAGTTCACCACGCTCTGCCCCAAAACCGGGCAACCCGATTTCGCGCACATCTACATCAACTATATTCCCGACGAGCGGATGGTTGAGAGTAAGTCGCTGAAACTCTATCTTTTCAGCTTCCGCAACCACGGCGATTTCCACGAGGACTGCATCAACATAATAATGAAAGACCTTGTGGCGCTGATGCAGCCGCGATACCTTGAGGTTTACGGCATTTTCACACCGCGCGGCGGAATTTCAATCTACCCCTTCGCCAACTACGCCGACGAGGCTCACCAAGCCTTGAAGCAACAGCGTTTGCTGGCGCAGATGAACCGCACATTTTAAACCATTATTGCTATGAAAGACAGCCTTCTGATACTGTCCGGCGGAATGGACAGCACAACGTTACTATATGAGTATCAAAACGATATAGCACTGGCTGTATCGTTCGACTACGGCAGCAACCACAACGCCGACGAGATTCCGTTTGCCGAATATCACTGCAAAAAGCTGGGAATCAAGCACACAACCGTGCGGCTCGATTTCTTCAAGCAATATTTCCACAGTTCGCTGCTCGAAGGGGCTGACGCCATTCCCGAAGGCTCGTATGCCGACGAGAATATGAAATCGACGGTGGTGCCGTTCCGCAACGGAATTATGCTTGCGGTGGCAGCCGGAATGGCCGAGACTGCCGGCCTGAAGCACGTGATGATGGCCAACCACAGCGGCGACCACGCCATCTACCCCGACTGCCGTCCGCAGTTTGCTGACGCTATGAGCCGCGCCATCGAGGCAGGAACCTACGAGGGCATCACGCTGCTAACGCCGTACACCAACATCTCGAAAGCCGACATCGCCCGAAAGGGTAAACGATTGGGTGTCGATTACTCGAAAACGTGGAGCTGCTATAAAGGCGGCAAGGTACATTGCGGCCGCTGCGCCACCTGCATTGAACGCAAAGAGGCTCTGCGGCTGGCGGGTATCGAAGATACGACAGAATATGAAAATTAAGAATTGTTTAATCGGAACCGTAGAGACGTGGCGCGCCGCGTCTCTACAAACCCTCAATAATTAACAATGGTGAATTGGTTAGAAGGTTAGAGGTTTAGAAACTAAACTTCTAAACAGCGAAGCGACTTAACCCTAAACCCTTACCAACCCCCAACACCACATAAAACTTATAACTTATAAACTTAAAACTTACCACCAATATGTTCTACGTTTCGAAACGACTTGAAATTTCATCGGCTCACAGGTTGAGCCTGCCATATCAGAGCAAGTGCACGAGCCTGCACGGCCACAACTGGATTGTAACCGTTTATTGCAAGGCCGAAAAGCTGAACGCCGACGGTATGGTTGTCGATTTTTCGCGCATCAAAAGCGTGATTGTCGACCAACTCGACCACAAGGTGATTAACGACGTTCTGGGCGACATCAACCCGACGGCCGAGAATCTGGCCTACTGGATTTGTCATCAGATTGAGAACTGCTACAAGGTGACTGTTCAGGAAACCGAGGGCAACATTGCCACCTATGAGAAGGATTAACGAGATTTTCGAGAGCCTTCAGGGCGAGGGGTACAACACCGGAACGCCGGCTGTTTTTGTGCGTTTTGCGGGCTGCAACCTTGCGTGCCCCTTCTGTGACACCGACCACCGCCCCACCGCCGAAATGACCGACGAGCAGATTGCCGCTGCCGTGGCGCAATTTGCACCCCAACTGGTGGTGCTCACCGGCGGCGAACCTGGACTGCAAGTGTCGGAACGGCTGGTTGATTTGCTGCACGCCGAGGGCCGAAAGGTTGCCATCGAGACCAACGGCACCTGTCCGCTTCCCGCCAACATCGACTGGGTGACCGTATCGCCAAAAGAGGGCAGCTCGCCCGTGCTCAAAGCCGCCAACGAGGTGAAAGTGGTTTTTCAGGTCGGCACCGACGTTGAGAAATGGCACACCGCCATCAAAGCCGACCACTATTTTCTGCAACCCTGCTCGTGCAAGAATACGAGCGAAACGGTCGCCTACATTATGGCGCATCCGCACTGGCGACTATCGTTGCAGACTCATAAATACCTGGGAATTAGGTAAATTACAACATTTGTTAACAACCATTTAAAAAATCCGCCTTGCCACAAAGGCCATTTCGCGTGCGATTAGTTAGTTTTGCTTGTTATAAAAATCACTGAAATGGGCAAAGACATTTTCGACACGCCGCTGATGAGGCAGTACAGCCAGATTAAGGCCAAGCACCCCGATGCCATTCTGCTTTTCCGCGTGGGCGATTTCTACGAGACTTATTGCGAAGATGCCGTGAAGGCGGCAAAGATTCTGAACATCACGCTCACCAAGAAATCGAGTTCGACGCTGCCCATTGATATGGCTGGATTCCCGTATCACGCCATCGACACCTACCTGCCGAAACTGGTGAGGGCGGGGCAGCGGGTGGCCATCTGCGAACAACTTGAAGACCCGAAACTTTGCAAAACACTTGTGAAACGCGGTGTTACTGAATTGGTTACACCTGGCGTATCGACAAACGACAACATTCTTGAGAACCGTGAGAACAATTTCCTGGCATCGGTTTACATCGAAAAAAAGATGGCGGGCATTGCGTTTCTCGACATCTCAACTGGCGAATTTTATGTGGCCGAAGGCAGTGTTGAGTACGCTAACAAACTGATACAGAGTTTCCGACCGAAAGAAATCATCTACAAGCGCGGCACCAAGGAGCAGTTTCAGGAACTGTTTGGGATGGGGTTCTACATCTACGCCATCGACGAGTGGGTGTTCTCGGAGCAGGCCGCAACCGACCGTCTGCTCAAACATTTTCAGACGCAGTCGCTCAAAGGGTTCGGCATCGACCGTCAGATTTTGGGCACAATTGCCGCTGGTTCAATACTTTACTATCTCGACATCACCCAACACTCGCAAATTGGCAACATCACGGGAATCCGCCGCATTGCCGAGGACGAGTACGTGTGGATTGACCGTTTCACGTTCCGTAACCTTGAGATTTTCAGTCCGTTGAACGAAGACGGCCACAGCCTTATCGACATCATCGACAACACGCTGACACCGATGGGCTCGCGAATGCTGAAACGCTGGGTGTCGCTGCCGCTGAAGAATGTGACGGCCATCAACGAACGTCAGCAGATTGTGACCTATTTTATTGATAATGTTGAGGCTAAACAGACTGTTGAAGGCGAACTGAAGAACGTTGGCGACCTTGAACGACTCATCAGCAAGGTGACGTTCGGGCGCATCAACCCGCGCGAGATGCTGGCGCTGAAGAACGCACTGAAGGCCATCGGGCCTGTGAAAAAGGTGTGCGAGCAGTCGGGTGTGGCGGCGCTTCAGGCCATTGGCGAGCAGTTAAATCCTTGTGCGTCAATCTGTCAGCGCATCGAAAAAGAGATTCAATCGGACCCGCCTGTGCAGATTGCCAAGGGCGGCGCGATAAACGAGGGCGTGAGTGCCGAACTCGACGAGTTGCGCCACATCGCCTATTCGGGCAAAGACTATCTGATTGAACTTCAGCAAAAAGAGAGTGAAAGAACCGAGATTCCGTCGCTCAAAATCAGTTTCAACAACGTGTTCGGCTACTACATCGAGGTGCGCAACACCTACAAGGACCGTGTGCCCGAGGAGTGGATTCGCAAGCAGACGCTGGTGAGCGCCGAACGCTACATCACGCCCGAACTGAAGGAGTACGAGGAGAAGATTCTGGGTGCCGAGGAAAAGATTCTGGCGCTCGAGCAGAAGATTTACAGCGACCTTGTGTTTGCCGTATCGGAGTTTGTATCGGCTATCCAACTGGATGCGAGCTTGTTATCGAAAATCGACTGTCTGTTGTCGTTTGCAAGCACGGCGCAGATTCGAAACTACAGCCGCCCCGATGTTGACGAGAGCCGCACGTTTGAAATCCGCAACGGCCGCCACCCCGTGATTGAGACGCAGATGCAGCCTGGTGAGGAATACGTGGCCAACGATGTTGTGCTGAACGACGACGACCAACAGATTATCATCATCACGGGCCCGAATATGGCGGGAAAATCGGCGCTGCTGCGGCAGACGGCCCTGATTGTCATTATGGCGCAGATTGGCTCGTATGTGCCCGCGCAGTCGGCGCACATCGGCTTCATCGACCGCATTTTCACCCGCGTGGGCGCGTCGGACAACATCTCGGTGGGCGAATCGACCTTTATGGTTGAGATGAACGAGGCCGCAAGCATCCTGAACAACATCAGCGAGCGCAGCCTGATTCTGCTCGACGAGTTGGGCCGCGGCACATCAACCTACGACGGCATCAGCATTGCGTGGGCCATTGTTGAGTACATCCACGACCACCCGAAATATCGCGCCAAGACGCTGTTCGCCACTCACTATCACGAACTTAACGAGATGGAAAAGACGTTTGAGCGGGTGAAAAACTACAACGTCTCGGTGCGCGAGGTTGAGAAGAAAGTGCTGTTTTTGAGGAAGTTGGTTCCTGGTGGCAGCAACCACAGCTTCGGAATTCACGTTGCTCGAATGGCCGGAATGCCCAAGAGCGTGGTGGCCCGCGCCGAAAACATTCTGCGCGACCTTGAGAAATCGCGCCGCAGCGTCGAAACCGATGTCAAGCCGCAGAGTCAGTCGGGTATTCAGTTGAGTTTCTTTCAGTTGGAAGACCCTGTGCTAAAAGACATCCGCGACCAAATAAAAAATCTCGACATCGACAATCTTACGCCTATTGAAGCGTTGAATAAACTGAATGATATTAAGCGGATTACGGGACTTTGATGGGTGGAAATTTAGGAATCACCTTATTTCTTAATTATCTTTATATCAGATATTTTACCGTTATCGATTCTTAAAAAGTAAATGCCCTTTTCGTAATTGTTCATATCAATTGTCAGTTCTGTTGAGGTGTTGTTCTCGAACTTCAATTGACCAGATGAATTAAACAATTGAATGAATGATTTTTCAGAAACGTTAGGTTTTAGGATGATATTCAAATATGAATCACAAGGGTTCGGATAAACTTGGACATCCTTGAGAGGGTTTTCTTCGTTTTCTATCGATGTGGTTAAAGCATAAGAAGAACTTACTTCTATTTCGTAATATTTATCAAGATTTATGTCTTTCGCGCAATTTATGTTGCCAATTATCGCCACAGAATCATTCGTTTCAAGGGTAGTATTATTAATGATTAGAGATTGGTCAGCCCATAGCCATTTTTTGCCAATTGATATGATGAAAACAGATGTGTCATTCTCAATGGCATACACTATTCCAGGCAGGCAGGGGGAATCCAAACACGGATTGGGAACTTGTACTATTTTGCCAACTATCGTTATCTCACAATCTGCCCAAATATTAGAGTAAAACAGTATGCCGAAAAATAGAAGTATAATTCGTCTCATAATTAGTTTTTGCTGTTAATGTCTAATTTTCATACAAATATAAATATTATTCATACAAATAATGAATTGTGTAAAAGACCAGTTAACTTTGAAAAGTTGTGATTTTTGCTCTTCAATAATCTCGAAAAGATGTAAAAATTGCATTTTGATAATCTTGAAAAGTTGTAGAGTTCGTCTATTCATAGAAAATCACTTTTTTCTGTAATATTGCGCAACATTAGCAGTCTGTATAATGTTTAACTAGTGGTTTCAGGTATTAGATGTTAGTAATTTAAAAACCAACACCCAACACCTAAAACCCAACACCAACAAAAGATGAAAAAATGAACAATCTCTGGTCACAATTCAAGCAGAGCAATATGCTCAACAGGTTGATTTACATCAATCTGGCGGTATTTGTTGTGGTGAAATTGGTCGATATTGTGATGATGCTGTCGGGCGTTCAGGCGGCCAATCCTGTGGTTGAGTTTCTGGGCGCTTACGCGGGATGGGAAAATCTGATTCGCCATCCGTGGGGCGTGGTCACTTATATGTTTCTGCATCAGGGATTTCTGCATATTTTGTTCAATCTGCTATGGCTGTTTTGGTTCGGGCGGATTTTCAGTGAGTACTTCACGGGCCGCCAACTGCTGAACGTTTACATCTGCGGCGGCATTGCTGGCGCGCTGCTTTACACGCTGGCTTTCAACATTTTCCCCGCTTTCGACGCTACCTATGCGATGGCCATCGGCGCTTCGGCTGCTGTTTACGCAATTGTCTTGGCCACAGCCGTTTACGTGCCCAACTACACTGTTTATCTGCTGTTTTTGGGGCAGGTGAAAATCAAGTGGATAGCTGTTTTCAGCCTTATTTCGGATTTGGCGATGCTCGACGGCGCCAACGCTGGCGGCCACATTGCACACATCGGCGGCGCGCTGTTCGGAATATTCTACATTGCAAGTCTGCGCAAGGGGACTGATATTGCCGCGTGGGTTGGCCGCGTAATCGACGCTGTATCAGGCATTTTCAAGCGCAAACCGAAGATGAAGGTTTCGTA
This sequence comes from uncultured Bacteroidota bacterium, assembly GCA_946186925.1. Taxonomy (GTDB): domain Bacteria; phylum Bacteroidota; class Bacteroidia; order Bacteroidales; family SZUA-534; genus RUG13583. The sequence continues at coordinate 17,525 of CAMHPA010000012.1, read as the reverse complement.
CAAACGCACCGATGGCGGTTACCGCCGCGCCGAATCGGACTACGACTACAACGCACGTAAACACAACGAACAGAAAGAGATAGACGCCATTTTGGACAAGATTGCAAAGTCGGGCTACAACGGCCTGACCGAAGACGAGAAACGAACCTTGTTCCGAAACAGCAGAAATAATTGATAATTAGGAGTTAGGATTTAGAAATTAGAAGTTTTGGTGTTGGGTGAAAAACGTAAACAATTAATAATGAATAATTAACAATTAACAATGAAAAGGCTGCACAAAACTGACTGTAGTCTGTTGTCCGTAGTCTGAAGTCTAAAACTAAACGATTCACCGATTGACCGATTAAACAAATACTATGCGCAGGATTCTGACACGGATTATTATTTGGACAGCGATTGTGCTGGTGGTTCTTGTGAGCGCCGTTGTTGGCGGCACCATTCTGCTGAAAGACAGGCTGATAAACTACAGCATTCAGGCCATCAACAACGAACTGAACGCGCCCGTGAACGTTGACGGCATACATTTTTCGCTCATCAACACTTTTCCGTACGCGTCGATAGTGCTTGACAATGTGATTGTTAAGTCGCCTGCCGAAGGTTTCAGCCACAAGGGTTTTGGGCGCACTACAGCCGACACATTGCTGGCTGTCAGGAAGTTATCGCTGTCGTTCAATATCCGCAAACTTTTAGATAACGAGTTGGAACTGAACTCGGTGAAGGTCACCGATGGGCGGATTTTTATTCTGATTGACAAGCGCGGTAATGATAACTTTCACATTATCAAAGAGAAAAAAACATCGGCGGGCAAATCTGATATGCAAATCAATCTTGGGCATTTGGGACTGAAAGACTGCAAAATACAAATCTGCAACCTTTACAAAGGCAACGGTGCCGAATGGTATATGCCTGATTTTGAAGCGGAAGGCAAACTCAACAACGGTCAGTTTGAGATTGGGACAAAGGGCTCGGTGGCGCTGCAGTGGATTGTGGCCAACAATATTGAGATTGTGCCGTTGGCGCCCACGCGCATCAAGATGGACCTTGCAATGAAGAACGACACGCTGCGAATCAATAAGGGCCAACTATCGTCTAAAGGCATCAACATCAGTGTTTTAGGAACTGTTCTGCTGACTAATGACACCTACGTGGACCTTGCGCTGCACGGCGACAAGATTGAAGTGGCTAACGCGCTGCGTTACTTCACTTTAGCCACTCAAGAGAAACCCACCGTGCGCAGTTCGGGACTGGTTGGGTTCGACGCCACCGTCAAAGGCAAGTTTAGCAATCTTTCGTCACCGAAGATTGTGGCAAATTTCGGGCTCGACAACGCCGACATCAGTTACCCCAAACTCGACCTTAAACTCAACAGTGTCAGCCTGAAAGGCACGTTCAACAACGGCGGCTACGCCAACAGCCCCAAGTCGTTTGTGTCAATCAGCGGAATCAATGTCACTTCGGGGCAAAGCCACCTGACGGGCAACCTTCGCATCGACAATCTGAAGCAGCCGCACATCAATGCGAAACTGAACACCAACGCTCGGCTCGAAGAGTGGAACCACTTGATTTTCAGCAGCCGCCCCGACCGTCTGACGGGCTCTGCCGACGGCTCGCTCACCATCAGCGGCCCCATCGATGTGAACAAAGCGTTCGACCTGAAAGCCTTTCTGCGACTCAATCCGCGGTGCCAACTCAAACTGCAGCAGGCAAGTTACACCAACGGCTCCAACATCACTCTCACAGGCGTCGATGGCGCGGCCACGCTCAACGGCAGCGCACTGACAATCAGCAGTACAAGCGGCCGCCTGAGCGATATTCCCGTGACGTTCAGCGGAAGCATCGGCAATCTGCTCAAAGCCGTGGCCGAGCCCTATCCCGCAATGGACATTCGCGGTTCGGTTTCCACTGATGCGTTTGATTATGAGCAGATTAAATCATTGTTTGCCAAATCGGACGGCGAGCCGTCGAAGATTACCTACAAGGTTGATTTGATGGCGAGTACCAAAGGCTTCAGTTACAAGAAGTTCCGTGCCGACAACATTTCGGGGCGGCTGCGCTACGCAGGCGACAATATTGATGTTGACGGGCTGAAATTCAATGCATTGAGTGGCAGCACCGATGTCCGCGTGGCCTACCGCAGCGGCAAGCACCGCGAGTTGGCTTGCAAAGGTTCGGTCACGAGCATCGATATCAATCAGATGTTCAGCACTTTCGACAACTTCGGGCAGACTACCGTTACCAACGAGAACATTGAAGGGCGGCTGAGTTCGAATTTCACGCTGTTGCTGCCGTTTGCAGGCGATTCTGCCGATGTGCGGAATATGGATTTCGACGGTCGTCTGAAGATTGCCAATGGCCGTCTGCACGGGCTCGAAGCGCTCAATAGCGTGGCCGATTTCACCCGCATCGACGAGTTCCGCGACTTGCACTTCTCAACCCTTACCAACGATATGACCATCAGCGGCGGCACAGTCACAATTCCAAAGATGGATGTGGCCTGCAATGCCTGCGATGTTGCTGTTGCGGGAACGCAAAAGTTCACGGGCGATTACGAGTATCACATCACGCTGATTTTGAGCGACTTTATGCGCGGCAAAGCCAAACGCCTGCAGCAAACCACGCCTTACGGCATTGTTGAAGACGATGGCGGCAACCACACATCGCTATACCTTGTGGCCACCCGCACGGGCGACAAGACAAAGGTGAAATTTGACAAAGTGGAACTTAAACAGCAGTTGCGCAACGAGTTACAGCAGCAGAAAAAAGAAGTGAAACAGATTCTGAAACGCGAGTTCGGCCTGTTCAAGAAGGACACCACCATCAAAACCGAAGAGAAAAGCACCACCCCGCCGCCCGCATCGGGCTTTGTGATTGAGTGGGACGATGACGAAGAGTGAGTTTCTGGCGGGGGGAACAACCTCATTTGTGTAACCGTAATCGTCAAAACGTTACTTCTCTTTACACAATTCACATCACTCAAAAACAATATTCCGTACAGCAAAACGTTATACTTGCTATGAACGCTTATAGAAATAAAATTTTTTGGAAGACATTCATCCTTGTCTGCGCCACACTCATCGGCGGCGTGTCGATATACTATACCAACAATTTGACCAGCAATATTGCCGAAGAGGAGCAGAAACGCATGCAGATTTGGGCCGAGGCCACCCGTCAGATAGCCATCAGCAACATCGATAATGAGATTGGTTTCTATCTTGAAATCATCCGCAACAACACCACTATTCCTGTCATTCTGACTGACGACGACAACAGCGTCATCTCAACAATGAACATTCCAACCTCAAAAACCAACGACACAGCATATTACCGCAAGCGGCTGACTGAGATGGCCGCAAAGCACGACCCCATTGTCATCAATCTGCCACGAAACCACAAAAATTTCATCTATTATGACGATTCGACGGTTTTGAGGCAGCTGGCGCATTTCCCGTTCATACAGATGTCGATAATAGCCATTTTCTTGATTGTGGCATATTTAGCATTCAGTTCATCGCGCCGGGCCGAACAGAACCGCGTTTGGATTGGAATGTCGAAGGAGACAGCGCATCAGCTCGGCACACCAATATCATCGCTGATGGCATGGATTGAAATCTTGCGGCAAACCCCTGAGAATAGCACATATGTAGCTGAAATGCAGAAAGATATTGACCGATTGCAGATGATTGCCGACCGTTTCTCAAAAATCGGGTCATTGCCGACACTTCAGCCTACCAACCTGACTGAAGCCATCAATACGGCTGTCGGCTATATGCGGAACCGCGTATCTGCCAACATCACCCTCGACATCAAAGACAACACCAATCACAATGTGATGGTGCGCCTCAACACATCGCTATTTAACTGGGTGATTGAGAATATGATAAAGAACGCCATTGATGCGATGGAAGGTAAAGGTTGCATCACCATCAAGCTGAATGAGACGCTCAAATTTGCCGAAATTCTAATGACCGACACAGGCAAAGGACTTCCCAAAAACCAGTTTAAGGCCATTTTCTCGCCTGGCTACACCACCAAGGAACGCGGTTGGGGTTTGGGATTGTCGCTTGTGCAACGCATTGTGAAAAACTACCACCGAGGCAAAATAATGGTGCAGTCGTCGGAAATTGGCGTAGGCACAACATTCAGAATCCTGCTGCCGAAAGTCAAGGAGAAAGATTTGGCCTCAGAGGCTTAGACATTCATCGCCAACAGCGGCGGAATAGTTTTCAAAAACTTTTGTATGTTTGTAAATCGGCTATCTGAATAGACCGACAGCTATGACAATGATTCGATAGAGCCTTTGTCGTATGGGACAATTTGAACCATGTAGTTCCCCAAAAAACTCTCTCCGCAAATGAGAGGATTTGTGTGGGCGCATAATTGCAATTAAATTGTGAGAGATAAAACTTAAAAACATAGTACGAAACAGAAAGTATTTTTTGAACTAACATATTATTAATCAATAGCGTTTACCGCTAATCTGAAAACATTCCAAAGCTTGGCCGCAAAGGAATTTACAAACCAGAAGATAGTTGTGAATGCTCACGTGTTATGCGTGGGCATTCCTTATCTGGTTTGTAAGGTCTGGCCAAGCACCTGGAATGTGGATGAGGAAATGTCCACATTTTTTTTGCCGGGTGCCAAAATCAGACCGCAATGTTTTTTAGGTGAAATGGTGAACGCGACCTAAAAAACAGAATGATGACGGACTCAAAAAGCGTTAGTGGCGGGAAACCGCTGACTTTGGCTGATATTGGCTTGAAAAACAGCACAATAAATTCAAAATCAAGTAGCCAACAATTTGATGCGAGTGGCGAACAGATTTCGATTGCCGACCAACTTGCAATAGTTACACATTATATCCAACTTCGTCAGTCAAAGTATTCTACAACTTACGATGACAAGGCTCAACAGTTTATTAGCCAATGGTTTTCAAAGTCAAACGAAAACGAAGGTTCTAATGAAGTTAATGAACCAGACGCAACGCAACTTTATTTGTTCAAAGATGTTTTCAACGTTCCGTTTCCGGCACCTGAAAAACCAAAATTCACCTTTATCGACCTATTTGCTGGTATTGGCGGATTCAGACTGGCGTTCCAAAATCTTGGCGGTCAGTGCGTTTATTCGTCGGAATGGGATGCTCAGGCACAAAAAACATATTTTGCGAATTATGGCGATGTACCATTTGGCGACATAACAAGCGAACGTACCAAAAGTTTCATACCCGACAATTTCGATATTCTTTGCGGCGGATTTCCGTGTCAAGCATTCTCGTTGGCTGGCAAAAAGCGTGGTTTCGAGGAAACTCGCGGCACATTGTTTTTCGATGTGGCCGAAATTTTGCGACGCAAACAACCTAAAGCCTTTTTCCTTGAGAATGTTAAAGGCTTGATGATTCACGATAAAGGTCGCACCTTACAAACCATTTTGAATACGCTTGATGAGGTTGGCTATGTAGTTCCCGACCCACAGATTGTGAACGCTATGTTTTTCGGTGTTCCGCAGCACCGTGAGAGGATTTACATTGTTGGGTTCCGCAAAGATTTGGGAATAAAGAAAGAGGATTTTGTCTATCCCGAGCAGAAAGAAGTTACGAAGCATTTTATCGACATTCGCGAGGAAAACCCCGTACCTTCAAAATATTATTTGTCAACGCAATACGTAAACACCCTGGTTGCGCACAAGGAACGTCACGCGGCAAAAGGCAATGGTTTCGGCTACGAGGTGATAGACGACAATGCCGTGGCAAACGCCATTGTGGTTGGTGGTATGGGCCGGGAGCGCAATTTGGTTATCGACAAGCGCCAAACCGACTTGACACCAACAACGCGGATAAAGGGCGAATACAATACCGACGGTCTTCGCCGGATGACACCGCGCGAATGGGCGCGCCTGCAAGGTTTCCCTGATGATTTCAAAATCGTGGTTGCTGACGCTTCGGCATACAAGCAGTTTGGCAATTCGGTTGCCGTGCCCGCCATTCAAGCCACAGCAGAGCAACTTCTTAAAACCTTATCAAACAAAAAGTTGCTATGAGCGCATCGAAAAACAAGGGTGAGTGGTCGGAACTTTACACTTTTCTAAAGTTGCTTGCCGATGGCCGTCTTTATTGTGGCGACGGGCGTCTGAACCGCTACGATGATAGGTTTTACCCGATTCTTGAAGTTTTCCGTAATGATGCCCCCGACCGTATCAGTTATAAGGTTCAGGCGGCCAAAAACAACATTTTGGTGTCAGGACAAATGGTTCAGTTCGAGGTTCCGCAAGAGCGTTTTCGTACAGAAGCAACCCGGCTTTTGAATTACATAAAAAGCATCAGAGGGTCCGAAAATATTGACGGTATCGAACAATTTATGGAAGAAATAAAATGTTCGGAAGTTTGTGCAAAATCATCAGACAAAGCCGATATTCGCATCGTGATACATAATCTGCACACCGGTTCAAAGCCCGAATTGGGTTACAGCATAAAGTCGAGACTTGGTGCCGATTCAACGCTCATAAATGCATCTGGAGCAACAAATTTCATTTATAAGGTTAGCAATTTCGACGTTGGTCTGATTGAACAAGTAAATAGTTTGAAATCATTTAAAGATAAATTTCAGTTCCTTGATGCGCACCATTCAAACATTACGTTTTTGAAAGTGGCGGATAGCAATATGCACAACAATCTTATGATGCTTGATTTAGGAATGGAACGAATTGTTGCGGAATGCTTGTTGTATCATTATAGAAAAATTGCGGGAACAGTGGAATCTGCAGTTGCTTTGTTGACGCAAAATGACCCATTGCATATAGTGTGTAGTGAACAACCAATTTATGAATACAAGGTAAAACAGTTTCTGCTCGCGTTTGCGCTTGGAATGACCGCCGCGACGCCTTGGCAAGGAAAATTCAACGCCAACGGCGGTTACATTGTAGTTAAAGAAGATGGTGACGTGGTTTGCTACCACTTTTTCGACCGCAACGATTTGGAAGACTATCTATTTTACAATACTCGATTTGAAACGCCAAGTCAAACTCGCCACAAATTCGGCTCTATCTATGAAGAAAATGGTGAGTTGTTTATGAAGTTGAATTTGCAAATCCGATTTATTAAATAATTTCAAATCCGCGAAAATCCGTTCAATCAGTTAAATCTGCGTTCAAAAAACGCTGTGTTAATCTGTGTTATCTCGTGTCATCTGTGCGAAAACAAGCGAGGCATAGCAAGCCAACCGCCTTGCACAAGAGAAACAATTAACTGCCGAAATGCTCACCACCATTGAATTGGCCGATTTGGCGGTATGATATGTGGAAACACAATGCATTGTATATTGTAGAGACGCAATGCATTACGTCTCTATGTGGTTACAATGCGACCGAATGATACATTACCGCTGAGGCATAAAGTTGCGCGTCCGTCGCAATCGGTCCAGACAACGTTTGTGACCACATTCGGCATAAACCGAAACAGCCACTCCGGTATTGTTTAGAACGAAGTAACACTCGACGATTTGTTTGCATTGACACGCTAAGATTTGGCGAACTATATCATTATAACTCGCCAAATCTATAAAAATTACCGAGATTTGGCGAGTTATGGTAGTTTATCCCGCCAAAACACAGATTCTTCGTGGCGGTTTATATTGGTTTAAATTTTTTCCACTGCCTATATAAAACAACCAAAACAACCGTGCCGGCCTCCGACATTGCGGAAACCGGCACGTGATGTTGTTTTCGGCAGCCGTTATTCAACGCCGGCCAGACCGTCGGCAAAACCATAATAGGCAGCCTTGCGCTGTTTGAAGCCTTCGGTCCAGATGCCCACGGGCTCACCGCCACGCCAACCACCACCGGCAGGAGCGTCGGTCAGACACCATTGGCAGATGCCGTATTGCTGCGCCACAGGAATAATTTCGAAGTATTTCTTGACTATAAACTTATAGAAATCAGCCATTTTTTGGTGTTCAGCCTCGGTCAGTTGCGAGGTTTTGAGTTTTGTCCCATTCCATCTTGAGTTGCCTCGCACATAGCCCATATCAAGTTCCGAAATTCGGCAGAGTTTTCCGCTAGCGGCCATAATCTCAAACATTGTAACAATATGGTTCTCAATGTTTCTCTGAATGCCATCATCTTCGAAGCAGCTGATGTGCATTTGTGTTCCGATGCCGTCGATTTTTGTAACGCCGTCGGCCTCCCACTTCTTGATCCACTCAACAAGACTCCTCACTTTCTTGTTGCTATCCCAGTCCGATTCAAGGTTGTAGTCGTTGACAAAGAGCTTCAGTTCTTCCGGATTACCTTTGAAGTGCTTGCGGGCGCTTGCCACGGCGGTACGCACGTATTCGAGGTCGCCCATAAAGGCCTGCCAGTAGAACGTACCCGACGACACGTTTGATGGGTCAGAGATGTTGTTGTTCTCGTAGTTCTGAAGGTCGTACAGACCATCTTTATCCTTATCGTCGCCAAAGAGAGCCTCATTCACAACGTCCCAGGCCTTAACGTAGCCGTCGGTGGCCTCCATCATTCCGGCAATCCAGCGGTCCATGGCCCAGGCGAGTGTGTCGCGCTTCTGTTCTGCCGTCATGGCAAGAGTTTTATTGCTGCCTTTATGCGTTATTACAAGGCTTTCAATCAAGATGTCGCCAACGAAATTGCCCGTTTGGAGCAGCACAAAACCGCCGTCGACTTTGGGGCTGACTGTTACGGAATACTCCTTCATGGTGGTATCGATGGTTATTGCTCCGCTGGTGTTGTCGGGATACCACGATCCCACACTGTAATTCAATGTGGCGTCGCCGGTGGCTTTTGCTTTTATTGTCATTGTGTACTTGGTGCCGATTTTTGTCATCAGATTGCCGGCTATCTGATATTGAACCATATAGTTGTCATTGGCTTTCTTTTTGTTCGTAATAAGAACACCTTCTTTTGTGATTTTTATCGAGTAATCGACATTATTATCTGCCTGAACAAAATCGGCTTTCCAATAGTTCCACGATTTTAAAGTACTGTATTTGATTTCAACATCTGCGATATCAATCTTCTCATTGTCAGGCACATCAACTTCCTTGTCGGCCATCAAGCCAAGCAGATAGCCGGGCTGTTGCTGCGAGTGCCAGGCCAGAGTGTGGCCGTAGATGGTGAGGCCGGCTTTCTTAGCATCACTCACAAATGTCTTCACACGACTGAAATCCATCTTTCCGCTGCCGTTCACCACCGAACCATATTTCATGGCATTGCCAGCCACAATCTCGTCGAAGTGGGCGGTTACCGTGTCACGCACGCCATTCTTATTGTTGTGGAACTCTGTGACATCGAGCGCGCCGCTGAACTTGAAATCCGGGTGCAGAGAGCGGTCAACGTATGTTTTCAGAAAGTATTCAACGGTGTCGATCGGTGGATCGACAGGATCAATCGGCTCGGGTGTTGGCTCATTGTCTTTCTCACATGCGACAAATACAAGGGCAACAACCATTGTCAAAAAAAGATACTTTTTCATAATCATATTCTTTAAATTAAACATTCGACGAGCCACGCTCATCCGGCGACAAAAGTACCAAAAGTCTTGAAGTTGTGCAATCGGTTGCGAATGGGTTCTAAACAGCAGCTGTGGTGATATATGTCAGCCGCATCGAGGCTGAATGTTACTGATTTTGAGGGATAGGCCGCTTACTGAAGATAAAAAACACAACGCAGAGTGTCAATTTTCAAGAACACTCTGCGTTGGTATCCACTGTTTGAAAAACGCTGTACGGCGATTACTTCTCGTCCATCGGTACATTATTTATCTTCACGTCTTTTAGTTGTGGTGCGGGTTGCTTTTTGCCATGCTGATGGTTGTGCTGATGGTTGCCTTCTTTGTGGCTGTGGTTGTGATTGTGCTCACCCTCGGCATGCTGGTGAATATGCGGAGTCACACCGCGCTCTTTCAAAAGCTCAACTTGCTCGTCCATAGTCATATCATTGAACTTGGCCCATTTCTTTTCCATCTCAATTCGCTTGGCGGCCTGGATTGAGTCACGACGGTCGAGGCGGACTTTCTGATCGTTAATCCACTCACGTTTCTCCTTGTCGCTCATGGCATTGAACTGATCCCATGCGGCTTTATTCTCAGCCTCGCGTTTTTCGCGCGCCTCCTGCTGTTTTGCTTGTTGAGCCGCCTTCCGCTCCTGCGCCTTCTGCTGCCGCTCGATGAAGGTTTGCGGTTTGGCTTTGGTAGTGTCGCTGCCATTGGTAGCGCTGTTGCAGCTTGCAAAAGTGGAAGCGCAAATGATGATGCTTGTAAGCATTAATAAACTTTTTTTCATTTCTGTATTGTTAAAAATGTTGCAGGCGGAGACTTTTCTTCGCCGCCCGCAACGTTAATGATTTTAATAATTATTGCAAATAACTTTCTGACTTCCTGACATTGTTCTGACAATGTAAACCCCCATCTGCTGAACGCGGAACTCAACTGTCTCGCCCTCGTTTGCTGTGGCACGGTTGATGGCTCGGCCGTTGACATCGTACAGCATCACATCGCCAACAGCGTTTTCAACATGAATGGTCAGACCGGTGGCATAGACAATCACATTCTGAACACTCTCCTGAACAATTGCTGTCGTGCCTGCGGCTTTGATTATGACGGTATCGGTAACTTCGGCACCGCAATGGTCGCAAATGCCGTGACGCAGACACCAGCCGTCTTCAGTCTCGGTTGCCGGAACGCTGTCGGTGTAGGTCGCGTTGCTGAACGAGTGAACAAGCACATCGAAGGTGAGTTTGCAACGGACAATGCCTATCATCGGCAGACCGCTGTTGATGTTGAAGCTGATGGTGCTGTCGGTTGATGTTACAACCCAGACACTATCGGTCTCGTTCCAGCGGGCACCGGCGATGTTGTCGATTCGTGTCATATCGCCGATGAGCATCTTCAGGTTGACGCCATTAATCTCGTCGGGCAGAGTGAACGTGCACGGCAGCGAATCGTAGTGGTAAGTCAAATCGGTGTATTTCTGCTCCACAAACAGAGCCGTGAAGGTGGTGTCGGCAGTTGCGGTAACGCTGCGCGGATTATCGATAACACTATCGCTCCAAGCTGAGAAGATGTAACCATAGTCGGCAGTGGCGGTGAGGATGACTGTCTCACCTTCGCCATAGAATCCACCGCCAGAAACAATTCCGTTTTCGGCCTTAACTGAGATAGAAACCAACTTCTGTCCGTTGCTGAGGAAGATTGCCTTGTAGGTGGCATCTTTGGTTACTACAATGGTGCGCACGCTGTCGGTGAAGCCATCGCTCCAGCAGCCGAAGTGGTATCCCTCTTTAACCGGATAGGCCCTGAGTGTGACAGTGCTGCCATAATTGTAAGTGCCCACACCTTCAATCTTGCCGTTCTCGGCCACAGAGCTGATGGTGTAGCTGTTGATGGCAAACTCTGCTGTGTAAATGGCGTCGGCAGTTGCTGTAAACGTACGCGGATTTTCGGTAACACCATCGTTCCAACCAACGAAGTGGTAGCCCTCAGCGGCAGTGGCGAAGAGTGTAACCACGTCGTTCTCAGTATAAACTCCGGCCCCCAAAACAGTTCCGTTTTCGGCATTGACTGTAATGGTGAATGTTTCCTGATTTGAAATAAGGAACAAAGCCGTGTAGGTGGCATCGCTGGTTACTACAATGGTGCGCACGCTGTCGGCAACGCCATCGCTCCAGCGTAGGAAGCGGTAACCATTTGCTGAGCTGGCTGCTAGTGTTGCGGTGTCGCCATAGTTATAGGAGCCCGCACCTGTAACAGTTCCGTTCTCGGCTACAACGCTGATGGTGTAGCTGTTGAGGGCAAACTCAGCGGTGTAAGTTACATTGGCCTCTGCGGTAACCTTGCGCGGATTATCCTTGTTGCCATCGCTCCAGCCTGTGAAGTGATATCCCTCGGCAGCGGTAGCGGTGAGTGTTGCCACTTCGCCAATCGAATATTCACCTGAACCGCTAACAGTGCCATTCTCGGCTGAAGTCATAATATAAACCTTATCTTCAGCTAACATTGGTATAATTTCTTGTTTTACAATTATGTCGCCGCAAACTGAGCAATGCGAGCCTTCGGTCAATCCTGTTGCAGTATGGGTTGGTGTCACGGCAGCGTCAACCACTATGGTATGTCCTTGAGCCTTAATAACCTCTTGTGCTACAAGTACCTCGTTGCAGACAGAGCAATGTTTGCCTTCGGTATTGCCATCGGTGGTACAGGTGACAGCAACCGCAGCATCCACAACTTCGGTGTGTCCTTGAGCCTTGACAACCTCTTGTGCAACAAGTACCTCGTTGCATACAGAGCAATGCTTGCCTTCGGTCTTGCCATCGGTGGTGCAGGTGACAGCAACAGCGGCATCCACAACTTCGGTGTGGCCTTGGGCCTTTACAACCTCTTGTGCAACAAGCACCTCGTTGCATACAGAGCAATGCTTGCCTTCGGTCTTGCCATCAGTGGTACATGTGGCGGCAACAGCGGCATCCACAACCTCGGTGTGTCCTTGGGCCTTAACAACTTCTTGTGCAACAAGCACCTCGTTGCATACAGAACAATGCTTGCCTTCGGTCTTGCCATCTGTAGTGCATGTGGCGGCAACAGCGGCATCAACAACCTCAGTGTGTCCTTGGGCCTTTACAACCTCTTGTGCAACAAGTACCTCGTTGCATACAGAGCAATGCTTGCCTTCGGTCTTGCCATCGGTAGTGCATGTGGCGGCAACAGCGGCATCCACAACCTCGGTGTGTCCTTGAGCCTTAACAACCTCTTGTGCAACAAGCACCTCGTTGCAGACAGAGCAATGTTTGCCTTCGGTCTTGCCATCGGTGGTGCAGGTGGCGGCAACAGCGGCATCAGTAACAATGTTGTGTGCCTCAAACAGAGCTGTTAATGTGGTATCTGATGTTACAATTACAGTACGTTGAGCAGTCTTGACACCATCGCTCCAGCCTGTGAAGTGATAGCCTTCGTTTGCTGTAGCGGTGAGAGTTGCCTCGGCACCATGAGCATAAGTGTTGCCTCCGCTGATTGAGCCGTTGGCGGCAACAGTCGTAAGCTTGTAAGTATTGATTTCAAATTCTGCGGTATAAGTGGCATCGCCGTTTACTACAATCTTACGCGGATTGTCGGTGTTGCCATCGCTCCAACCAACAAAGTGATAGTACTTGGCAGCCACGGCTTTGACTGATGTTTTGGCTCCATACGAGAATGTTCCCGTACCCTCAACTGTACCATTTTGAGCAACACCACTGATTGTGTGGTTTTCCAACTCATATATTGGCAACAATGTTGTATCGGAAGTTACTACTACAGTGCGCTGACTGCTTGTGACACCATCGCTCCAACGGGCAAATTTATAGTGCTCGGGGGCAATGGCTCGCAGTTGCAGCCCGGTGTTTTTCTCTAAATTCAACGTTACAGAACTACCTTTTGCATTGTAATCATCGAATGTTGAAAGTGGTGCGAATTCATCATCGAAGCCCAATTCAACCTGACTGCCTTCCAAACGAGCATCTTTTACAGCAACCTTGTAGAGCAGTTTGTCGATAACAATCTCTTCGGTAAGCTCCTCATTGCAGTAACGACACGGATAGTGTGCTACGCACGAACCTGCAGCATCATAAGTGGCAGGAACGCTATCAGTGTAGTAGCGTTGCGAACCGCTTGTAATGTACGTATGCTCCAGCTCATCAAATGTGATAGTGTGCTGTACATTTGCAATTTCATCGTTACCATTATTGTAATAGTAGGTGATTTTGCCATTGGTTGCGGTTACATGCCACATCTGCTTTGAGCCGACAGTAACGGGTTCAATACCTGAATAACTGTAAACATTGGCATCTTTCATGCCCTCAGCCAAATCGGCAAAGCGGAATGTGCAAGGCATTTCGTCGAAGTGGCGGACTTGGTTATCATATTTATCCCAAGACGACTCAACTTTAACTTTTGACAAATTGGAATAAAGCAATTGGTTCCTATCAATGCGGCATCTTCCTTTGAATTTGCTTAAATCCAAATCGGTTATTTGATTCTCGTAGCAATTGAGGCGCGTGAGTTTTGCACCACCTTCGGGCAATTTCAGCGTTGTCAGATTGTTGGAAGAACAATACAATTTTGTCAGATTAGTGTGTTTGCTCAAATCCAATTCAGTCAGTTCGTTCATACTGCAGTCGAACACTGTAAGTGTATTGCAATCAGGATTCAATTTGAGTGTTTTGAGTCCACAAGCGGCAACATTGACATCTTTCAGGCATTTGCTCGCGGTCAAATTAAGTTCAACTAATTCAATACCCTCGTTGCCCTCAATATAGAGATACTCCAAACGGCTTGCCCTGCTTAAATCTACTTCTGTAAATCCGACTTCCCGGCAGGATACCGATTTTAAGAAGTGATTGTTGCTCAAATCCAATGTTTTGCCATACAGTCTGTTGGCGTCATTACAATTTAGTTCAACCAGTTTCTGACAATTGCTCAAATCCAACTTGCTTATTTTTGTGTATTCACAATTAAGAATTCGCAATTCGGTTTTATTGCTCAAATCAAGTTCGGTCAGTTGGTTGCTACCGCAGTCGAGAATCTCAAGTTTCGGATTGGCACTGACGTTCAAAGCGCTCAACACCTTATCGCCATACAAGCGGCTGTCAGTATAATTGCAATAAAGCTCTTTCAGATTGGGGTTGTTGCTGACATTCAAATCAACCAGACTTGTTCCTGAGCAATCAAGCACCTCAAGGTTGGGGTTGTTGCTTACATTCAGCTTTATTTTGTTGTTGGTGTTTTCCATTCCTCCTAATTTGAGTACTCTCAATTTGGGACTGTTGCTTAAATCCATCACATAGTATTTGCCATCTGAATTATAGTTATATGTATAGTTGTTGCCCGAAATGTCAAGAACCTCCAGATTCGGGTAATTATAATACGTACTGTAATATTGAGCATACACCTTGCCTTTCCCCAATTCAGGACAATGGATTTCACGCATAATATTCTTATTCAAATAATTCCAAATAGTGACGGAATTCTTATCGAATTTTATTCCTGTTATTATGTTTTTAATACCATTAAGCCAATCGGCCTTTCTTGTTATGTCTTTTTCAGACCAGCCTGTAACATCAAGGAAAATGCCTTTGTTGTATTCTTTTCCGTTCCGCGTTCCAACAGCAAACCATTGTTCTTCCTCGCACGAGTGCTTGCAACGGTCGCATTTGTATTTGCAAGTAATGTAACCGTTTTTATATTCAGCTGTATTATATATATAATCAATGTCTCCGACGTATGATTTCTTACCGCTGTAGCTGTTTTCGAAGTCATGCTCGATATGATAACCATCGAAGTACACCTGTCCGTTCTCAATGTTGGGGTTGCCGTTGTCGTAGTAATAACTCATACCTGAAGAAAAAGATTCTTGCGACAGGTCATTCGGTTTCCAAACTCCATCATGGGCATTATAAGAGAATCCGACAGTACTATAGATTTTCGACATGTCCATGTTTGAAATGTGCGTCATGTAAATTGTTTCATCCCAATTGAATTTTGAGAAATCGGAGAATGCGCACGGCACATACATCGCGTCGGACGAAAACATATTTATTATCACAACTTCGGGTTTGCCTATTCCTGATAGGTCGAGGCAAAGGTGTCCACCCAATATTAGAGTGTCGATTGTTGTGGTGTTTGGCAATTCAACCGAAAAACCTCCTGCTTTCACATATCTCAATTTGGTGCAGCCGCTCAGATTGAGGAAACAGGCGCTTCCTTCGAAATGCCTCAAATTGGTGGATCGGCTCAAATCAAGGTCGCTTAAGCAATTATAAAAAATTGTTCCGATGTTTTCATCATCATCGTAGACCCAATCCTTGCAATAGAACTCTTCCAAAGCCGTGCAGCCATCTAAATTCAGACTTTTCAACGTCCATCTGTTATAATTATTTTTATCTTTATTGAGACTGACGTTCAGGCTTTTCAGTTTGGCATGGTTGCTTACGTCGAGCTGGGTAATTTGGTTGTTTGAGCAGTCGAGGCTCTCCAGCTGCATATTGCTGCTCAAACTCAAAGCGGTAAGCTTGTTGCCCGAGCAGTTTAATTTCCGCAGTTGAGTATTGGAAATCACATTCAAACTTGTCAGACTATTACCACTGAAATCGACTATTTGCAGATTTCGACTAAATCCTAAATTGATTGGACCTGTCAATCCGGCGTTTGTGCAATATAATTCGGTAAGCTGCCCCATCTGTTGGGTAGTTAGAGCATTCAGATGTGCCAGTTTGTCGCAACGGTAGCCTTTGAGGTCGGTGTAATCCTGCACCCAGGTCATATCGCCCGTGCGACCGCGCACATCGAGGAACACTCCTTCCTGCTTGGTGTAGCTGACGGTCTCGGTTACACTTTTGCCGCAAGCGCAAGTGAATGCCTGTGTGTAAGAGCCGTTGGCATTATCGGTTGCAGCCGTATAATACGAGTAACTGTAGTTACTGCCGCCTATGTGCTTGATTCCACTATAGTAGATATAACATGTTTTGCCGCTGTATTCGAACGATATTTCATCGGCTGTTGCGTTTGTAATATAGTTCGAGCCCGATTTGGTTGCACCGCTCACGTTAGTCACTTTGGCATCGCTCATGCCTAACAAGTTGCTAAAGCTGAATTTACAAGGCATTTCATTAACACTGATCGACAACTCTTCCAATTCCTTGCATTTGCCTAATTGTAGTGAAGTAAAACCACCTTCGATCTCCGACGAGCTGAAATATCTCAAATTTTCGAAATCGCTCATATTGAGTGTGTAAGGATTTTCGGCGCTTACACTAAAATACTTTAACCCGCTGCAACCGTCTAAATCGACCATAGAAAGATTATCGGACCACTCAATGTAGAAATCATCTAACTTCGGATTGTTAGTGGCTGTTATATTGGCAATATTATTCAAGCCTTCCGTGTAGATTGTCTCCAGTTTGGGGCAATTGCTAATGTCGAGCGTTTCCAACTCATCACTGCTGTATAAAGCAATATCGTTGAGTTGTGGTAAATTACTTAAATCCAACTCGGTGAATTGGTAATTGTACAACTCGATTTGCGCCAGTTTTGGAACATCGCTAAAATTCAATTCACACTGAATGTTTTCCAATGCAAGACTTGTCAGATTCGAGCATCCGCTCAAATCGAGCTCGGTCAGCGGACTATGGCAATCGAGTGAAGTAAGGTTTGCGCAACCGCTTAAATCAAGAGTTGTTATTTGCTCTTCCTCACTGCCACAAGAGAAATTTTTCAATTGTGTACAGCCGCTTAAATTCACTGTTTCCAGATTGTTTTCATGGCAATATAGCGTGACCAGATTTGTGCAATTGCTCAAATTCAGCGATTCAATATTATTACTATAGCAATAAAGAAGGGTTAGATTGGTCAAGCCTGTCAAATTTAATTCTGTCAGTTGGTTGTCATTGCAAATTATTTTGGTCAGGTTCGTGTTATTGCCTAAGGTCAATGTTGTCAGTTGGTTATATTCGCAATTCAAATACTCGACGACAAAGAACCCGCACTCTCATTCATC
>CAMHPA010000011.1 GCA_946186925.1 uncultured Bacteroidota bacterium | reverse complement strand
TCAATAAATTACATATTTTATCTATAGCGTTGATTTAATAAGATATGGCTATAATTGCCGATTTGCACATATTTTACACAATAATTACACGCTAAAATACTATTAGCCAATAAAATATATCAATTACATCAATCACAACTTTAATGTTAAAAATACAAGTAAGACGATTTTGTGCATATTTGTAAATTTCAATATTATTACAATTGTAAACATGTATAAAAAATCAAAATATTACATTTGTAACCACAATATTTCACAACTATGGAAGTAAGTGAACGCATAAAAAAAATAATGGATTCCGAAGGCCTGACAGCCTCTGCTTTTGCCGATTTGGTCGGTATCCAGCGCTCCAATGTGTCGCACATCTTAAACGGCCGCAGCGGGCCGAGCCTTGACCTGCTGCAAAAGATTCTCACCGCATTTCCCCATTACAACACCGACTGGCTTCTGATGGGGCGAGGCGAAATAAGGCGACAGCCCGTTCAGAAGACCATTTTCGACGAGATTGGCGAACCGGAGCCAGAACCCGTTGTTCCTCCAGGCTATGAGCAAAAAACAGTCAGCCGTGCCGACGACGAGGATCCGCAGCTGCCATTCCCGGAACCAGACGCAAACAAACACAACGACAGTCAGTCCGAGCCGGCAGCAAACACTGCTTTGGAGGCAAATGCCGCAATTACTGAGGTCGCCGCGCAAGCCGTAAAGCGCTCTGCCGAAGTGCAGCAGATTGTGGTTCTCTACACCGACAATACTTTCTCCATCTATAATAGACAGTAAATAAGCCATTTAACCATTGGAGGCATTGTTGGCAAAATGGTGAAAATCGGCTTTGCGGTATTGGTTTTCATCGTTTGGCAATGCTTATATTTGGGTGTTTAATAACGATTTTCAGTACACTCAAACACAACATTCAATGTACAAGACATTTATCCGCCCGCTGCTGTTCCTCATCGACCCCGAACGCATTCATTCTGTGATAAATACAGGCTTGAAAGTGGCTAATGGCATAGGGCTTGGCCGTCTGCTCGTACACTTCTACAATCCGCGCAGTTTACAAATGGAAACAGAGTTTTGCGGCATCAAATTCCCTAATAAAATAGGTATTGCCGCCGGCTTCGACAAGAATGCCGAGGTTTATAAAATGCTTGGCAATCTGGGATTTGGCCACGTCGAGATTGGCACAGTAACGCCGCGTCCGCAGCCAGGCAACCCGCGTCCGCGCCTGTTCCGCCTGCCGGCTGACAGCGCGCTGATAAACCGTATGGGATTCAACAACAAAGGCGTTGAGAATGCTGTCAAAAACCTGCGCCGACGCAACCGTAAAATAGTTATTGGTGGCAACATCGGAAAGAATTCGGTAACGCCTAACGAGAATGCAGTTGACGACTATGTGGCTTGTTTTCAGGCGCTTTACGACTATGTCGATTACATAAGCGTGAATGTCAGCTGCCCGAACGTCACCAATCTGCGCGAGCTGCAAGGGCAGGAGTCGCTTGAGAAAATCTTGTCGGCGCTGGCCGGACTGCGCAAGCAAAAGGCTGTGTATAAGCCCATTCTGCTGAAAATCTCGCCCGACCTGAACTTCCAGCAGATTGACGAGTCGCTTGTTATTATTGAGCGTTACGGCATCGACGGGGTGGTGGCCGCCAACACAAGCACCACTCGCAACGGATTGAACACCAGCGCCGAACGCATTAAGGAAATTGCCAACGGTGGCCTGAGCGGCCAACCGCTGCGCGACCGCTCCGTTGAGATTATCAGATATTTAAGCCAGAAAACCGGCGGTAAGCTGCCTATAATTGGTGTTGGCGGCACAATGTCGCCCGACGACGCAATGGCAAAACTGCAAGCCGGAGCAACGCTCGTCCAAGTTTTCACAGGCTTCATTTATTACGGTCCAAGCCTGGCAAAAGATGTAAACAAAGCAGTAAAATTTGGTTTACAAAAGTAATCTTGTGGCAAATTTGCTACGATTTACATTTGTAACAATCAGGATAAATCCGACGAAAAACATCATTTTTAAAGAAAAAATCGAAAAAATTTACAAACCGCACTCTATTTAACATAATCAATGATGGCAGAAAATCGCGTTTTGAGCGCAATCAAAATATCGGTAAAAAAAATAAACCGCTTCAGGGTGGGCTGGTTGGCCAAAAATACACTGATTGGTCTGGCGGCTGTGTTGCTGATGGCATCGTGCGCATCGTCGCGCAACGCGGCCGCCGACGAACGCGACGCTCTTTCGCGAAAGCTTGGCATCCAAATCACCAAAAAAGACAACATAAAACTCTACCGTCAGGCTGCGGCTTGGATGGGTGTGCGCTACAGGCTTGGCGGCACAAGCAAGACGGGCGTTGACTGCTCGGGCTTTGCCGGCGCCATATATAAAGATGTGTATGGCACCAAGCTTCACCGCTCGGTCGACGACATATATCACAACGACGTCAAGCGCATACGCCGCGGCAGGCTCCGTGAGGGCGATTTGGTGTTTTTCCGCACCGACGACAAGCGCAAAAAGCGGCCGAATCACGTTGGCATTTACCTTAAAAATGGCAAATTTGTCCACGCCAGCACATCGAAGGGCGTAGAAATCAACAGCTTGGACAATGTTTACTACCGAAAAGCGTTTGTTAAGGGAGGAAGGGTTTCGAAATGAACAAAGACGAATACAAAAAGCTTGATAATCAGCTGCCAATATTCTTTAAGTCGTGGTGGCTCGATGCCGTGTGCGAAGGCGGAGAGTGGCTAGCCGAGTCGTACTGCGAGAACGGCGTGCCGCAGTCGGTTTTTGTTTGTTTCGTCAAGCGGAAATTCGGCCTGCGCTACATTGTTATGCCGCCTTTGACGCAGTTCCTGGGCGAGTATTCGTTTGCCGCCAACTCATTGACTGACTGCAAAAAAGCCTCGAATTATTACATCGACAGATTGCCGAAGACAGCCTTTGCGTCCATCAATATGAGCCACACGTTCCGCTATTGGTCGCCGTACCATTGGCGCGGCTTCAGTCAGACCACACGCTACAGCTTTGTAATCAACAATTTAAGCGATGTTGATGCCGTTTTCAGCAAGTTCGACGACTCCAAGAAACGCAACATCCGAAAAGCATCTAAGTTGCTGACAATCAATAACGAAATGACAGGAGAGGAGTTCTATTCATTTTTTGAGGACGAATTACGCTCTAAAAATCAGCAAGTTAGCTTTTCAAAAACAATGTTCTTGAAGCTATATGACGCTTGCGTGGCAAACAATGCCGGAACAATACTTCAAGCAGTTGATTCTGAAGGCGTTACAAACGGAACTTTGTTTGTGGTTTGGGATTCCGAAGCAATGTACGCATTAACTTACACATTTCCAGACAAATATCGCAGTACCGGTGTCGGCGATTTTCTGATGTTCAATGCAATTAAACTGGCCGCCACAGTTACCAAATCGTTTGATTTTGAAGGCAGTATGATTGAGAATGTTGAGCAGTCGTACCGGCGGTTTGGCGCCAAGCCGGTTGAATATTTTCAGATTTCGCGAATCAACAATCCGTTGCTGAAAATTCTGCATTTATTCAAGCCATTGTTTTAATTTCTAATTGATACGCTTAACTCGAATTTTTGCGATATTCTGATTAACTGTCCGAATTTTTCATTCTGTGCGATTCTCGGCAAGTTCATTAAATTCTGGTTCCGTATTGATTCATTTATTTGCTTTAATTATTGAATATGTCTGATTGTTTGATAATTTATATTATGTTAAATAGCATATGCGAAAATGAGAAAAACTCCACTATTTAAGCCCAAAACGACAAAAAAAGTTACAATTTAAAAAAACTGAAATTGACCGCTCCGTAATGCTTATGCATGAAAAACTGTGGCATATGGTCGAATTTGTTTTTTTCGGAATGCTCCATTATGAAAAGTCCATCTTCGGCAATCAACTTATAATCAATAACCATTTTAGGTATATCCGGCAATTGTGGCAGATCATATGGCGGATCAGCGAAAATCAGATCAAAAGATTCGTTGCAGTTGGCAATAAATTTCAGTGCGTCGGCACGAATAACCTTCACTCCTTCCATTTTCAGATCTGTCACGGTTCTTTTAATGAAATTATAATGATGATAATTAAGCTCAACACAAGTTATATCGGTACAACCGCGCGAAGCAAATTCATATGAGATTCCACCAGTGCCTCCAAACAAATCAAGCACCCTAACTGATTCAATATCAATACAATTATCAAGTATATTGAACAAGCTCTCTTTCGCAAGATCGGTAGTCGGCCGAGCCTTGAAGTTCGATGGCGGCTGAATCACCCTGTGCCGGTATGTTCCGCTGATTATCCGCATTGGTATAGGTTTATCATATTGGTGAAATAATGCGCCGGCACATCGTTGATGCCGTAAACATAGTCGAAATGAGCCGGTTTAATAAAATAGTCGATGTTGCGGATATACTCCTTCATCGACTCGAGAATGGCGCTATCAGCTGGGACAAAACCGCATACGCTCACTTGCGTGCTTACAGGCGACAGCCTCATGTTGTCGATGGCGTTCAGGAAGAAATATTTGAAATCGTCGGTTGATTTATAACTAAACGTATTGTAAAGCGTAATCTCGCCGTTATCGATTAACACAAAGTCGAAAAACGCTGGCATTATGTTAACTAGCACCCTTCTGCCCTCGCCTTCAAGCTTGCTTTTCAGCGTCAATTCCTCAATCAGCGGTACCGACTGGTGATAGAATCTCACTGCCGGATAGTGCGCTCTGAACAGATCTACAAGCACTTTTGGGACGCTGAACACAACATTCGACGAGTTTCCGAAGATATAATTCGATATAAGCTCGCAGTCGCGTTTCAAATCCTGATTGAAATCGAACCAGGCGGCCTTGTCGGCGTCATTGTAATAAGCGGCTGGCACAAAGGTGTATTCGGTTGTGCAGAACATCAGTTTTACGTGGCTAAACGGGCATTGCAGCATCGGCTCACTATTCAGGATGCCTTCTATCTGGCGAGCAAGCGTACGGTACGATGTTATCCGGTTGAACTGATAGTGCGCCAAAGCCACATATTTGTTCCGTTCGCGGTCGAGCACGGAAAACGAAAATCCCTTCAGGAAAACCTGAAGGGACATATGGTATTTGTCGACATTGACGTAGTCGAACGATTTGTCTATGAAATGAATGTTCTGCAACAAATCAGTATGTTTTTTATTCCCAGTTGCCTGCGCCGTTGTTGACTTCGGTAACCGAACCAACCTTCAGGCCTTTATAGTCGAGACCATCATTAAGATTGATGATCTCCTGCTCATCAAGATCTTTCAAGATATATTTCGACGGTGCCGATGCTTCAAATACTTTCACCTTCAATTTTGATGCTGTCTCGATAGTGCCTTTCTTCAGTGTGAATTCACGACCGCCAGAATAAGGAATATAGCGCAGTGAATCAATTTTGTAGTTGGAAGGAAACAATGAATCCAAAACAGATACTTTTGTGGTGTCACGGATAATCATACCCTTCTGGATGGCTTCTTTCTCTGTGATTTTGCCCAACAAATCCTCTGGAATCTCACCAACTTTACGGACAATTGAGAACTGACCATTCTTTACGAATTCAATCAAAGTATCGAAACTTGCAGTGTAATCGCCAGTTACCTCTTTTATGGCACCTTGTGCGGTACGGATGTCTTTCAACCTCTGAATGGTTTCAGCATAGCGTTTCTGCTGTTCTTTCTGAAATTCAATCGGTTTGACAATGCTTTGAACTGTGGCGTATGCCAAAAAAACAATCAACAAACCTAACAATACGTGGATAAGTGCTTTCATTACAATATAAATGTTTAATTATTAACTATTAGAAGCAAAACCGCAAAGCCTCTCGGCGCAAGCCCTAACTGCCATGCATGCTCTGCAAACGAGTGCAAATATAAAGGTTTGTTCCAAAAATTAGCCGATTGGGGCTTTTTTTCGTCATAAAATTATTTTTCCGCCGATAAATCACAGATAGCCAAAGGATTAATATTTAGATTATAGACTACGGACAAAATTGGTGAATCGGTGAATCGAAAGATTTAGTCGCTTCGCTGTTTAGAAGTTGAGTTTAAAGTTTAACACGTTTAACGCGTTTAACACGTTTAACACGTTTAACAGGTTTAACACGTTTAACAGGTTTAACAGGTTTAAAATGGACTACAAACTACAGAATTTTGATAATCGGTGAATCGTAATTCATAATTCATAATTCGTAATTCGTAATTAACTAATGCCTAGTGCCTAACACCTAAACTTTTCTCTTGTCAAATCCGTTTGTTTTATTTTAGTTCGTGGCCATGATTCAGAGTGTTTCGGAACGGATAAAAGACGCCTTGGGCTACATGCCGACAATCGACCAGCAAGAGTTGATTTCGCGCATCAGCACGTTCATCGGCAACTATTTCTCGCCCGACCACCGCGACGACACACTTATAATAAAAGGATACGCGGGAACGGGAAAAACATCAATGGTGGCGGCTCTAGTCAAGATTCTGCCGAAAATCGGACTGAAAGCCGTTCTGCTCGCCCCCACGGGCCGCGCCGCCAAAGTGCTTGCAGGGTATTCGGGCCATCAGGCGTTTACAATCCATAAGAAAATCTACCGCCAGAAATCGGCCACAGCCAACGGATTGGGCAGTTTTGCTCTCGACAACAACAAGCACCAGCGCACCATATTTATTGTTGATGAAGCGTCAATGATTTCGAATGACCAGTCGGAAAACTCCATTTTCGGCAGCGGCCGCCTGCTCGACGACCTTTTCGAGTATGTCTATCGCGGCGAGATGTGCAAACTGATTCTTGTAGGCGACACCGCTCAGTTGCCGCCCGTTGGACTTGCCATCAGCCCTGCGCTCGACGCAAAAGTGATTGGCGAGATGGGATTCAGCGTCAGCGAATTTGAGATGAAGCAAGTGGTGCGGCAGACGCGCGAATCGGGCATTCTGCACAACGCCACGCTCTTGCGCCAGTCGCTTGCTGAGAACCTGCAAGGCTATCCGCCCCTGACAACCACAGGCTTTGCCGATGTGCGGCGAATCACAGGCGGCGAACTGATTGAAGAGATTGAGAACTGCTACGATGAGTTCGGCATCGGCAACACCATGGTGCTCTGCCGCTCGAACAAGCGCGCCAATAAATACAACGAAGGCATCCGCCGCACCATTCTCTGGCGCGACGAAGAGATTTCGAAAGGCGACCTGCTGATGGTGGTCAAGAACAACTACTTCTGGCTCAGCGACGAAGAGAAGGAAACAACGCCGTTCATCGCCAACGGCGACATTGCCGAAATCACACGCATCGGCAAATACCGCGAACTCTACGGATTCCGCTTTGCCGACGTTGACTTGCGGCTGGCAGACTATCCCGAAATCGAGATACAGACAAAGATTATGCTCGACACGCTCACGTCGGAATCACCGTCGCTCACGTGGGACGAGAACCAGCGGCTGTTTGAATCCGTGATGGCCGATTACGCCGAAATAGGCAACAAGCGCGACCGTATTAAAAAGGTGAAAGAGAACCCCTATTTCAACGCCTTGCAGGTGAAATTCAGTTACGCCATCACCTGCCACAAGGCACAAGGCGGCCAGTGGCAGGCCGTTTTCATCGACCAGGGCTGGCTCACCGACGACATGCTCAACACCGAGTTCCTGCGCTGGCTCTACACCGCCTTTACCCGCCCCACCGTGCGGCTCTATCTGGTCAATTTCAAAGATGAGTTTTTCAAGTAGCCCATGTATGACAGTACGAAACAGCCTGAAATTCTGATTGTTAACAACATTCTAACCGCATGATGCTGGGCTCATTTGCACATCGCTGGGCTGCCGCTGCACAATGGCGTGCAAGGCGAAGAAGCCATAGGCCTAGTGCGGGAGCAGTCGTTCGACATGACACTCATGGATCTGGAAATGCCTGTAATGAATGGAGTTGAGACTACTGCCGCTATCCGAGCAATTGGAAACGAAAAAAACGTTGACGCCCATCATCACCATAACCGCCATACAGAAGATGAGATTTTCAACAAATTGAACACCAGTCATTTTTCAGGTGCCATTATCAAGCCTTTCCTACCTGGCAAAATCAAACAACTGATAGCTGCCAATTGCCACCAACAATCTGACTGACACCGGTTTTCGGAACAGAAACAACATTTTCAAAAAAAAAATCAATTTTGTTTTTCAGTAATAATTATTAGCCTATATTTGCAGACACTTTTGAACACAAATAATTTATTGATAATAAAATATTTTAAGCTATGACAAAAGCAGATATCGTTAGCGAAATCTCGAAAAACACAGGTATTGAGAAAGTAGCAGCACAAAAGATTGTTGACGCTTTGATGGATAACATCAAAAGTTCAGTAGCAAAAGGTGAGAGCGTATACTTGAGAGGCTTTGGCAGCTTCACCACAAAGAAAAGAGCCAAGAAAACCGCTCGAAACATCACCAAGAACACATCGTTGGTTATTCCGGAACACTTCATTCCGTCGTTCAAACCAGCCAAAACCTTTATGGTTAAAGTAAGAGAAAGCATTAAAAAATAATTTTAAACGATACGAATATGCCAAACGGAAAGAAACACAAAAGGCACAAAATGGCTACGCATAAGCGTAAAAAACGCCTTCGCAAGAATCGTCACAAAAAGAAATAACATCTTTTCGATGATAATGCAATAAACCTTGGAGCGTGCTCTTAAGGTTTATTGTTTTATATATAGGTGGCACTCAAACTCACCGTCACATTGCCAAGCAGATGTTTGCGTGTGTTGGTTTTTGCCGTCATTTGCGTTTTTTCGGTTGTCTGAGTGCAATTTTGCAACCATCACTCCCTGACTAAAGTCAGCCACGGCAAATTGTTTTTTTTGTGCCTGAGGTCTGTTTTTCAATTTTGAAAAAAAGATAAGTGAGGTGATTAGCGCCAACAATAGTTGTGCGGTTGTCACTATTAACTGTTTGACAATCTTATATTTTGCACATGAATAAGGAATTGGTGATTAACGCAACCCCATCAGAGGTTGTGATTGCACTGGTTGAAGATAAGACACTGGTTGAGCTAAACCGCGAAAAAACGAACACCAGCTTCTCGGTTGGCGACATATACTTAGGCAAGGTCAAGAAGATAATGTCAGGGCTGAACGCCGCTTTTGTTGATGTGGGCTATGAAAAAGACGCATTCCTGCATTATCTTGATCTAGGACCGCAGTTCCGCTCAATCAACAAATTTGTGCAGAGCAATCTTGAGCGCAAGAATCCTCTCACGTCAATCAGCAACTTCGATATGGAAGAGGATATTGACAAGCATGGCAAGATCAGTCAGGTGCTTCGCGACGGACAAACTATTCTTGTGCAGATTGCCAAAGAGCCCATCTCGACCAAAGGCCCGCGGCTAACATCGGAGATATCGATAGCCGGACGCAATCTGGTGCTCATACCCTTCTCTGACAAGGTTTCGGTGTCGCAAAAAATACAGTCGCAAGCCGAACGCGACCGTCTGCGCAAGATGATTCAAAGCGTGAAACCGAAGAATTTCGGCGTGATTGTGCGCACAGTAGCTGAAAACGCCAGCCTGGCCGATCTTGACTCTGAGATGCGCGAACTTATGGACAAATGGAACGCGGCTTTCCAGAACATCAAAAGCCAACCGCCGCGCCTGCTTATCGGTGAGCTCGACCGTACTACGGCAATGCTACGCGATATGTTCACCCCCGAGTACAACAACATTTACATCAACAATCAGAAACTGTACGAAGAAACTAAAGAGTACATCAAAAGCATTGCTCCTGAATGTGAAAAAATTGTGAAACTGTACGATGGCGCGCAGCCGATTTTTGAACATTTCGGACTTGAGAAACAGATAAAGTCACTCTTTGGCCGAACTGTCGCCATGCAGAAGGGCGCATATCTAGTCATAGAACGCACTGAGGCTCTGCATGTTATTGATGTCAATTCAGGCAACCGCACACAAAACAGCACCAATCAGGAGGAGAACGCCATTGATGTGAACATGGTGGCCGCCGCCGAGATTGCCCGCCAGCTGCGTTTGCGCGATATGGGCGGCATCATTGTCATTGATTTCATTGATATGCACACGGCTGAGAACAAGAACAAGCTCTACGAGTACATGAAAGAATGTATGCAGCACGACCGTGCGCGCCATCATGTGCTGCCGCTGAGCAAGTTCGGATTGATACAAATCACCCGCCAGCGTGTGCGTCCCGAAACCACCGTGCGCACATTGGAAAAGTGCCCGTCATGCAACGGTACCGGAGAGGTTACACCGACATTCCTGCTTATAGATGAACTTGAAAACATCATCCGCTGGGGGCTTAAAACCTATAAGAACAAACGGATAAAACTGGTTGTACATCCGTTTATTGCAGCATATCTGAACAAGGGGCTGTTTTCAATCAAACGGCGCTGGAGACTCAAGTATCTGCATCGTCTTAAGGTTGTGGAAACAAGTTCGCACGCCTTTCTTGAGTACGCCTTTTTGGACAAGGATAACGAGAAGATTTACTTGTAGAATAATCAAACTCAAATCGTCATTAAAAGCACCATTGGGTGCTTTTTTTATGCGAGCCACTCACCTATCCTAAATACTTCTCCAATAGCGAGATCATCTTCTTGATTTTTATCGGCTTTGCAATGAAATCGTTGCAGCCGGCATTGATTGCTTTCACCACATCGGCGTACATGGCATAAGCTGTCTGCGCGATAATCGGCACACTGGTGTTGAAGGTGCGGATTTGCTGTGTCACAGTATAACCGTCAATGTCGGGCAACTGTATATCCATGAGGATCAAGTCAATGTCGGTGTTGTTGCGAACGTAATCGATGGCGTTCTGACCGTTGACAGAACGTGTGAGTTGTATGGCGCCCTGCATCTTGAGCATGGCTTCGATTAGGATGTAGTTGGCATCGGTGTCTTCTACGACATGGATTTTCTTACCTGCCCAATTATGGCTGTTGGTGCTGGTTGGTTTCACATCGGGTTGCTGCACACCAATCGGATGAGTGAAGAAGAATTGCGCCCCCTCACCTGCCGCCGAGTAACACCAGATGCGGCCTTTCAAGTGCTCGACGCATTCGCGAGCTGTGCTCAAACCAAGCCCCAAATGGCCGTCTTTGCCAATAGTGCAGAATGGCTCGAAAATCTTCTCAAAAACGTCGGACGGCACACCCTTTCCGTTGTCCTTCACAAAGAGTACTATCTCATTGTTGTTGTCGGATTTGCCAAAACCAATGTGTATCTCGGTAACACCCTTTGACTCTATAGCATTATCAATCAGGCTATTGAAAATTGTGTTCAGAATAACAGGATCGGTGTAAATTTTAGTGGTGTCGCCGGGAAATTCAAGATCGAGTTTTATTCCAAGTTCTGCCAAATCGTTCACTTTCTTCATGTGATAGTCGGTAAGCAGCTGTATGACGTCGATGGTGGTTGGTTCGGTTTTGAGCAACCGTGCTCCTATGCCGGTCCATTCTGCAATACGCGTTATTGATGTGAACAAATTGGTATTCTTAATTTCGGGATATGACTCCAACAACCTGACACCCAACAGTTTGATATTTGATGCGATGTTGCTGTTGCTTTCAATCATCCGTTGTTTCTCTTTGTTGAGCTCGACTTCGAACTCTTTTATCTGTGTGATGTCGCGCGACACGTTGAGCACGGTGTTCACCGAACCATCGTTTGACATTTCAGGCACCATGCTGGCCTGGAAAATGCGCTGTTTGCCATCGACATTCATCCGGAACTCAAATTTGAGCTTGCGCCCGGTGCGGAACACTTCAAGGTGCATCTCTTCGATGAACGATGCCATATTTTGGTCGAGCTCGATATCCATTGTGTTGCGCCCGATGAATTTCTCAGCCGGAATCTTCGTGATTTCTTCGATGGCGCGGTTCACATAGGCGTATGTCAGATTGCGGTTGTAACGCGTGATGATGTCGGGGCTGTTGTCGGCCAGCATTTTGAACTCTTCCTGGCTCTTGATAAGCGCCCGCTCGGTGAGTTTTTGCGCGGTGATGTCGGTAATAACATTGTATGAGATGGTTTCGCCAATCTGCGTTTTTGTCATTGAGAACACACATTTGATACACTTTTCCTGACCGGTCCGATTCAGAATCCACACTTCGGTGCTGAAAAAGTTCGGGTTTGTTTTTTTCTGCTCTTCCATCAGCCGGTGCACACGCTCGCGTTCGTAATCGCATATAAGCGCCAGCGGCGACGTTGTTTTGAGCTGTTCTTTGCTATACCCCGTGATTTTTGTGCTCGCCGTGTTGGCAAACGTCAATTTGCCGTTCTCGTAAATCATTATGCCGTCGGTGATGTTCTCGGCCATCATCAGGAAGCGGAACTCACTGTGGCGCAGGGCGCTGAGAATTTTAGTCAGATTGCCGGCATTCTGCTGGAAAGCTGTCAGATACGTCTGTCCGTCGGCCGAGCGCATTTTGTAGAGCGTTATTTCCGATGATATTTCAGGCTCGATAAGCGGAACAATCTGCGTTACGTAAGTGACACCTTCCGGTCCAATTTCTGAATCTATATATTGCTGAATATCAGCATCGGACTTAAACAATCCAATTTTTAACGGCGATAGCGAATGGTAGCCGTCGTCGGTACATTTGAGCAATTCGCACGCGCTGCGATTTATTCTGTGAAGCGTCAGATTGCTGCCATCGACTTTCATTACAAAAATCGGCTGCGGACTGCGGACAAACCAATTGTTACAGTCGATGGCATTGTTTATGTCAAACCGAATGTCTTCCATACTCGAAAAGTGAAACCTAAATATATTGCTTTTTTCGTTACTTGTCACAATTTTCTTTTGTTATTTTCGCCAACCGCGTAAAAAGCGCAAAAACTATGTTGCAACGATTATTGTCAATAGCTAAATACTACCTTTTCTGGATTGCTTTTTTTGTGGTAATCCGCTTGTTTTTTGTGATTTACAACATTGGGCTCACATCGGGGCTCGACTTTGGCACTGTTTTGGGCACGTTCGGCCACGGACTGAAGCTCGACCTGTCGATGGGTGGCTACCTGGTTGGCTTTGTACTACTTGTGATGATGCTGACCTTCTGGTGCAAGGGCCGCATGACAGCTGTCATTGTGAATCCGGTGACAATATGCTTTATTGTAATTTTCTCGATAATAGGCATTTGCGACTGCGAGCTTTACCGAAATTGGGGCTTCCGTATGGATTGTACGGTACTCGCCTACTTGAAAACGCCCAAAGAAGCCGCCGCATCGACGCCTGTATGGCTCACCGCTCTTTTTGTGGTGTGGATTGCAGTGTTTGCGTGGGGCTGCATTAAAATTTATATCAAACTGATTGGCAAGCCATTGCGTCAGCTTGAACCTGCTCGGTGGTACACTCTGCCGGTGCTGCTGTTTGTGTCGGCGCTATGCGTCATTCCAATCCGCGGCGGCGTGGGCATTGCCCCCATCCGCACCGGAACGGTTTATTTCAGCAGCCACCCCTACGCCAACCATGCGGCAGTGAACGTGCAGTGGAACTTCTGCAACTCGCTGCGCTACATCGACAATGCGCGCACGCCCCATTTTATGCCGCAAGCCAAAGCCGACAGCCTGACCGCTCAGATGCTGAAAAGCGGCAATGAGCGAGTTAACCTTCTGAAAACCACGCGTCCAAATATTCTAATAATAGTGATGGAAAGCTTTACAGCAAAGGTCGTGGGCTGCGTGGGCGGAATGCCGGGTGTGACGCCGAATCTCGACAGCCTGGCCCGCACCGGCGTGCTGTTCAGCAACTGCTACGCCAACGGCGACCGGTCCGACAAGGGGCTCATCTGCATTCTGAGCGGCTATCCGGCGCAACCAACCACATCTATCGTCAAACTGACCGAAAAGGCGCAGAAACTGCCGCACCTGAGCCACAAGCTGCACGCCGAAGGCTACCAATCGTCGTTCTACTACGGTGGCGACATCGATTTTGCAAATCTCAAATCGTACTTTATAACAGGCAATTACGGCCGAATGGTGACGATGGACGAATTCAGCCGCCGCGATATGAACTCGAAATGGGGCGCCCACGACCACGTGGTGCTCGACCGCTGGCACAGCGACATTTGCGCAATGCAGCCGCCATTTTTCAGCGCTCTGTTCACACTCAGCAGCCACGAGCCGTTTGAAGTGCCGCACACAAGCCAGTTCAATGGCTCTGACGAAGAAAGCCTGTTCCTGAACTCGGTGCACTACACCGACAGCTGCATTGGCGATTTCGTGCGCCGCGCGTCGGCTGAGCCCTGGTGGAACAGCACTCTAATGATTCTGGTTGCCGACCACGGAAGCCGCCACCCCGGCGCTTCGCCCATCCACGTGCCCGAGAAGTTCCACATTCCAATGATTTGGCTTGGCGGCGCACTTGACACCACGGGAATCGTTGTTGATAAATATATGAATCAGTGCGACTTACCACTTTTACTTTGCAATCAACTTGAAGTAGATGGCGGCGATTTCACATTCAGTAAGGACGTGCTGACAGGAAGCCCCGAATTCGCCATCTACGCCTACAACAACGGCTATGGTTTTGTAACTGAAAACGAACAATTTACATACGATTTAGAATCATCAAAACTGTCGGATTCCGAAGTTTGCGACTCGATTGTTATGCAAAGTCAGGCTTTTTTGCAAACTTTGCTGCACGATTTCAATCAAAAGTGATATGATTGAGAAGAACAACCGGAAGGTCATAAACGCTTGGTGCTCATACGATATAGCCAATTCTGTCTATAGCCTGATTGTAGCGTCAGCGTTGTTTCCCATTTATTATGAGCGGGTTACCACAGATGCCTTTGCCAATGGTATGGTGAGCATTTTCGGCCACAGTATCAAAAACACTGTTCTCTACGACTACTCGATTGCCATCGGCTATGCCATAATTATTCTTATAACGCCTTTATTATCAGGCATTGCCGATATGGGCGGCTACCGCAAGCGCTTTATGGTGATGTTCACCGCAATTGGTGCGGCGGCCTGCTCGGGGCTCTACTTTTTCACTGGCGGCAACATCGGTTTCGGCCTGATGATGACCATTTTAGCAGTCATCGGCTGGGCGGGCGCAACGGTCTATTACAACTCGTTTCTGCCGATAATCGCCACACCCCGCCTGCACAACATTGTGAGCGCGAAAGGTTTTGCCTGGGGCTACCTTGGCAGTATGATTTTGTTCATTTTCAGCGTGATAATGATTTACACGTGGTATTTCTGGGGCTTTGGCAGCGAAGATGCGGCCTACCGGTTCTCGTTTCTGCTGGTGGGCATCTGGTGGATTGGCATTGCGCTGTTCTCGTTCCGATATCTGACTGAGTTTAAGGCAAAAACAAAAATTGACACCGGCATTCTTTCGAAAGGATTCAAAGAGATTGCCACTGTTGCCAAAAACCTTTTCCGTCAGCAGGTTATGAATCTTTTTCTGGTGTCGTTCCTGTTCCTGAGTATGGGCGTGCAGACCATTCTGCTGGTGGCCACGCTGTTTGGCAGCGCCGAGCTGCATATCGGCACCATCGAGCTGATTGTGGTGATTCTGCTCATTCAGTTTCTGGCGATGTTCGGTTCGGTTGTATTTGCAAGAGTATCAAACCGCTACGGCAACTTCACTTCGCTTTTGGTGATGCTTGTGATATGGATTGTCATCTGCGTGGCCGGCTATTTCATTCAGAACGCCGCGCAGTTCTACATTCTGGCCACGTTCCTGGGCTTTGTGATGGGCGGCATCCAGTCGCAGGCGCGCTCAACCTACGCAATGCTCATCCCGTCCGACACCACCGACACCGCGTCGTACTTCACCTTCTACGACATCACAGAGAAAATCGGCATTGTCATCGGAATGTTCGGATTTGGCTTCATTGAGCAGATTTCCGGCTCAATGCGCAACAGTGTGGCACTTCTCTCCGTCTTCTTCCTGATTGCCTTTGCAGCGATGGCTTTTGCGGCCGGGAAACGGAAACTTCTGGCTGAGAATTTCGAGTAAAAATGGACCAATACATCTGGCTTTTGCCGCTGCTGTTTGTTTTTCACGATTTCGAAGAGATTATCGGAATGCGCGCGTGGACTGCCCGAAACGCCGCCGCCATTTGCCAACGCTTTCCGCGATTCGCTTTCATTTTCAAGAGCACAACCGCCACCGAAGGCTTCGCGCTTGCCGTTGCCGAAGAGTTTGTTTTGCTGCTGATAATCTGCGGATTGACATTCACAGGCATCCGCGCGTTCAACCTGCTCTGGCTGGGCACGTTCATCGCCTTCGCGCTGCATCTGGTGGTTCACATTGGGCAGGCGGTTGTCATCCGCAAATACATTCCCGCGCTTGCTACAAGCATTTTTGTTCTGCCCGTAAGCCTTTGGCTGATAGCCGATTGCATCAAAACTTCCGACTTCTCACCCATCGAAATCACCATCTACAGCCTTGCCGCTGTGGTGGCCGTGGGCGCCAATCTGCTACTGGCGCATTGGCTGGCACGGAAGTTTGGGGAATGGGTGGAAGGGAAAAATCGGTCATTCAAGAACGGTTGCTAACACAAAGCGTTTGGTTGCTTATTAGTTGAGCGAAGGCATTGAGTGCCAAAAATTTATACCGCAACGTGTCGTGCGGTAGCATTCCTGCTTTTTGAGATACACGGGCTTCGATTGTTCGGTCATCGAATAATTGCAGGGTTGGTTCGACAAGCAATAGCCGACCATCGGCGCAAGCCTCAAAATATGCCCCTTGCGGCTTGAAATACTTACAGTGCGGACTATCGGGTTTTGGAAAGCCATCTTTGAGCAGAATGATAATCGGGAAACCTGCCTCGCGCAAGGCTTTGCTAATTTGCTTCTCACCTTCTGAAATACAAGCGCTAACCCAAACTGTTCCTCGCTCGGCATCGGCCAAACATTGCTCTTTCTGCTTATCAATCTGTTCTTGCGTCAGCGAGCGAGAGCATTGCAATGCGGCCTTTTGCGGATAATCGAGCAAAAACTGCTTGCCGAGTGTTGTGCATCGAAAGCCTGCAACCTCAATGTTTTGATTCAGCACAAACAACTGCGGGTTCGCTCGTTTGAGTATGGCGCGACGCGGATTATCGCGAACGTAGTTGATTACATTGTTGAGTTGGCCATCGTGAAAGCAAATGGTGTCGTCATAGCCATCGGTAAAAAGCGGCGCCATTTCGGGGTGGGTTACATAATACGCCTGGCGTTTCTTTTGTGATATGTGTGAAAGGTGGCTCTTCTTCTTTTCCAATTCTATATCAGACATATATGTCTGATATTTTTGACGCCACTCTTTTGTGCAACTTATCTTGAATCCACGGATTATTTCTCCCATTGACACATCCAAATCCGCATCCACACGCAGTATACCGTGAAAATGGTCGGGCATAACCTGGTGACCAAGCAGACTGACGCGGCGTTTGTGCAAGGCTTGAACGGCTGGTATCTGCAACCATTGCTGCTCAACATATTTTCCGAGTGCTGACAGTTCGACTCGCGGATTGCTGGTGTCGTTATTCAATTCACCAAGTATCGGCTTTCGATTGTAGGTGACAATGGTTATCATATACACACCTGCACCTTTGTAATTGTACCACTTGGTGTGCGGACGATATACGCTGTTTGGCTTTTCCGAACCTTCCGCTTTTCGCTTTCTCTCCCAATATGCTTTCCAATCGGTCTTCATTATGGCCAAATATACACATTGGTTTTCAGGTTTGCTTCAAATACTCCAACAAATTGCTCTCCGCACCTTTCATTGCAGCAACATAATCAGTATACGAACCGCACTGGTGCTGTACTTGCAAGCCAATCAACCTCATTGTACCGCCGTAGCCTGCAAGTCCATATTTCTCTGTTTTAGATTCTGTTTCAACAGGATACACAAAACCGCCGTTATCAGCCCTCATACAATGCATATAAGTAACAACCTGGTACAAATCCTCGCGGCCAACTCCATTGTCTAAACGCTTATATTTGGCATCGAGAATGAAGTTTTCTTTCCAAAAATCGGGATATAGACGACGGCTGTTTTTGTCGAAAAAGTTTTCATCATCAGGCTTTTCAAACATTCTGATACCGCCACGGCTTTCCTTGTTCTTCGGGTGCTTGAAATCCAAATCCTTCAGAATCGTATTCAAATACTCCTCCCAAAGCCAAGCACCGTCGAACAGAATGCCGTAGATTTGGTCTTTCTGGCGGCCGTATTTGAGTTCCTCGTGGCGAAGGATTTGCAGGCAGAGCCGCTGCAAGTCGGTGTAGGCCGAAAAGTACGGGTGCCGCACGGGCCGAAGGTTCTGGCTGACGATTTTGGCGCGCTCGCGGGCGTTGTAGGTTGGCGTGGCCATAACAATCTGGCTGACAGCCGTTTTGGTGTCGGCATCGTTGTTCAGAATTGCCTGCCCCTGCTCCTTGCCGCGAATGAACTCAATGGTGTGGCGAACAAGTTGCGTGAGTTCGTTGTCGTAGGTGTGCTCGCGCGTGGTGTAGGCCACCGTACCGCGGAACGGAATGTTCTGGCGGATATGGCGGCTCACATCAATGAGGCCGCGAATGTTGGCGTCGTTGTGCTCAAAGTGGCGGTACTTCTTGAAAACGCCCTGCGCCACCGCCTTCCGCAGAAAATGGGGAAACAGATAGAACAGGAAATCGAAAATCCGCTCGGCGCTTGTGTCGTGCTTCAAATCGAACAGATTGATTGCAAACACTTTCTGCAACATATAGTGCAGGAAATAGTCGTTGCCGTCGGTTTGGGCGAAACGCGAGCGAATGTCGATTTGCGTCTGGTTCACGCCCACAAAGCCCATTATGTTGCCTGTGCTGATTTTGCCGTCGGGAAACGACAGAATCTGGTCATCGCCGATTTCGTCGCCGTGCTGTTTCAAATCGAGCGGAAAGACAAGCAGGTTCTTCTGCCCCGACAGCAAATCGCTGATTTTCTTGTCAGAAATCAGTTCAATGTCGGATTTGGCGGCTAACTCACTGTCTGTCAGCGTGCGAGTTGAGTTATCAGTTGTCGGTATCCGAATCATCGGCTGCGGTGTTGTTTAAATTGTAGGCTTTCTCAAGTTTCCGCATATTCTCGCCAACACTTTGTGTACCACGTAGATACTCGAACAAAAGACCTTCCAAGTGATATTTCCATAACTGTTTGAAATCACCATTATAATTATCAAGTTTCAAGAAATAACTTGCACCTATGTGGTAAGCCGACGAAAGTCCCTCGATTTTCTCGATTGTGGCGTTCAGACTATTCATTCGTTTGATTGCGTCGTCTTTCCACACCTTTCCATTGAGCATTCCTGTGTTTTCATCCGCCTTAACCTCGACAAACGCGAACCTGCGGCGGAAGGCGAAATCCATACTCTCAACGCTTCGGTCGATATCGTTCATTGTACCAATGATATAGACGTTTTCGGGAACGAAGAAGCCTTTTTTGAAAGCATCGCCATCTTCAACCATATTCTGGTACTGCGTCTGCACTCGGCCCTTCTCGCCGCGATAGCCTGGGTCGATTGAGAAGAACAACTCGCCGAAGATTTTGTTGATTTCACCGCGGTTGATTTCGTCGATAATGAAGACTACAAAATAATTCTTGTCAATGTAATCAAGTATCTTTTTAAAATGTGTATTAAACCACCTGTCTGTTTTAGTTCCATCATAATAACTCTTAAATAATTCTTTCGTTACTGATTCTCCATTAATCCTTAAAGTAGAATTATCGACAGTCACTTCAAAAGATTCGCTTCGTGGTCTTTCCAAAACAATAGGTGCTTGTCTAGTTTGTAAATGATTAATCAACCATTCGTATTTCGTATTAAATGATAGTGCCTTTGCACAAAAGGCTTTGAAAACCCCGTCTTTGCGTTCGAATCCGACATTTCCGCCATCATCGTTCAGTGGCCGCAAACCTTCAACAAAGTCGGTGTAGTCGTACGACGGGTGGAATTGGACAAAGCCGATTTCATTGTCTGTGCAACCCATTGCCTGGGCTATCTGCTTTGCCAAATAGGTTTTGCCTGTGCCTGGGGCGCCTGTTAGGATTAGGTTGTGGTTGGATTTTAATACGTTGATATATTTCTGTATCATAGAGTCTTGTATGTTATTGATATCAATTCCTAATAGTTTTTTAATTGTTATTGCTCCCTCACCTTCAACTAAATGGAAATATATAGCATTACTTGTATTTATGTCTTTTACAGGTTCTAACAATGCTGGCAAATGCCAAACCACATCGCGTTGTAATGGGTAATTATCTGTTTCCACAATTTTACATTCTGACGTAAATCGTCCCCAACCATATAACAAATGATTTAATGTACCATTTTCCTTAATGGTTTCAAACACAACAACAATATCGTTAGGTTGGACTTCGTGCATAAATTGCCAATACATATTGGGAATCACTGGGTCTGTATTTCCAACAATTCTTTGATATTCTGTCCTTAAATCTGCTTTGGTTTCAAATGACTTAAAATCCAACTTTCCTTGGGCGGAGTCCCCCATTTTTAAAATACTGGTTGAAAAAATGGTTACGCCGTCGTTCCATATATCATTTTTATTCCACATCCAAAGCCTATCGGTTTGTGATTTCTGCTTGTTAAATTGCATATTAAATCGTTTTTATCATTTTTCATTTCCAAATCTAACAATAATATCTATCCCTTTCAAACTCACCCCCAAAAAAGCAAACGGGCTCAACGCCCGTCTGCAAGTTCGGCACTCAAACCTTTCAGCCCTTATTGGGCTTCGGGGTTGCGGTTGACACTGATTGTGAGCTGCACTTGATTTTCAGGGTGTGCATCGGGTGTAATGCGGCGAATACGGCAACTGAAAACATTTGTCCAGCCAGACTCTAAGAAACAAGCGATTTCTGAGTTCCGCCCACGCGGAATGTAGCCGAGTAAATACGGTTCTTCTTCGCCTTGTTTGTTGTACAAAACGGCCACGGCTTTGGGGTCGTAGCGGTTTTCGGTGTCAAGCACTAGTTGCAACTGCGTGCCAACCTTCAGTTCGTCCCAAACCTCGTCGGCATCGTGATACATACGTCCTGCCAAGTGGCAATCCATAAAAAACATCTTTCTTGCTTTCATAATCAATGCTTTTTAAAAGTTAAACAATAAAATTTGTCGCAAATGAAACCGCAACCTATGCGAGATTGAAGCAGAGGTTTGAAAAATTTTTGAAAAAAGTGAAGATTTTTCGCAAGAATACGTTTTTACACAAAACAGTCCGAAGGACTGAATTTGCATAACCGGCCGCAAGCGTAGCGCAGCCGCCGGTTGCCAAAGCAAAAAAAAGAAACACTCTGAAAGAGTGAACAATACAAAGGTTCAGTCTTTCAGTCTGCAGAACTTGAGTGTACGATACCACGGGTTACGCTTCGCTTACCCGCGGTTATGAAAATATTGTCTTTCAGACAATTATTCTTCTCATACAAAATACAATTATGCGTTGAAATATAGTTTCTCTGTTAAATTTACAACCTACTTGCCTATGTTTTGAGCCGAATTTTCCCCAACTTTGCCATATCATTTAAAAGCGAAAACAATCAGACTATGCCAATAATAGCGAATCCGCAAACAACTAATTGCCAATGCTTTGCGCTAACGGGGCGCAACATTGTGCTGAAAGCCGACGGCAGCGCCCTTACGCTGGCCGACCTGACTGAAATAAAAACTTTAGATAGCAATGCCGATTTGTTTGAAGAACAAGAATTTGGTATTTGCGTTCTTAACTTCGAAACAGCCGAGCCACTGCCCGACCGTTTCGTCACCAAAACCATCCGTCAGTTCTTCAACGAGAGCGACGAACCGACTGTTTTCCGCACATCGCGGGCAAAGGCGGTGGCCAACTGGCGGCAGAGCACGAATTTTTGCTGCACGTGTGGTGCAAAACTCATTGAGAGCAAGCAGTTTACAGCGCGCGAGTGTCCGCAGTGCGGCAAGATTCATTTTCCGCGCATCGAGCCGTGCGTGATTGTGCTTGTGAGCCGCGATGACAAGATTCTGCTTGCCCGCCACGTTCAGCGCAATCAGGACATCTACGCCTGCATTGCGGGATTCATTGAAGGCGGTGAGACGCCCGAGCACGCCGTTGAGCGCGAGCTGCAGGAAGAAATCGGCATCCGCGTGAAGAACATCCGCTACCGCGGCAGTCAGAGCTGGCCCTTCCCCGACCAACTAATGCTCGGATACACAGCCGATTACGAGAGCGGCGAAATCCGCCTGCAGAAAGACGAGATTGCCGACGCCGACTGGTTCAGCCGCGACAACTGCCCCGCAAGCCCGCAGCCTGGCTCGATTGCTTACAAGCTGATTCACGGGTTGATTTAAAGTGCTGAATTGATTGGTGTTGGGTGTTGGACGATGTCAATTTGAGATAGTAATCACAAGTCACAAACAAAGGCGCAAGTTCCTGGCATAAAACAAAAAAAGCCCAACTTTTCAGTTGAGCTTGTCGGAGTTACTGGATTCGAACCAGCGACCTCTACGTCCCGAACGTAGCGCGCTACCAACTGCGCTAAACTCCGTTCCTTTTGGCGGTGCAAATGTATAAAAAATATCAAGTGGCAAACATTTTCTGATTTTTGTTTTTTCGAGTTTTTCACTGCCACATCCTCGCTTAATTTGCCAACAATAAATAACTGATTATTAAGATTTTCGACATTTTCACCATCACCTTCACATGGCAATCGGCAGTCTAAACCAACACTGCCGCAGCATAAAGAACCGACATCAGCAGCGTTGTGAGCGATAGTTTTTTCAGCTCGGGGTCGAGAGTTTTGACATCGGCGGCCCGGAAAACTCTAATGCCGTGAACCAGCAATAACGCCGACGGAACCAACACCCAAAGCAGATCTGTGGTGCAATGCCAAGCAAGCAGACTGACAACAATCAGCAATATCGCCGAAAGACACAAGACAAGGTGGTAAACCTGCCCGAAGCGTGTGCCAAACTTGACGACAATGGTCATTTTGCCCGATTGACGGTCGCCGGATGAATCGCGTAAATTATTGACATTCAGAACACCAACGCTCATAAAGCCAATAGCTATGCTAATCAGCACGGCCTCTAAGGTAATTTGATGACAAACAATAAAGTACGAGCCGGCAACGGTGGCAAATCCAAAGAAAACCAATACCATCAGATCGCCCAAACCGCGATAGCCAAACGGATTGCGGCCCATTGTGTATCGCATTGCGGCAACAATGGCGGCGATGCCGATGCCCACAAACACCCAGAAGCCCACACCAAAACCGAACGACACCCAGAGCATCAGCAGTCCGACAGCGAACGATAGCGCGGCGGCAGTCACAATTCCGCGCTTCATAGCTTTAACGGTGAGCCCGCCGCCTTGCAGTGTACGCTGCGGCCCAACGCGTTCGGCGTTGTCTGTTCCATGCTGGAAATCGCCCAAATCATTGGCGAAATTGCCTAATATCTGCAAAAGCACCGTTGTTGCAAAAAGCAGTGCAAGCAGCGGCCAGTTGAATACACCTTCGGCGAAAGCCATGCCGCAACCAACAATTATTCCCGACACCGAAAGTGGCAATGTGCGCAAGCGCGCGGCGTCTATCCAGTTTTTGAGTTTTGTAGCCATGTTAGTAAAATCTGATTCCAAACATACGGCAAGCACCTGTTTTTTGAAAATAAAAACACTTGTTTCTGCGCACATTTATCAACAACAAAAACTTTTGAGAATTTGAGTTTTATTATTGAAATTTTCTAAATTTACAAGATTTTACTCAAAAGGGGGAATTGTATGAAAAAGAATGGGATAATGTTTTTCTACTGCACAGCAATGTGTGCGACATTAGCACTTTCGGGCTGTCATAACACCAATAATTCAAAATTGGCTGACAATGATATCTTTGAGAATGAGAAGCCGTTACCCAAAAACCTTAAAGATGAGGATGTTATCTTCTATAACATCTTCACACCGACCGATATGTCGAACCTGATAAACGAGTATTCGTCGTTTTACAAATCGAGTCTGGTTAACTCACTCAACAATTCGTCGAAATATACACAAAGCACAGCCAAGGCATTGAACATCGGTGTGTACGGCGCCGACCTCAATTACCTATGGGTGTTTGAGCAGAACCAGCAGGCAGCTTCGTATGTTTCCACAATACAGAAACTAGCCGATCAAATGGGCATTCCATCGAACTACATATCGCTCATTGCCGAAAAAGGTGAATCAAACTCCAACAACATCGACTCGCTGAAATCAATAGCGCGCTCAGCATACAAGGATCTTACTGGATATTTGAACGATTGTGGGCGCGGCAACAGTGCGGCTTTGGTTCTTCTCGGCGGATGGATTGAAACGCTATATATAGCCGTTAACATGTACAGCCAGCCTGATGCCAAGATGGTAAGCCGTATCGCGACGCAAAAATTCTCACTGGCTATAATCATCAACTTACTGCAAAGCCAGCAGAACGACATTGACGTGGCCAGCTATCTGGTGATGCTACGCAAGCTGCGCAAAGCTTTCGACGAGTTTGTAATCCGCGTTCCGCAAGGGTGTATGACCATTGATACCGCCAACAAGCGAATCATTATCCGAGACAACGGCAATCTGAAATTTGAAATCGAGCAAATAAAGAATATCCGCCAAGTTACTAACGACATCAGAAACATGATGGTGAACTGAACGGTCAACTAGTAACTTCTGACTCACAAAAAAAGCCGCAATCGAAGCCTGGAGCTTGATTGCGGCTCTTTTTAGGTATGATACAACAGCGCTATTTTCGTCTGCCCCAATCGAGTGTGACACCAAATGCTATTGAATTGTAATTTGTCAACGTTTTCTTATTGTCACGACCGGTTATCTTCTTGTCCTGCATCAGGTTGTAGCCGCACCAAAGGCTAATGTGCGACAGGCGGACACCCACCGACGGAAGCACATAAAGACCACAGGCGTCACCCACGGCATAGCCAAGTTTCAGGTCGGCAAAAGGTGCTATGCGGCCCGATGGGAACTCATAGTTGGCGTTGATGAAGAACGGCATCACAAAATCCAATTCTTCGTCGTAGCTATAGTAGTGATAATCGCCGTTTTCATCGTAGTAGCCACTTTCGCTGTTAGTGTTGGTTACAAACTGCATCGACGCACCGATACCGATAAAAAGCTGGTCGGCCTGGAAACCGTGGACAGTAGTTACTGCAAAGCGGTCGAACGGCTGGTCGCCAAGGCCGGTGAAAACATTCAGTCCGGCAAAACCGCGATAGCCATCGGCCGGCGCTGCCGAGAAACCTGATTCCTGAGCCGCAACCGTCATACACATTGCTGCTGCGGCAATTGTCATTAAAAACTTTTTCATAATCGTCTAAGTTTAGTTTTACATTAAATATTGGTAAGCGATTGTTTCGTATTCCAAATGTAAGACAATTTTCGAAGCCTTTACCCTACCCGATAATTTGTGTTTTTTTGATGAGCGCTTGTTTTATTTCAATCCCGATTGCTTAATCATATTGATTTGCACAAATTTTCGGCGCAAACCGTTTTTTTAATCCGCAGGCGGAATTGTGATTTGAGCCAAAAAAAATGTCCCGCAGCAAGTGCCACGGGACATATTCATATCAAGTAAACAAAGCCGTTTAGGCGTCAATGTTTGCGTATTTGGCGTTCTTCTCGATGAACTCGCGGCGTGGCGGAACGTCGTCGCCCATAAGCATTGAGAAGATGTAGTCGGCGGCGGCGGCGTTCTCGATTGTCACCTGACGCAGAGTGCGGTTCTCGGGGTTCATTGTGGTGTCCCAAAGGTCTTCGGCGTTCATTTCGCCCAAACCTTTGTAACGCTGCACCTTGAGTTTGCTGTCGTTTCCACCGTACTCTTCGATGGCCTGCTGCCGCTGCTGCTCTGTCCAGCAGTACTGCTGCTTGTTGCCTTTCTTCACCAGGTAGAGCGGCGGTGTGGCAATGTAGAGATAGCCCATTTCAATCACCTCGCGCATAAAGCGGAAGAAGAAGGTCATAATCAGTGTGTCGATGTGGCTGCCATCGACGTCGGCATCGGTCATAATGATGATTTTGTGGTAGCGCAGGCTCGATGTGTCGAGTGCGTCGGGGTCGTCTTTGGTGCCCACGTGCACGCCCAGAGCGGTGTAGATGTCGCGGATGGCGTCGCTCTCGTAAACGCGGTGGCGCATCACCTTCTCAACGTTCAGAATCTTACCGCGCAACGGC
Source organism: uncultured Bacteroidota bacterium (assembly GCA_946186925.1). Classification (GTDB taxonomy): domain Bacteria; phylum Bacteroidota; class Bacteroidia; order Bacteroidales; family SZUA-534; genus RUG13583. The sequence continues at coordinate 45,939 of CAMHPA010000011.1, read as the reverse complement.
AGAATGGCTTGGAACTTACGATCGCGGCCCTGCTTTGCCGATCCGCCTGCCGAGTCACCCTCGACCAGGAACAACTCGCTCTCGGCGGGGTCTTTGCTTGAGCAGTCGGCCAGTTTGCCAGGCAGTCCGCCACCCGAAAGCGGCGATTTGCGCTGAACGGTCTCGCGGGCCTTGCGCGCTGCCACACGTGCTGTGGCGGCCAGAATCACCTTGCCAACAATGCGCTGAGCCTCGGTCGGGTGCTCTTCAAGATAATTGGCAAGAGCCTCGCCCACTGCCTGCTGAACGGCGCCTGCAACCTCGCTGTTGCCGAGTTTGGTCTTGGTCTGACCCTCGAACTGCGGCTCTGCCACCTTGATTGAGATGACGGCGGTCAGGCCTTCGCGGAAGTCCTCGCCCGAAATCTCGATGTGGTTTTTCTCAAGTTTCTCAAGGTCGCGCTTGCAGTTGTCGTCGGCATACTTTTTCAGTGTGCGGGTAAGCGCCATACGGAAGCCCTGAAGGTGCGTTCCGCCCTCTATCGTGTTGATATTGTTGACGTAAGAGTGGATATTCTCTGAGTAGCCGTCGTTGTACATTACGGCAATCTCGATAGGCGTGCCCTGCTTTTCGGTGTTGATGTAGATGACGTCGTCGAAAAGGTGCGTGCGGTTGCCGTCAACGTAGCGCACAAACTCGCGCAAGCCTTCTTTCGAGTAGAATGTCTCGGTGCGGGTCTTGCCTTCCTCGTCGGGACGCAGGTCGGTGAGCGTGATGGTGATGCCAGCGTTCAGGAACGCCAACTCACGCATACGGTTTGCCAGAATCTCGTATTTGTAGATGGTTGTGGTGAAGATGGTGTCGTCGGGCCAGAACTGCTGACGCGTTCCAGTCTTGTCGGTTGTGCCCACTTCCTTCACGTCGTAGAGCGGCTTGCCCTTCTCGTATTCCTGCTGATAGATTTTCCCGTTGCGGTAAACCTGCGATGTCATATGTTTCGACAGCGCGTTGACGCACGAAACGCCCACGCCGTGCAGACCGCCAGAAACCTTGTACGAGCCCTTGTCGAACTTACCGCCCGCGTGCAGCACTGTCATAACCACCTCAAGGGCCGATTTGTGCTCTTTCGGGTGCATATCGACAGGGATACCACGGCCGTTATCGACCACCGTTATTGAGTTGTCCTCGCCGATTGTCACCTCAATGTGGGTGCAATATCCGGCAAGAGCCTCATCGATTGAGTTGTCAACTGTTTCGTATACAAGATGATGCAAACCTTTCTCGCTGATGTCGCCAATGTACATAGCGGGGCGTTTGCGCACGGCTTCCAATCCTTCAAGCACTTGAATACTATTGGCGCCATAATTGTTGTTCTGCGGTGTTGTTTCTTCCACTTCGCTCATATCTTAAAATTTTGTGTTTCAATTAATTAATTGGCAAAATTACACCTTCGCCAAAACAAACAAATATACCAAAAACGGGGGTGCGCAAAAGCCTGCGGCAAGAGCATTTTCCGCTATTTGTTAACACGAAATTGACAATTTTTAAGGGATAATCGGTGAATTGGTAAATCGGTGAATTGGTGAATCGTTTAATGTTTAATAGGTTAACGAGTTATTACCAAAACCCATAAACCAAAACCTAACACCCAACACCTAATGCCTATCCCCTAATTCTCTCTATTCCTCAGCATTTTGGCCATTTTGGCAAGGCGGTCGGCTGACGAGAAGATGCCCACTTCGGCAAGTTTGCGCCTGTGCTGCTCTTCGACAGCGGTTTCCGGCTGAATGGCCGTCGGAATGGTTTTCTTTTTAAATAGTCGTAATTTCATAATTGACAATCTGTTATTCATCCCGATAGCTATCGGGACTTCACACATTCAATCCTTCACGCATTCAATCCTTCAATCAAAACGTGTACGTCAGTCCCAACATAAAATTGAACCGCTGATTGGCGTACTGATTCCACTCGTAGTAGCGCTGACCGGCAATGTTGTTCAGGTCGAGAAACGACGAGAAACGCTTTGTGATGCGGTATTCGAGCCCAAGATTGGCGTCAATCACGCCCTTCAGCTCTTTTGATTCGGGCAGGTTCTCGCCTTTGTCGTTGATGTGGTCGATGCGGGCATAGCGCTTGCTGACGGCGTAAACATTGACGCGCGCAATTATCTTATTCTCAAGGTTGTAGCTTGCGTCAAGGCTGACGGTGTAGGTCGGCAGATGCCAAGCTTCTATCTCGTGCGACATATCGTAAACGAAATAGTTGCCCTTCAGCCCCATCTTGAATTTGTCGCTCATCTTGTACGAAATCTCGCCCAAAATGCGGGTGCGCATAATCTCGTCGTAGGCCACCGTAAATTTCTTGTGCAAATCGCTATTTATATCGTTTACAAACAGATACTGATTGTCGATTTTGGCGTATTCGGCGCGGATGTTGAACGCCACCTTAGAGCTGACATTGCCGCGGAATCCGGCTGCAAGGTTCCAACGTGTCTTGGTTGGATTGATGTTCAGGTCGGAACGCACAAACGGGTTCTCGCCGTACATCTCGCGATAGCTGTGCACATCGTAGTTGCCGTTCACCTCAATGTACGGCAGCAGGAAGTAGTCGATGATGTTGTACTGCATACTGATGTCGGGGAAGAACCAAAACTTCGAGTTGCGTTGGTCGTAGAAAGTGCTCGCGCCCACCTTCACGCGCCATTTGCGGCCGTAGGCGCCAATCCACGGATTGAAGTTGACCACAGCCGCGCTGATGTCGCCTTTACCATTGATATTCAAGCCTTTGGTGCTGTAATTGTCAATCACCACATTCAGGCCCATAAACTCTTTGTCCAATATGTAGCTCAAGAAGGCATCAACGTGCAGAATGTTGTCGCCCTTGCTGTCTTTGGTCTTTATTCCGCTGTAGTTCAGCGCGATGCGATAGTCTAATTTCGATGAATCGAGATTGGTGGTGCCGAATGACGCGCCAATCGAATAGTAGTTAAGCGATTGTTTTTCAATGTCTTTCTTCTTCAGCGGAAGCGAGTCGTCGGCAATTTTCAGGTTGGTGTCGTAACCATAATAATAATTGGCGCGATAGCCGTAACCGGCATCAATGCTGGCTGCAAGGTCTTTCTTGAAGATGCGTCGCACCTGCCCGCCCACATCGAAACGCGACAGACCGGCGTAAACGTGCTCATCGGCTTCGTTCTTCACCTTGCCGTTGCTCGACAGATAGTTGGCGTTGGCGTTCCAAATCCATTTCTCTGAACGTTGGCTGCCCGTGTAGATGTTCAGCATTGGCGACGCGTACGACCCGAAACCGCCCTTCACGTAAGCGTAATAGAGTTTCGGCAGCGGCTCTGCCACCAATTTGGCCGGCTTCAGTTGCTTCGGCTGATATTTGGTCGGATACATTTCAAGCTCGCCATCATCGTACTCAAAAGTTGGCGTAACTTTGATTGTATCAACAATTTTCGGCAGCGAACTGATTTTGTATGCGTCGTTGATGACTGGCTCATACGATTTTATGACCTTCACTTCTTGATTCAGGTTGTTCTGCGCCATTACGGTGCACGAACCTAACATTGTCAGAATCAGGATATTTCGTTTCAAACGTATCATATCTGTATGTCGGTTTATTCTTGTTCTTGAATTGTGTTTTCTTCGGCCGGTGCTTCGGTATTTTCTTCTGAATCAGAAGGTTCTGCCGATTCATCGGTCGGTTCGGCAGCGGGTTCTTCAGCGGCTGGCTCTTCTGCCGGTTCGCTGACGGGCTCTGCGGCTTCAGGCTCAGCCTCGGTGGTTGACGCCGGTTCTTCAATCACAGCTTCCTCCTCCTGCGGTGCACTATCCTGCCCGTTTTGCGGCTCTGGCGCGTAGGTTGCGCCCGATTCGGTTGTTGGCGCTTCCGTCTGCTGCGGCTCTACGCTCTCGCCGTTGTTATCGCTATTGTTTGTGTCTGGGTTTTCGTTTGAGTTTGAGTCTGTGTCTGTGTTTGTGTTTTCGTTATAGTAATTGTTTTCGTTGTCTTTACCGCCGCTCATATCAATCGTTACTTCAACTTCCTGTTTCGAGTTGTCGTCAATGAATTTCTCGCTCTCCTCGTCAACAATCAGTTTCAGTTTGGCGTTGGCTTCAGCCACAATGCCATCGCTGTCGTCGCCGTAGTTGTCGATAACGCTCTGCAGGTTGGCTTTGGCCTGGAAGCGGTCGTTGCGGCTCATACAGATGTCGGACAGCAGGAAGAACGATTTTGCAATCCAATAAATATGCGGCGTGCCCGAACCGATAAGGTTGTTAATCTCATCTTCCGACTTCTGCAACTCGTTCTGTTCGAACAACATACGAGCAACCATATACTGTGCCTCGGCACCCTCGCGGCTGTTCATATCCTGCGCCAGAATGCGGAACTGCGTGATGGCCGGGTCCAATTGGTTTGTCTGATAGTAACTTACGGCCATAATGTGGCGGGCCGTGCGCACCTGCTCGTCCGAAACCTTGTCGGTTATGAGCAGCTTGCGAGCCGACTCAAGCGCGTTGTTGAAGTTGCTGTCGGCAAAGGCCGTTTTCATCTGCCCCTCGCGCGCAATCATCAGGTTCGACTTCACTTCAGCATTGTCTTCCAACTGTTTATAAAGGTCGTATGCCTGCTTGTAGTCCTTGTCGTTCTCGGCCAAGGTGGCAGACGATAGCAGCGCCGCCTCGGTGAAGGTGTTTTTTTGTTTTCCGGCCACGGCAATAAAATCGGCTTTGGCCTCGCTGTTCTTGTGCAGTTTCAGGTTGCAGTCGCCGCGGTAGTAAGTGGCGTTGAGCGAGAAACGGCCGGCGGGGAACTTATCCAAATAGCTGTCGAACAGGCCTGCGGCTTCGGTCCAATTGCCTGACATATAGACTTTTTCGGCCGATGCGTAGGTAAGCGAGTCACGCTCGTTCTGGTCGATGTTGCCAAGGTTGCCCTTGCTCTGCACGTAGTCGAAATAGTCGTCAACCTTGTTCATATCCACATAGACGTTCTTCAGGGCGAACAGCGCCTCGTCGGCTTCCGATGAGCCCGGGTACTTCTCAATCACGTTTTTGAAGTTGTCGATTGCCAAATAGTTCTGACCATCAGCATAGTAAAGCAAGCCCGTTTGAAGCATTGATTTAACCACATAAGAGCTGTTCGGATAGGTCTTCGCCAACGAGCGGAAATCGCTGATTGCCAACTGTGTGGAATCGAGAATTGTGTAGGCGCGGCCACGCTCAAAGAGTGCGTCGGCGGCGTATTTCGATTTCGGGTATCGCGCAAGCAAATCGCTCATTGCCAAAATCTTGCCGTGCAAGTTCTTGTCTAATCCCATCGCAAAACCCTTCTGGAAGAGCGCGTATTCGGCATCGAACTTGTCAAGGTCGGCGGCCATTCCGTAGAACATCACGGCATCGTTGAACTTCGATGTCACAAAATAGCAGTCGCCAATGCGGATGTAACTGTCGGCAAGTTTTGCGGTGTCGGCCTCGGCGGGTTTCTCAACATATTTGCGGAACCAATCGGCCGACTTGGTGTACTCCTTGGTCTTGAAATAGCAGTAGCCAATGTTGTAGTAGCACGTCTTGTACTCGGGCATTGTGTAGGCGCCGGGCGTTGTGAGCAGTTGGTTGTAGGCGTCGGCGGCATCGTGGTAGCGCTCCTGGCGGTAGAGAGCCTCGGCCTTCCAATAGCTTGCCAAGGCGCGTATCTCCTTGTCGTACGCTTTAAGCGATATGGCCTGGTTGAACGCCTCCACCGACTCGTCGAACTTCAGATTGTTGAAGAGCTCAAGGCCGCGGAAATAGGCCACACGCTGCCACGCCGACTGCATCTCGGCTGTCTTGTTCTCGATTTTGGCCAACGATTCGAGCGCCGCCTGATAGTTTTTCGACGACAGGTAGGCCTTCACCAAATAGCCGTAGGCCTCGTCGCGGTGAATCGATTTGGGGTATTTCTCCAAATATTTGTTAAAGGCGCGCACCGTCTCGTTAAATGGCGAGTACGACAATTCATATGACAGTTTTGCGTAGTTGAGCAGCGCCTGCTCCTGAATGCGAGCGTTGAAATCGTATTTTGCCGCAGCCTCGAAAGCCATTCGGGCCTGCTCCTTCTGCTCAATCTTCATATTCGCGTAAGCGATGTGGAAATAGGCGTTCTGCGTAAGCGCGTCGTCAAGGTTCGTCACGTTCGACATTGTGCTCACCGTCTTCTCAAACTCGCCGGTCTTGAAATAGGCGTAGCCCAACTGGTAGATGTCCTCGCGGGTGTAGTTGCTGGCGTTGCTCTTGTAGGTCTCAAGATAAGGCAGCGCCTCGGCGTAGAGCTCTTTGTTGTAGAGCGCCTCACCCACTATGCGCGACATTTCGGCCTGACGCTTGGCGTCGCCCTGGTCGAGCAGCTCCTTGCCCAACTCAAGCACCTTGTCGTCTTTCCCCTGAAGGAAGTAAATCTGCACCCTGTAGTACGGCACGATGGGCGCGAAAGCCGGGTCGTTCTCGATTTTGGCAAAATTGTTGAGCGCCGTCTCATAATTCTTATTAGTGTAGGCCAAATGAGCGTAGAAATAGATGGCCGGCGCCGAATATTTGTTGTTCTTGTCAATCAGCTCGTAGAACATTTTCTGCGCCTTCTCGGTCTGCCCGAGCTTGAAGTAGCTGTAGCCCTTCTTGAAGTAGAGCTCGGCCTGCTGGTCGCGGTTCAGGTGCTGCTTCCACACCTTGTCAAAGTACTCGATGGCCTCACGGTAGTGGTTCACGCGGTACTGGTAGCGGCCCATTTCGAAGTAAGCCGTGCGCGTACGCGGACTCTCGGGATAGTCGCTGATGAACTTGCCGATGCGGTACTCTGCGTCGTTGTTGAAGAGCTCAAGGGCGCAAAGCGCAGCGTAGTATTCGGCGTCGGCCTTGATGTCGGCAAACTCGTTGCCGTAACGCGCCACCACCCGCTCAAAGAACTCCTGAGCCTGCGAATAATGCTGCTTGCTGAACAAATCGACGCCTACGCGGTAATCGTAGTCCTCGTCGTTATAGATTATCGATTTCTGTGCCGAAGCACTTAAAGCCGTTAGTGAGATAACAGCCGCCAAACATTTGGCCAATAATTTTCTACGCATAAAAGAATGAACTAAATGGGAACGCTCCCGCTCCCCGTTTCTATTCCAATTTTCGGCCGAACCGGTGCCAATTTCCGCCCAAATCCGACTCTTTTTATCCGAAACAAATAAAATCGTTTTCAGCCACACGCAATTTGTGCGACGAAGGTTTTAATTAACAAGTGAGTGTTTATTAAATGCACCGCCCATTGCACCCTTTGAACACTCTAAATAATACTTTTGAATTTTGTATGGAAGGCACCGTTTGGGGTGCTGCAATCGCATAATTCAATTTGGAAAATCAATAAAAACAGTGATACGATGGACACAATGGACACCAAAATTCAACTGACCGACGCAACAATTGCGCAGCCTGACAACGTGATTCTCACCAACATAAACTTGAAAATCGACAGCGGTGAGTTGGTTTACCTTATCGGCCGCACTGGAAGCGGCAAGAGCAGTCTGCTCAAAACGCTCTACGCCGACCTTCCGCTCGCAAAGGGCAGCGGCACCGTGGCGGGCTTCCAACTCGAGAGCCTGCGCCGCAAGCAAATCCCCTACCTGCGCCGCAAGTTGGGCATTGTGTTTCAGGACTTTCAACTGCTAACCGACCGCAACGTGCACGAGAATCTGCTTTTTGTGCTCAAGGCCACGGGCTGGAAGAACAAAATCGAGATTGAGAACCGCATTCAGGACGTGCTGAACAAGGTTGGGCTGTCGCAGAAGGGCTACAAGATGCCCAACGAACTGTCGGGCGGCGAACAGCAGCGCGTGGTGATTGCGCGCGCACTGCTCAACAACCCCGAAATCATTCTGGCCGACGAGCCCACTGGCAATCTCGACCCCGAAACGTCGCGCGGCATTCTGACGCTGCTCACCGAAATCAGCCACAACGGCCGCGCCGTGCTCATTGCCACGCACGATTACTCGATGATTAAGGAATTCCCCGGCCGCATTATCAAGTGCGAGAACGAGACGCTTATCGAACTGAAAAACGATGAAGTGTTCGATTTTAGCGATATTGAGAAGTAATTGATATTCAATAAATAATGAAAATTCTCGATGCTGCACAAATCAGAGCCTGCGACCGATTTACTATCGAAAACGAGCCCATTGCTTCTATCGATTTGATGGAACGTGCCGCTGACGCAATAACCGATTGGCTGACAGGGAATTACTTTTACTGCGACACACAGTTTACCGTTTTTGCAGGTTCGGGCAACAATGGCGGCGACGCGCTGGCCGTGGCTCGGCAGTTGGCGAAAATGTTCGGCGGCGGCGTGACGGTTTACAAACTTAACATTGGCAACAACTCGCCCGACTGCCAACAGAATCTCGAACGCTTGCAAAACACTGAAGGCGTGAGCGTTACATTCATTAACAAAGGCGATGCGCTGCCCGAAATCAAGCCCCACAGCGTGATTATCGACGGCATTTTCGGCTCGGGCCTGAACCGCCCCGTCGAAGGCTATTGGGCAGAACTGATTGAGCATATCAATAGTGCTGGAAATGAGACGATTGCAATCGACATTCCGTCGGGATTGTTCTGCACCGACAATCGGGCGAACACAGGCGCAATCATTAAGGCCAACAACACGCTGAGCCTTCAACTGCCGAAACTGTCATTCTTCTTTGCTGAAAATGAGCAGTTTGTTGGCGATTTCGACATTCTTCCAATCGGCATTAGCAAACAGGCTATCGACAGCGCCGAAACACCTTTCAGCCTGACCCAAAAGCGCGATTTGGCGCGGCTTGTGAAGCCCCGTCCGCGGTTTGCGCACAAGGGCACGTTCGGCCACGCGCTGCTCACGGCGGGCAGTTACCAAATGAGCGGTGCGGCCGTTCTGGCGTCGCGGGCGTGCCTGCACGCGGGCTGCGGACTGCTCACGGCGCACGTTCCGCAATCGGCCTATCAGATTATGCAAACGGCTGTGCCTGAAGTAATTCTGAATATCGACGACAGTCAGATGGAATACAGCGCGGCCGACCGTCTGCAACGGTTTTCGGCCATTGGCATTGGGCCTGGCATTGGGCAGAGCGACGCCGCACGCAACGGACTGGCGCAACTGCTGCAAAACTGCACCGCGCCAATGGTGATTGACGCAGACGCTCTCAACATTATCGCCGCCAATCAAGAAATGTTCAAACTGCTGAAACCCAATACAATACTTACGCCGCACCCTGGCGAGTTCGACCGCCTGACGCACCGCCACACGACGGGCTACGAGCGGCTGCAGACGCAAATCGACCTGGCGCGCCGACACAATATAATAATTGTGCTCAAGGGCGCGTTTACTTCGGTGGCAATGCCCGACGGCACCGTGCGCTTCAACTCCACGGGCAATGCGGGAATGGCCACGGCGGGCAGCGGCGATGTTTTGACGGGAATTATCTTATCTTTGCTGGCTCAAAACTATTCCCCCGCCGACGCCGCGGTTCTGGGCGTGGGGCTGCACGGTCTGGCTGGCGATATTGCCGCCCGAGCCAATGGTATGGAATTTGTTACGGCAAGCAACATTATCGACAATATAGGGAAAGCGTTTCTGAAACTAAAAGATATTGACAATGAATAGTTTGAAATTGATTATCTCAATCGCTGCTTTAACTTCGGCAACAGTGGCTTTCGGCCAAAAAGATGTTGAGAACAGTTATTTTGTAACGCCTGTTCAAGGTGAGATGAATGTCGATGGGCACCAAGTATTTTACTCATTACCAAGCAATTCGCTGATGGTCAGCCTGAAAATCGAAAAAACGGTGAAGGCCAAAGGTCCGTATGCACAATACGCCGAGAAATATCTGAACATAACCACAGGCATTATCAACGAGTCGGAAACCGCTTATTCGATTGAGAATGTGAAAGTTGAACGTATCAGTCAGCCCGACACGAGCCAACTCTACGCAATCAATTTCACAGGAATCGACAATCTGCCGATGGTTCAACTGAACGCCGACGGCACCATTCTGGCCTGCAACTGCCCGCGCGTCATAGAAGGTTACAAGGCGCCAAAACCACAGAACAACGCTGAACCCGACGCAAAGCCAATCACCTTTTTGGATATGGGCGTGAAGCCGTTCATAGTTATTGAAGAAGAAGAAGATACGAATGAAGAAGACTCGGTTGAAGTGAAGAAGCCGAAACAGCAGCAGCCCATTGTGATGACCGAAGAAGAGAACGCCGACGCGGCCGCCGCTTTCATTCGCAAAATCCGCAAACGCCGCCTGAAACTTGTTGCAGGCATTGCCGAAGAAGCCAACAACCCAAGCGGCAAGGCGCTGAAACTGATGATTGCCGAACTCGACCGCCTGGAAAACGAATATTTAAGTCTTTTTGTAGGTAAGAGCGTCAAAAGCACTTACACACAGTCGTTTGTGGTAACGCCGAATGGCAAGACAGAAGACGAACAAATCTCGTTGAGTTATTTCTCAAAAACAGGAAAACGCAACGACACCTATCCTATCACAATGACAATCAAGACATTGACAAGTTCGCCAAAGGTGTCGATTAAGGAAGTTGACACGTCGTCGAAATCGTCGTCGAGCATAAAATACGGGCTCTACCACCGAATCCCCGCAACAGTTTCGGTATCAGTTGATTACGATGGCCAACAATACTTCAGCGGACAGTTCGGAATCGCGCAGAAAGGCGTGGTTGTGCCGATGCCGTCCGACTATCTCAACAATCACAAGTATTCGATTGAATTTGAGCCTGAAACGGGCGCGCTGAAACGGATTACGGGGAACTGATTTAGAGCGATGTATTTTTGAACACAGATGACGCAAATTGAACTGATTTTCACAGATTTGATTGAATTATGAATTATGAATTACGAGTTACGACTAATTCAACCTGTTCAACTTTAAACACGATTATCAATTAGTCAGTCCTTCAATCCTTCAGTCCTTCAATCAGTTATTTCAAACAATGAAAGTTTTTCAACTCGACGGCCTGCAAAAACAACTGGCGCTGCTGGCGGGGCCAATCTTTATGGAAACCCTGCTGGTGATGACGCTGGGCGCGGTCGATACCATAATGTTGAGCCAACATTCTGACAACAGCGTGGCCGCCGTGGGTATGGTGAACCAACTGGTGAGTATGATTTTCCTGGTGTTCGAAGTCACGGCGCTGGGCACTTCTATCCTATGCTCGCAGTACATTGGCGCAAAACTGTCGGACAAGGTGACGCAGACGGTTGGCGTGTCGCTTGTGCTGAACGCCACTTTCGGCCTGATTATCAGTTGCCTGATGTTCTTTTTTGCGGGCAATATTCTGCACCTGATGGGGCTTCGTCCCGAACTGATGCCCGACGGTCTTTCATATATGCGAATTGTGGGCTCGTTCGCCTTCGCGCAAGCAATATCGATGGCTGCGTCGGCGTCGCTGCGAAGCGCCAACAAAGCCGTCTATCCGATGATGGTGACGCTTGTGGTGAACATTGTCAACGTGATTGGCAACTACACGCTGATTTTCGGCAAGTTCGGGATGCCCGCGCTGGGTGTCGAAGGTGCGGCTATTTCCACCGCCGCTTGCCGCACCATTGCAATGCTCGCGCTGCTCTATCTGCTTAAGACAAAGCACGTTCGGCACTTTCCGCGCGCGCTGTTCCGCCCCTTCCCGTTCGGCGAACTCAAAAAACTGCTGCACATTGGCGTTCCTTCGGCTGGCGAGCAGATGTCGTACAGCCTTTCGATGGTGGTTATCACCTACTTTATCAATATGATAAGCAACGAAGCGCTGGCCACCCGCACCTACTGTATGAACATTATAATGTTCGTCTATCTGTTCTCGGTTTCGGTGGGCCAAAGCGGTGCCATAACCATTGGGCACCTTGTGGGCGACCGCCGTCCGCGCGCGGCCTTTGTTTTCGGCAAGTTGGTGATGAAGATTGCCGTTGTAACGTCGATTGTGGTGTCGGTGATTTTTGCGATATTCGGCAAGTTTATATTCAATTTCCTTACTGATAATCAAGAGATTATTGCAATGGGCGTTGTCATTCTCTGGATTGATGTGGTGCTGGAATTCGGCCGCGCCGTGAACGTGTTCGCCGTGAACGCCCTGCGTTCGGCTGGCGACATTTATTTCCCTGTGTTGCTGGGCATTGGCGTAATGTGGACGGTGTCAGTCGGGCTGAGTTACCTGTTCGGCATTGGCTTCGGCTGGGGCCTGATTGGAATGTGGGTGGCCTTCGTGCTCGACGAGAACATCCGCGCTGGCGTGTTTATTAAGCGCTGGTGGGGCCTGAAATGGACGACGAAGAGTTTTGTGAAGGATGTTAAATAGACATCGGACTACAGACTTCGGACATTGAATTGATGAATGAGGGCGCAGAGCTTTTGGACGAACCGATGAACAATGTATGAATTTCTGATAAAATCCCCCTTAAAACTAAATAAATAAGGCTTCACACTGTGAAGCCTTGATGATATACAATTTGCGGATTAGGTTAGCAGCAACCGCTGCAACCACTATCTTTGCCTTTGTCGGCGCAGTTGCAACCACCCCCACAACCTCCGCCGCAATTGCGTTCAAGCTCGGCCATAGTGGGATTGCGAACTTCAATCACTTTGCCTTTAAAATGAAGGTCGGCACCTGCAAGCGGGTGGTTGAAATCCATTTTCACCGCCTCAGCTGTCGATGACACAACAACGCCATGCAGACGGTTTCCGTGGGCATCCATCATAGGAATTGTGTTGCCAACGGTAATAAGTTCCTTGTTCACTTTACCGCTTTCATCCTGAAAGACATTAATTGGCACATCGACAATGGCTTCTTCAGTAACCTGACCGTAAGCCTGATCGGCTGTCAGCACAAAATCGAACAACGAGCCATTCTCAAGGCCATCAAGATTCTTCTCGAAATGCGGCAACATCATGCCAGCACCGAATAGGAATGTCAGCGGACGGCTTTTATCACACACTTCTATCAGTTTCGCATCAGCGTCGTCATACTTCAACTCGTAAGTCACCGACACCATTTTTCCATTTTCTATTTTCATATTCGTATTATTTTGTGTGGCAAAGAAAATGGTTTTTCGGGAAAACAGCAAGTAATGGGACCCACCTCTACTGACACGTTAAATATACTAAAAAAAGCCGCCCGAATCGTCTTCAGTTATCTAACACAATCTCTTGCAAAGCTCTGACGTCGAAGGCGAGCCGAGAACTTTGATTTTGATTTCACATTTCAAAGCGCACAATGGTAATGTTCTGACAATCAGTAAGTTTACTATTAAAACGCGAGCAAAAACGAACAAATTTTCAAAAGGTTCGTATATAAGCAACAAAAAAATGGAAACTATGATGAGACTTAGGAAAAATATTATTTTGTTGGCATTGCTGTTGACTGGCTTTGCAGGTGATGTATTTGGAGGACCAAAATCTGACTTACCCGATGTAATAAACAATAAGATAAAAGAATATACCGGAAAAAGCGAGTATAATATCACCAATACGACCATTTCTGACGGTTCAATTGTTAGAGTTAAAGGAAACATTATTGTTAATGGCACATTAACTATTACTGGTGCTACTTTGCTTGTTGAAGGTAACCTGCGTATAAAAAATGGGGCTACAGTGAATGTGGAAGAAGGCGCGATAGTAATGGTTACCGGAGTAGTTGAGTCAAACGGACATGCCAATTTATCTAACGACTCTGATTTTGCAGCTATCGGTGGTTTAACCGGAAGCAATAATTTTATCCTTGATGTGGCTGATAATAGTATGGGCAACGAATGCAACACATATCTGCCAGGTGCGGGATATGCAGACCGGGAAGTTCTGGCATTGATAACAAATGAATTGACCGAGATTCTGGAAAGCGCTAATATTGATGTTCCAGAAGCTCTTGTATCGATTACACCTCTACCCATTGAACTCACCTATTTCATTGCCCGTCAAACTTCGAATGGCGTAAAATTCGAGTGGCAGACGGCCTCGGAGAAGGACAACGACTACTTCACCATTGAGTACAGTACCGATGCGCTTAACTTCAGCGAGCTGGCAACAGTGAGCGGTGCAGGCACGTCAACGGAAATAATAAACTATGAATACAATTACAGCACAAATGCTACCGGTGTGATGTATTACCGTCTGCGCCAGACCGATTACGACGGCCAAACGGAATGCTCTGACATTGTGGCTCTCTCCCTTGCCGGGCACCAGACCGCCAACGTCAGCAATATCGACATAAAGATTTATCCGAATCCAGCAACCGATTATGTGCAAATTAATGGGGACGGCATTGTGAGCGTGGAATTTGTAAATGCAAGCGGACGGGTTCTGTCTGCTGCAGGCCTACAGGCTTCGTACAGCATAAGCAATCTACCGCAGGGGGTAAATTATGTAATTATACACACAACTCAAGGCTACGCCATTCGGCAATTCATAAAACATTGATTTTAAATCGGTTATTTCTGAATCCAAATTCGCACCAATGCGTGAGGCACAAAAATAAAAAAGGCCGTCCGAATCGTCTTCTAGCGGCCTTTTGCGTTATCTAACATTCTCTCCTACAGCGCCCTGACATACGTCGAAGGCGAGTCGAGAACTTTGATTTTGTCAACGTTTTCCTTGTCGATGGTGCTGATTTGCAGCAGCGAATCAACCACCGCGTCGGCCATTGAAGCGGGAATGCTCACGGCGCTGCGCACGAGCGACTGTTTGCCAAGTTCGCCTTGCCCCGATATGCGGGTGATGCGCGTTGTGGTTGCGCCTGTTGCGCCCACGCTCAGGCAGGTGGCGCGCAGGTCGTCGATGCGGTCCTCGTCCGATATGATGGTCACCTCGCAGTTGTCAGAATGAACACAGGCGTTGCGATTGTCGGCCGACCCTTCGGCGTCCAAGCGGCGGCGCCAGTTGGTGTTGCCCTTGAGCGAGTCGATGGCGGCTATCACCTGCTCCATTGACGCGGCGAACTTCTGCCCGCCAATCTTCATATAGGTGTCGATAAGTCCCACAGTGATAGGCGTTTGGTAGATGAATCCTCGTCCAGGGCGGTCGAGTTTGGCCTGCTCAGCCAGCAGTTGGGCAATGCTGCTCGAATCCTGCTCGGGCATAATCAGGTGCACAATCTCCTTTTCAGCGGGGATGGTGACGCGGATAAGGCCCAGTTGGTCGCGGATGTCGTTGCCAGTGGCGTTGGTGAGTTGCGGCACGCAGATGCCCAGGTCGAGCGCGTTCTTGGCCAGATTGTCGCCCTCGCCGTTCTCCGACAGCACGCAAATCATATACGAAAGGTGATTCAGCAGCGTAACGTCGTTGTTTTCAACCTTTTTGCTATCCAGAAAAGCCAGATTGATGACAGGCGGCTGATTGCTGAACTCCATAAGGTCCTGCGAGAAGATGGTTCCGCGGCCAGGCACGTTCAGTCCCGCCAGGGCGATGATGGCGCCAATGGTGTCTCTCACGTTCTCGCGCGGCACGGTGAAGCGGAAAATGGTTGAAGGTGTGCTTCTTAACTTCACTGTGTCGCCAGGAATGCCGAACGGCAGCGGCTTGACAAGTTCGCGCACGTTTCGGGCCTGCTCAATGTAGGCGTCAACCTCGAGTTGCGTCAGAAAATCCTGCACAACAGGCGCCAAATTATTGTTAATCATACAGGTTATAAGGCTCACGCGATGCGGCGTGTAGATGCCTTTGGCCATTTGCGTCCGCCAAACGGTACGCGACGGCGAGAATGCGCGGTTCCTGTTCGCATTCACCATTTCCATATTATCATTCATTGTCATTGGTCTTTAGGGTTTTACGTTGTTTCAGTCGGGTGAAGATGCCGAACAGAAGCACAGTGATGATTGGCCAGGCCGAAGCCATTGCCAGAATGCCGAAACCGTCGGAAATGTTGAGCGCTCCGCCGATTCCAAGGCCCAGAGCCAGCACCAGCGGCACGGTCACGGGGCCAGTGGTCACGCCGCCGCTATCCCAGGCGATTGACGCGAATCCGTCCTCGCTGAAAATGGTGAGAATCAGCAGCAAACCGTAAGAGATGACTATCAGCCAGACAAGCGGCAAATCGAACAAGATGCGCGCCAAACCGAGCACAATGCCCATTCCCACGCCCACCGACACCACCTGCACAATCTGCTTGCGCTTGATGGCGCCAACGGTCAGGTCTTCAACGGTGATTCCCAATGCGTTAAGCGCGGGCTCGGCAAGTGTCGCGCCATAGCCAAGGCCGAAGGCGAACAGCAGCACCAGCACAAGTCCCAAAACCGACAACTTGCTGTTGAACAGCGGCTTTTCGGTAATTATCTGTGTATAAGTGTGTTTCTCACTGTCGTAATAAGCGGGATTGAACTCAACGGGCTTAACCTCGCCCTTCTCGTAAAGGTTGAAGAAGGTCAGATTTTCGCCCTCGGGGCTGATGCCGCTGTAGAGCATTGTGCTGTCGAAATTATTGATAACCACCTGCTCAACAAACTTCTCCTCGCTTGCGAAAGCCTTCGGCAACTGCGAGCCCACTTCGCCGCCGAGCGAACCCAAACCAAGTTTGATGCCCGATGTGAGCAGAATCATACCCACCAGCGTGAATGTCAGGCCCAGAGCCACTTCGTCTTTGTTGCGGATTTTCTCGCGAAGGAAGAGCGTCAGCACCAGAATGAGCAGCAGCGTGAGCGGAATCACAGCCCGCAGGCCGCCAACCGTCTCCTCTTTGAGCGTTGTGCTCAGCGGCTCGGTGACGGGCGCCTCGCTTGCAATCTCAACCGACGACAGCAGCCCGCGCTCGTAATCGCTTGCACGAAGTGCGAGCCACTCCTGAAGTGTCTCATTTCCAAGATATTTCTTGCAAACCGAATCGTTTGTGGCGATGGCCATAACAGCTTTGTCGAACTGCGCCGAATCGTTGCCGAACAAGGCGCGGCGGCCCGCCTCGCTGCCGTGAGTGAAGGCGTGCTCGGCAACCATTGCCTCGTTGCCGTTGAACAGTTGAGCCGAAACGGTCTTGTTTTCAGGCGCGAAGAAGACTTCCTCGGTTGTTGCGGCGGGAATGAGCGTGTTCAGATACAAGCCAAGGCCCAGCACAGCCGCAATCGGGAATGCCGACGCCAGCATAATGATGCCGAATCCGCCGTCGTTGCCCGAACCCTTGTTGGCCGTGCGTGAAACACCGATACCCAGCGCCAGCACAAGCGGCACGGTCACCGCACCAGTGGTTACGGCGCCACAGTCCCAAGCCAGGCCGATTATCTTCGACAGATTGACGTTGAACGACGCGTAAACCGTCATTGCCATAACCAGCGGAATCACCACGAATATTATCGGTTTGATGTTCCAGCCATAGTAGAATCGGCACATACCGAGCGCCACGGCCAGTCCCACGCCCGCTCCAACGGCGTTGACAAGCATTCCCGAGTATTTGTCGAGAATCATATAAAGCAGCGGTGAGTCCCACGCCGTGATGGTTGCGCCAGCCGTCTTCAGCGAACTGATGGCAGGCTCGGCAAGCGTTGAGCCGAAGCCCAGAATGATGCCGAAGATGCAGATTGGCACAATGCCAACTTTGGCGGGCAACTTCACTCCCACGCGCTCGCCAATGGGCATCATACCCAGCACGAGTCCCTCAAGGAAGAAGGCCAGACCGAACACCACAAGGGCGATGCCGCCCGCCGTTCCCCAAGCGTTGGCCAGCGGCGTGCGCAGAATGGCCACCTGAAAAAACACAAGGTATAGGATGATAAAGGCTACCGACTTTATCTGTCCCATAATCCGCGATTTGGCGTAGCCGCCTATCATTGCAAGCGAATCACCAATCGGAAGACGTTTCTTGTTCAACATAATTACAGTTTCTATTTAATTGATTAATAATTTCTTAATCTACCACCATCACTTTTAGCACTGATTATCAGAATCTTGCTAAAAAAAACGCACAATATTACGGTTTATATTGATATTGTCAAACGGGAATTCATAACATCAGTTTATGCCAAGATGCAGTTTATTTCTACGTAAAACCATAAAAAAAGGCTACCCCGAAAGAGGCAGCCTTAAATGCGCACTGCGCATTTTATTGTTGTGTGAAAACAAATTACAATCCCAATTTGAACACCACAATGTCAGAATCGGCATATGTGGCACTAACCCAGACCGAATTGTCGGCGGCCGATGCGGCCAGTCCGTTAAACGACACTGATTTCGAAGCATCGAATGTTTTGGCAAAAACAATTTTACCGCTATTGTCAACTTTGACCAGTACCATAGCGTTTCCGAATGATCCGCCGCTAATTACCGAGCCGTCGGGCATGGTGCAGCTTTGGGTGAAACTGCCCTCGGCTGGCAACTCAAAAGCAGTCTCCCAAAGTTTCTTGCCATTGAGGTCGAAAGCGACAGCACATCCCTGCCCCTCTTTGGTTCCGGTGTAAACGGTTTTGCCATTTGCCGTGGCGACAGCAGACAGATTGCAGCCATCTACCATAGCATCCCATTTGATGTAGCCCAACTCGTCAATCTGCATCACCCAGCCGCCGTTGAAGGCAATGCTGCACATGCGGCCGTCGGAAGCCATTGATGTAACCTTATGCCCGGGAGCGTAAGTACGCGTCCAGAGCTTACGGCCCTGGGCGTTGAGTTTGGTGATTAGCGGCGTGGGCTCAACCGTATCAGCGGCTTGCAGATAACCGCCAAGCAGCGAGCGTCCGTCTTCGTAAACCACCATCGACAGAACCTCGTTGCCCTCGAATTTAGCGTTGCAGATGTTCTTGCCCTGCGGATTCATCTTAAAGAACCACGACTGCCCGGGCACATTATCTTTGATGGCGTTTGTCAGACCGGCTCCAGAGAGTGCGCCTGCCTTGTCAATATAAGCTGTATTCACACGATCATCGAAATCGTTGCCCAGGATGTCGTTCTTAATCATCCTACCTTCTGCGTCGAGCTTAATCATCCAAACATCATCCATGTCGTCATTAAGTGAGGGGGTGTTGGCAATTACCAGTATCGTACCATCGGTGTATGTGGCAATGGCGCCACCGTAATCGCGCGCCTGTTTGTTGTCGAATCCGCGAATAACCTTATAGTTTTCCATCGGCAGGTCGGCAGCGATTGACTGCCCAAGAGCGGCCGATTTAAGGTTAAAGATGTCGATAAACATCTCTCCTTCAGGATATTGCGACACAAATTTATTGTATGCCTCAAGGCTGTTGACTGATTTGGCCCATTCAAACAACAGTTGGCGTTTCATAATCTTGGCATCGGGCATTTTGGGCGAGTTGGGATATTGTTCCATAAACTGCTCAATGGCTTCGAGAGTATGCTTTTTTGCAGCTTCGTCGAAAGCCAAAATACCCAGCTTCTTCTTTGCCTCCTCATATTGAACGGCATCGGGGTAGTTATCAACGAAATTCTTGTAGGCGGCAAAGGTATTAGCCTCCTGTGTCAGCTTGTAAGCCAGTGCGTTAC
The DNA here is from genome assembly GCA_946186925.1 of uncultured Bacteroidota bacterium. Classification (GTDB taxonomy): domain Bacteria; phylum Bacteroidota; class Bacteroidia; order Bacteroidales; family SZUA-534; genus RUG13583. Next base: position 26,486 of record CAMHPA010000011.1, on the reverse strand, counting down.
GTTCCTCCGACGCTATTTTTGTCTGCGCGGCGTCAGGGTATTTGCTCAGGAAATAGTTGAAAGCCTCAACCGTTCCTGCGTTCTCGGCCTTACGGAACTCAATATAATTGCGGATATGCACTACATTGTTGTAGTATTTAGAATCGGGGAACTCCTCAAGGAATTTTTCGGCGTATTGCAGGTTATTCTCCTCACGGACAAACTTTATCAGCTTCTCCTCCACCAAGTTACGCTCAATTTCCATGTTCTTGTCAATAGGCTTTCCACGTCGTTCAAGTTTTTGGGCCATAAAGTAGCCGTCAAGCACCTTTTTATCATCTGGCGTGAATGTTGAAACGCCTGCATCGGCTTTCTTAAAGTAGTGCCAGCCGCGGAAATAGTCTTTTTGCGAATAGGCGTCATATGACAGAATTATGGCCATACCCATATTAGCCATGGCGTTGCTGGCGTCTTTAGCCAGAATCTTTTCCAATGTGGCGCGAGCCTTGTTCATGTTGTTATCGACATCAGGCTGACGCTCTTTCGCTTTCACTCCGGCGACAATATCCTCAAAAGCTTTTTCAGGTTTCTGTGCCGATGCTGTGAAAACAACAGCAGCCGACAGCATTATTGTAAATATAATACGCTTGTTCATAGTCGGTTATATTACTTCTTTAAAACAAAAAATTCAACTCGGCGATTGTTGCTCTTGCCTTGCTCGGTGAGGTTAGTGTCGATGGGGCGAGTTTTGCCATAGCCCTTGGCTTGCAGCATATTGGCGTTTATTCCCTTCGACACCAAGTAATTGACCACAGCTTGAGCTCGTGCCTGACTCAGTTTGAGGTTAAGCTCATCAGAGCCCACGTTATCAGTATGACCGCTGATTTCTATCTGACTGACAGTTCCTTCTGCCAGGAATGCCGCCACTTTGTCAAGTTCTGCGTTCGACTGCGGAAGCAGTGTGCTTTTGCCAGTCTCGAAGAAGATGTTGTTCAGAATTAGCGCCGAACCCTCCTCAATATTACGCAGACCATCGGTAAAGGGATCTTCGGGTATTTCTGGCTGAACAAAAACTACCTTGCCGCTATTGTGGCAATTATTCTGGTCCGATACATTATAAGTATAGGTACCGGCCGGCAGATTAGTGAGCTTCTGCCCTGTCGCGCCATTCGACCATTTAACATTATATGGAGGTGTTCCACCCGAAATGCCAAGACTGATGACACCATCGTCGATGATGCGCTGTATTTTGCCCGTCACCGGGTCCAAACCGCCGGTATAAACCGAGTCAACAATCACAGTCTCAAGGCCTTTCGGCACACAGGCGCACACATCGCAATCGGTAAGCGGACGAATCTCGAAATCGTCGAAGAAATAATATGCGTATTTCTTGCCTTTCTTGTTCTGCACATCCTTGCCAGTGACCACATAGTTGGTGTTCTCATAGTTTTTGAAATTACCAACAATAAAGAACGACTCGTTACCCGATGCCGTGTATAGCATGCAGTAATGCTTCCACTCGTCAGTATTGTCGAGGAACAAGCCCGACTCGTTGTTCAACTGTGAGTTATAGCTTAGAAACGTGTTGTTGCCATTTTCTATCTTTTGCTCAGTGAAGTAGATACTCATTTGATCCACGGCAAACATAGAGCCGTTGGCCAGCTTGTACCAAAACGACACGCAGTAAACCTGCCCTGATTTCATAGGAGTTTTCAGCTCTCCTTGGATGTACTCACGGTAGTCGCGGTCTGAACCAGTGAGTATAGCGCCCATATAACCCTTTCCGCTATGCGGCTGGCTGTAACCCGCAAAATTGTCAGGCACGCGCACTTCGCCGGTGCTGCACTTGTTGAAGTAGTCGGGCGTTGTAAACGACGGGTATGTCCAGTGCGGTATCAGCCGGTGCGATTTGTCGTTGTAAATGTAGCCTTCAGGACACTTCTCATACTGTTCGAAGCTCGGATTGAACACCATATTGGTTTCGTCATCAACATCTTGCGCAACCAGAAGTGCCGGACACGCGCACAAGATTCCAAGCAGATTGATAATTTTTTTGTTCATCGGTATTCCATTATTTCGATTCAAAAAAGTGCAACAAGATACACAAAATCCGATTGCTTGCACCTTTTTAACGCTATTAAAAACTAACAATCAGAATGACCATAACGCACGTTTAACGAATTATTTTGACGGTTATGAACATTTCTTCCAATATCAGCATTCTTGCGCCACGCCTTTTGCTAAAGATAAAATCCTTGCTCAATTCTCACAATTGCGTACTTTTGGCACACATTAAACTTTAAAGCAATGAAAGTTCTTCTTATAAACGCAAGCCCGCATCCGAAGGGCTGCACCTACACCGCGCTCTGCGAAGTGGCTTCGGCCTTGAAAGCCAATGGAATTGAAACCGAACTGATGCAACTTGGCGTTCAGCCGATTGCAGGATGCATTGGTTGCGGTCAGTGCCGCACAAAGGGCAACTGCTTCCGCGGCGATGTTGTAAACCAGTTTGTTGACGTGGCCGACCAGTTCGACGGCTACGTTTTCGGCTCGCCCGTGCACTATGCCTCAGCCGACGGCGCCATCACATCGTTTATGGACCGCGCCTTCTACGCCGCATCGGGCAAAATGCGCAACAAACCAGCCGCAGCCGTTGTCAGTTGCCGCCGCGGTGGCGCAACAGCCGCTCTCGACCAACTGAACAAGTATTTCACAATCAACTGTATGCCTGTGGTTTCGTCGAACTATTGGAATATGGTTCACGGCAGCACTCCCGACGATGTGCTGAAAGACCTTGAGGGAATGCAGACAATGCGCATTCTGGGCAACAATATGGCCTGGCTGCTGAAGTGCATTGAGGCAGGAAAATCGGCTGGCGTGCCCGCTCCCGCAACTGAGCAAAAAGTCTGGACGAATTTTATTAAGGATTGAACAGATGGTGAATCGGACAATCGGCTAATTGGTAAATCGATGTTTTTCAGTTCACCGATTCACCACTTCACCGATTAAACAATAAAAACTTAAAACTCCGAAAACTTATAACTTAAAACATAAAACAATGAAAGCATTTGTATTACTTGCCAATGGCTTTGAAGATATTGAGGCCGTTGCCCCCATCGACATTCTGCGCCGCGGCGGCGTTGACGTGAAAACCGTATCGATAACCGAATCTGTGGAAGTTGAGTCATCGCACGGCATACCAATGAAGGCCGACACCACCATCGGCAAGGCCGATTTTGAGAACGGCGACGCGCTGATTCTGCCCGGCGGATACCCCGGCTACAAGAATCTAGGCGAATCGGCGGCTGTGGGCAAAGTGCTGAAAGAGTTCTACAGCAAGGGAAAACTTGTGGGTGCCATCTGCGCCGCCCCAACCGTTCTGGCAGCCAACGGCGTGGCCGAAGGCGCCACCGTGACTTGCCACAGTTGCGCCGTTGAGACAATGGAAGCCCGCTACAACTACGTTGGCGGCGACGTGGTCAGCGACCGCAACCTGATAACCGCTGTGGGCGCCGGCCTGTCAATCGATTTCGGCCTTGAACTGCTTGCCGCTCTCACCAACGAAGCCACTGTTGAGAAGGTTAAGAAGGGAATGGAATTGGCACTATAATTCAGGTATTATTGTAGAGACGCGATTAATCGCATCTCTACAATGCCAAATAACGATATTTAAACAAAACCAATTATGAAAGGATTTTTCGTTTTTCTATTTGCCACAATGATTGTTGGGCAGACTCTTGCTCAAGAGTTTGTTGTTGGTAACTTGAAATACACTATTATCGACACCGCAAAACACGAGGTTTCGGTTAGTAAAGACACTGACGAACTTTCAGGAGACCTTGTAATTCCTTCTACAGTAGATTACAACAATGTAACTTATACCGTTACAAATATTAGTGAAGATGCTTTTGATGGTTGCCATAGTCTGACATCTGTTAGTATTCCCGACCGGGTTAAAAGCATTGGCAGAGGTGCGTTCAGTTATTGTACTAATCTCACATCAGTATATATCCCCAATACCGTATCTATTATTGAGGAATATGCTTTCTTGGGGTGTTACGAATTGAAAGAAATATTAATCCCTACTTCTTTAACAAGTATTAGCTACAACACATTCACAAGTTGTTGGAAATTAACTACGATAACCATACCCAATTCTGTTATAAGTATTGGTGAGAGTGCTTTTTCTGGCAGTGGCTTGACTTCTGTAATAATTCCGGAATCTGTCACCACCATTGGTGATTATGCATTTTCGGGTTGTAGAGACCTGACTTTGGTAAACATTCCAAATTCTGTCACAAAAATTGGAGATTATGCATTCGATACTTGTCTTGGTCTGACTTCAATTGAAATTCCTAATTCGGTTATAAGCATCGGTGAATATGCGTTTAATAATTGCACAGAACTAACATCAATAACTATTTCAAATTCAGTTATTAACATTGGCAAAAGTGCATTCAACCATTGCGTCGGACTATCAGTTGTTGACATTCCCAATTCAGTAACAAACATTGGCGATTTTGCATTCTATGATTGTGGTGGTTTGGAATATGTAACAATTTCAAGTTCAGTAACAAACATCGGCGACAACGCGTTTGGTGATTGTATCAAAATGAAGGAAATAAATGTTGCTGACGATAATGCGAAATACTCATCAGAAAATGGAGTTTTGTTTAACAAAGATAAAACGACTCTCATTTGTTGTCCAGCACAAAAAGCAGGTTCTTACACCATTCCTAATTCGGTTACAAGCATCAACAACTATGCATTCAAAAATTGCATTGGGTTATCTTCAATAGACATACCTAATACGGTTTCTAACATCGGCAAATATTCATTTTGTGAATGCATTGGTTTGATTTCAGTAAACATTCCTAATTCTGTCAAAACAATTGGTGTTTGTGCTTTTGGAGATTGTAAGGCTACAATATATTGTTATGTGGAAGAAAGACCTGATGATTGGGATAAAGATTGGCTTGGAAATAATTTATATAATTTTGAAGGTGAGATTGTTTGGAAAACAGATTTATCTTCCGTCGGTATTATCACCGAAACAGCCACCAACATAAACATCTACGCCCACGACAACACCATTGTGGTTGAAAACGCCACAGATGAAATCTGTGTTTATGATACAATGGGCAGGTTGGTTGCAGAGACGCCACATTGTGACGTCTCTACGGAAATCCACATCAACACCGCCGGCATTTACATTGTGAAGGTTGGCAGTACGGCAAAACGGGTGATGATAAATGAATAAATCAATTCTTTAATCAATGTTACAAAAAATCAGTCAGTTACTATCGAGCAAGGCCTCGTGGTTTGTGATAGCCACGGCGGTGTTCACGTTTTTTGTGCCGGGGGCGTTCCGCTGGGTTTCGGGATACACACAGACGGTCATTTTGGGCATTATAATGCTCACAATGGGCCTGACGCTCACCACGCAGGACTTCAAAATACTTTTCTCGCGGCCGGGCGATATTTTCATCGGGGCGTGCGCGCAGTTTACCATTATGCCGCTGGTGGCGTGGTCGCTGACGCGGATATTCAATCTCGATACCCCGATGGCCATCGGTATTATTCTGGTTGGCTGCTGCCCGGGCGGCGTGTCGAGCAACATTATGAGTTTCCTGTGCAAGGGCGATGTGGCGTTTTCCGTCGGGATGACCACCGCTTCCACCCTGCTGGCGCCCATTGTGACGCCGCTGCTGGTGCTTTGGCTGGCTGGTCAGAGTGTGGTTGTTGATGCTGTGGGAATGTTTGTAAACATACTGATTGTCACCATCATACCTGTAACGCTTGGCTTTTTGCTAAACCTTTGGCTCGGTCACAAAGAGCAGTTCAAAACCATTCAGGGTGTGATGCCCGGCGTGAGCGTCATCTGCCTGGCTTGCATTGTGGGCGGCGTCATCTCGGCTGTTCACAACCAACTGATTGCCAATGGTTTGACAATATTTCTTCTGACATTCGGCGTGGTTTTCTGCCATAACACCATCGGCTATCTGCTTGGTTTCCTGACAGGTACGCTGTTCAAATTCAACACGGCCAAAAAGCGCACCATCAGCATCGAAGTGGGTATGCAAAACGCCGGACTGGCCACCAATCTGGCCACCAATTTCTTTATGGCCACCAACCCGCTGGCCGTTGTTCCGTGCGCCATATCGTGCGCCTGGCACTCAATTTCGGGCACCATTCTGGCCGGCATTTTCATGCGGTTCGGGAGGAAAAACGATAATGCAAACTAAAAACGTCAACAAAAACCGCGATTGAATAAAAAATCTTCATATTATTACAACTTGGTTTATTAAGGTTAAAAACGCAGTGATATGAACAACGAGACAATTGAGAGCAACACGACCTTGTTCAAAGTGCTAGTGCATCTGTCGGTCTGGATTTTTATTTTAATAATGCCTGTGCTACTGTCGTTGCACAACAACTTCAGGTTTGCCGGTGTTTTGGAGCATTGGTGGATTCCGACATTCTTCTGCTTCATCATCTTCTATGTCAACTATATAGTATTGGTTGACAAGGTTTTTCTAAGCAAGAAGAAGTTGCTGTTCTTTTTCAGCAATGCCGCTATGCTGTTAGCATTAGCCTACCTCGACCAAACGCTGAAACCTTATCTGTTCCACCATTTTGTATGGCAGATTCCGTATCGCCCAATGTTTTTTGTTACGGGTCTGATAATGGATATGCTGATGATGGTACTGCCATTGGTTCTAGCCATTGCCTTCAAGACCTACGACCGTTGGCAGGCAATGGAGCGCAAGCAGCAGGAAAGCGCCAACGCACAACTGCAAACCGAGCTAAAACATCTTGAATATCAGATACAACCGCACTTCTTCTTCAACTCGCTCAACAACATCTACTCGCTGGTTGACATCTCGCCCGAGCGCGCCAAAGAAACCATCCATAACCTGAGCAAGCTGATGCGCTATCTGCTCTACGAGACCAACTCGGCGCTTGTTCCGCTCGACGGTGAAATCGCATTTATGTCGAAGTACATTGAGCTGATGAAGCTGCGCACGTCGGCCAACACAAAAGTCGAATACTCGTTCCCCGAGAACACCTTCGGCATAATGGTGGCCCCGCTCCTGTTCATATCGCTCATCGAAAACTCATTCAAGCACGGCATCAAGCCCATTGGCACGTCGGAGCTGAAATTCGAAATGAAAATCGACGGCACAAAGGTGATTTTCACCACCGAAAACCCCTATTTCGAGAAAACCGGCCCCGACCTCTCTGGCGGCTCGTCAATCGGACTTGAGAACATACGCAAGCGGCTTGAACTGCTCTACAACGGGAAATCGGAGTTCGTCACCAGCGTGGAGAACGAGAAATACTACACATACCTATCGATTGATACTATTTAAACCACAAACTATATGGAACAAAAAATAACCTGCCTGATTGCCGACGACGAGCCAATGGCGCTCGAACTGATTGAAAGCTATGTGAACAAGACCCCTTTTCTTGAGCTGAAGGGCAAGTGCATCAATGGCTTCGAGGTTCTCGACCTGCTGGCGCGCGAGCAAATCGACCTGCTATTTCTCGACATTCAGATGCCCGGACTCAACGGTCTGGAGCTGTCGAAAACACTGCGCAAGAAGAACCGCGTCATCTTCACCACGGCGTTCGACAAATACGCGCTCGACGGCTTCAAGGTGGAGGCGCTCGACTATCTGCTCAAACCTTTCGACTACAACGAGTTCCTGACAGCCGCAAACAAGGCTTTGGAATGGTTCTCGCTGCAACGATCCAGCAAGCAACCTGTTGTAAGCAACGACTATATGTTTGTGAAAGCCGATTATAAGCAAATTAAGATTGACTACAGCGACATATACTATTTCGAAGGTTTGAAAGACTACGTGAAAATATGGCTCAAATCGCGCCCGCGCCCCATTCTGACGCTGATGAGCCTCAAATCGCTCGAGGAGACGCTACCCGAAGACCGCTTTATGCGCGTGCACCGCTCTTACATCATCGCGCTTGACGCCATAAAATCAATCGAACGCAACTGCGTGATTATCAACGACCAACCTATTGCAGTGGCCGACAAGTACAAAGACATCTTCAACGAGTTTGTCAATCGGAAATCGGTGCAGTAATACGGATAATCATTGTATTGATAACTTGCTCAGTGAATATACATACGGGACATTTTTTACATAATCCCGCTATTTCAGCATTTTACGAAGATTCCTACTTTGTAAAATGCTTTTTTTATCAAGTTTTTGTGATTCAGTTGGTTAATAAGAATAAGAAAAACAATGATTTGTGAAACTACAGCCAACAATTTTCATATTTTTACAAAAACAAACCATACAGGTATGAACATTCTAAAACGAACTTTCACAACACTTTTCGCGTTTTGCTCGATAGCTGTGAGCGCGCAAATCCAGAATCCCGTTAAATGGGACATCAGCAGCCAGAAAACCGGCGAGAATGAATACCAAATCAACTTCAAAGCCAAGATTGACGCAGGCTGGCACATCTTTGCGCAGTATCTGCCAAAAGGCAACTACTCGCTGCCGACAAGTTTCTCGTTTGAGCAACTGACTGATGTTGAGCGCGTTGACACTGTGCGAGAATTGTCGAAAGTGACTGAAGAAAAAGATGAGATTGCCGGCGCCGTTGTGCGCTATTTCTGCAACGAAGCCGTTTTTGCGCAGACATTTAAAGTGACTGGCCCCGCCCCCACGGTGAGCGGAAAAATTGAGTACCAGACTTGTTCCGACGAGATGTGCGTGATGGGCGACCAAGAGTTCAGCCTGTCGCTGCTCGACGGCGGACAGAGCTCTGTTCACGCCCCCGCCGAGCCTAGCAACGACGCAAAAATCATTGAAAGCGAGCCCGTTGTGCACACCGCAAACTCAAACTCAATTTGGAAGGTGATTCTCGAAGCCATTCTGTGGGGCTTTGCCGCGCTGCTCACACCGTGCGTCTTCCCGATGGTGCCAATGACAGTGTCGTTCTTCCTGAAAAACGAGCAGAACAAAGGCCGCTCACGCTCAATGGCATCGGCTTTCGGGTTGGCGATTGTGGCGCTCTACACCATTCCCATCGCCATCATCATTTTGGCTACCTATCTGATTGGCGGGCAATCGGTTACAGCAGACATTTTTAATTGGCTCTCAACGCATTGGCTGCCCAACGTGCTGTTTTTCATCATTTTTATGGTGTTTGCCGCATCTTTTCTGGGCGCTTTCGAGATTGTTCTGCCCAGCTCGCTAATCAACAAAGCCGACTCAAACTCGAACCGTGGCGGACTAGTGGGCGTGCTTTTTATGGCGCTGACGCTGGTTCTGGTGTCGTTCTCGTGCACTGGGCCCATTGTGGGCACCATCCTTGTGAAATCAACTCAAGGCGACATTTGGGAACCGATTATCACAATGCTGGCCTTCTCGGCGGCCTTTGCGCTGCCGTTCACGCTGCTGGCGTTTTTTCCGTCGTGGCTCACAAAACTGCCAAAATCAGGCAGTTGGCTCAACACGGTTAAGGTTACGCTGGGCTTTATTGAGATTGCGCTCGGTCTGAAATTCCTGAGCGTGGCCGACCAAACCTACCACTGGGGCATTCTTGACCGCGAAGTCTATCTGGCCATCTGGATTGCCGTTTTCGCCCTGTTGAGCCTGTTCCTGCTTGGAAAACTGCAGATTGGCGAGACAAAAAACGACCCGCCGAAAGTGTTCCGTCTGCTGCTCGGACTGCTCACAACGGCCTTCACAATCTACCTGATTCCAGGAATGTGGGGCGCACCACTGAAGGCCCTTTCGGGATATCTGCCGCCGCAGACCACCATCGATTTCGACCTCTCGGCACCACAAAACACTGATGACTACGACGATAATCTATGCAGCACTCCAAAATACGCTGACCTACTGCGCCTTCCGCACGGATTGCAAGGCTATTTCGACTACGAGCAGGCACTCGAATGCGCCAAAGAGCAAAACAAACCTCTGTTTATCGATTTCACTGGCCACGGCTGCGTCAACTGCCGCGAGATGGAAGCCCGCGTGTGGGCTGACGCCGAAGTGCTCGACCGTCTGCGCAACGGCTATATTGTTGTGGCACTGTATGTTGACGACAAAACCGAGCTGCCCGAGTCGGAATGGGTGACATCGGACTACGACGGAAAAGTGAAGAAAAGCATCGGCAAGGTGAACGCCGATTTTCAGATAAGCCGCTTTAAAATCAACGCCCAACCCTACTACTGCCTGCTCGACACCGACGGCAACCTGCTTGCCGACCCGATGGGTTACAACCTGAATGTCAATGAGTTTGTAGATTTTTTGGATAAAGGTTTAAGCAAATTCAACAAAGAATAAACATCGGCAATATTTTTTGCTATATTTATGGCTTGTTGACAACTAACGATGAAGCGGCTGACAATCATATTACTATTGTTGAGTTTGGCCTTTTTGAGCCAAGGCGAGATTGTCATAACCGACGCCAACGCCGACAAGCCTATAGACCTTTCAGAAAACATCTTCTATTATGAAGACCCCACAGGCGGTTTGACATTCGAAACCGCGACATCGGAAAAATTCTTCCGCAACTACACACAGCTACAAAACAACATTGTTAGAATTGGCGGAAACAAGAACGACATCTGGGTACTTATCCTTGTGAAAAACAGCTCAAAAAGCAGGCAGTCGTTTTTCCTGAGTCTAAGAAATCCGCACATCGACGAGCTGGTATTCCACTCGGTAATCGACTCAACGTTCTTCAACACCGGTATGCACTACCCGTTCTCGCAGCGCCCCAGCGACTCGAAAAACTACAACTTTGTGGTAACAATACCACCTGCGGTTACAGCCACCTACTGCATAAAATTCACGGCGCAGCACAATGTAATGTACGTCCCAATCGAGATGAAGCCTGGCAAACAGTTCTTCGATGAAGGAACATTCAACCAAACAATGAACGGACTTGTGTACGCACTTGCCCTGCTGACCATTCTGGCCATGCTGCTGCTATACATATCAGAGAAAGACAAGCTCTACATTTCCAGCATGTTGCTGATGATTTGCATCACCATATTGCTGCTGGTTTACGATTTGACATTTTTCAAATATCTTTTCCCGAACTCGCCAACAGCCAACGCCAATTTCAGCAAAATAATGAAACCGCTGGTGCTGACAGCCTTCATCTATTATCAAAAGTACTGCCTGTCGCCGAAACCGTTCAAAAAGCTGAAAGCCGACCCATCGAATCTGATGATAATACTCGGCCTTTTGACAACATTCCTGTCGTTGCTATCGTTTGAGCACGTATTCAGACTTCTAGCTCTGAACACGTTTATCTTCCTGACGTTCACCTATTTCTTCTACTGCGTGATAAGCAACAGGAATAAACTCAAAGATAACACAGGATTTATTATCCATGTGATTGTATCGGGCACAATACTGGTATCGCTGGTATACAAAAACATTATCGACACAGAAATAGGCATGTTCGTCTATACCAGCGAGCATTGCGTGAAAATTGCGTTGCTGACGCTGTCGGCACTCTCAATGGTTCAGTTCGGACGGAAGTTTGTGAAATCACGCGCCGAATACTATGAGATGAGCCAGAACATGGAAAAAAGCATCAAGAAGCGTACAGAACTGATTAACCAGCAGAACGACGAGTTGAACTCGCAACGCGAAGAGCTTATCCAGCAAAAGAACACGCTGCAAGACCAGCGCGAAGAGTTGCGGGCGCAAAAAGAGCTGCTGCAACTGAAAAACAACGAGTTGAGCAAAATATCACAAGTAACCAACCTGTCGAACAACCGAATTTCGATATTCAAGCCAAATGGTGAGATTGACTGGTTCAACGCCGCATTTGCAAAAATCATCAACCAAACCCTTGAAGAATACAAGGCCGGACCGCACATAAACATTGTCGATGTCAGCGCAACCCCTGAAAGCCTGAAAAACGCGCTTTCAACCTGCCTGAACCAGAAGGTGGCCGCATCGTACGAGTCGGAAGAAAAATCTGACGACAATGGTGACAGCATCTGGATGCAAACCACCCTTACCCCTATTCTCGACGCCCAAGACAACGTGACTCTCATAATCGCCGTGGACACCAACATCACACAGCTGAAACTATACGAGATGAGTGTCGAGCAGCAGAAAGCCGAAGCCGAAAAGCAACGCAACCTTGCCCTGCTGCAAAAAGACGAGATTGAAGCAAAACAGAACGAGATTTTCGGCAGCATACGCTACGCTAAACGCATTCAAACAGCCATGATGCCGAAAGTGAAACAGATACAACGCGATTTCAACGACAGCTTCGTGCTCTTTATGCCGAAAGACATTGTAAGCGGCGACTTCTACTGGTATCACCGAATCGACAACAAATACTTCATTGCAGCTGTCGACTGCACCGGACACGGTGTGCCGGGCGCCTTTCTGTCGATTATCGGCAGCTATCTGCTCAACTCCATCGTTATACACAATGGCGTACAGCATCCGGCTGAGATTCTGAAGCATCTGAACCGAAAAATCAAAATATCGCTGAAAAGCGAAGGCTTACGCGACCAGAACAACGATGGCATGGACATTGCCATTGCAGTCATCGACAAGGAGAAACACACCATCGAGTTCTCTGGTGCGCTCCGACCAATGTATCTGTACTCAAACAACGAATTCGTTGAACTAAAAGGCGACAAAATCCCTATTACAAGCAACATCTCGGGTAACACATCAGTAAACAATTCCTATACAAACCACGAGCATCCGTTCAATCCTGGCGACCAATTCTACATCTTCTCTGATGGTATCATCGACCAGTTTGGCGGTGGCGACGGCAAGAAATATCTGACCAAACGGTTCAAAGAGTTTCTCGATAACATCAAATCGCTGCCTATGAAAGAGCAGAAAGAGCTGATTAAAAAGGAACACGACGAGTGGCGCGGCCGCTACGACCAAGTTGATGATATCCTGGTTATCGGCATCAGGTACAGCTCACAGGATTTGTAAAAATAAACGGTGCGGAACTCCATCAACATCAACAACCAATCCTGATTCAAGCGCAAAAATTGTGTTATTCACAAGTTTAACTCAAAAGTCTTCACACCTGCCTCCGACGCAATTTCGTTGAAACCCACACGCCTCAAATAGCGTGAATGATAATTTGTTCCTGACAAGGCAATAATGGTTTTGATGCCCAATCGTTCGAATACATTACGATTGGTCTTGAACAGAAAATTACCAACCTTACAGTCGCGGTAAGCGGGAATCACATAATCAAGATCAACAAGCAAACGTCCATTGCCCATATCGTTGGCCAAGAATATGCCGGCGATGTTCATGTTTCGCACAATAACATACGAACAGGTGTAGTTTTTGTCGGTCAACGTGAATTCGGGGAAATGGCGACTGATATCGGCTTTATAATGATTGACAAACGGCTCGACAAGGCTGTCATTGCCCTTGATTTGCAATAGTTTAAACGTATTTTTTAAAAACAGGCTGCGACCTATGTGCACTATATTGACACAAGCAATAGCGGCATTCATCAAAGCAACAGGATATGATCCTATTCGCAAACCATATAGAATATATAGAATACAACCTAAAGTATTGAGAATACGCAGTTTTATTACAGATGTCATCATCATGGCAAGCAGCAGCAGTGCCGATGCCACATAGCCGATAATTTCAACATTACTCATACTTCATCATTTTGATTTACAACCGATTCAGTTCCTGATGTCGCGTCATTATTCTTTCCTATCATTGCGATTTTCTCGAGTTTTGGTATCGGCCGGAAGAAAACGCGATAGAACCGGCTGATGAACCGTGTGCGGATGAGCGGTATCAAAACCGATGTGGTCAGTATGCTGACAAACACCACGTTATACACAATTATCTGAATCTCAGAGCCTTCGGGAATGCCATACTGAAGCGGCAATCCGGCCAATACAGCAGCGGCCAAGCCTTTGGGCACCATTGCCGACATAACCGACTTGTCTTCCCAGGTGATGTCGGTGTCGCGCACCAGAAACCGCGTTGAAACGAGCCTTGCAAGGTAGATGGCACCCACCAGCGCCGCCGCAATGATGAAGAAGTACGACGACTCGAACGGAATGGCCATTCCCAGATAGACAAAGAAGTATATTTTCAGCAAGAAGACGATTTCGCTGTACAGCTTGCGCTCCAGCTCGGTGATGATGCCGTCGGGCAGCTTGCTTTTAATCTTTTCAGGCAGATGAATCTTGCTGTAGTTGCCCAGCACAATGCCGAAAGCAAGCGCTGTGATGGCGCCGCTGAACCCGAAATATTCGGCCATACCATATACAATGAACATAAACGCGAATGTTGTGAACTGCGTGTTGGGGAATGTCTTAATCCAGTTCATCAGCCGCAGCCAGACATAAGCCGCGCCAACGCCCAACGCCGATGCCAGCACCAGCGACGAAATGAGCGAGCCGGCAATCTTGCCCAATTCAACAACGCCCGTCGAATAACTACCTAAAAAGCTGATTGCAAACACGATACACAACACATCGGTCAAAGCCGATTCCAAAACCAGAACGGTGCTTGGCTTGTCGCTCATACGCAGCAAACGAACCATTGGCAGCACCACTGCCGACGACGTGCCACCCAGAATAAAACCGGTGATGAACGACAGCAGCCACGAGTAGTGCAGCATATAGTGCAGCAACACACCGACAATAATGGCGGTTATGAAGAAGAAACTGACCGTCAGTTTCGATGCCGTGCGCATCGAGCCGCCAATGCTCGAGAGTTCCATATTCAGGCCGCCTTCGAAAAGAATGATGATAAGGGCGACACTTGTGAGCACCTGCCCCAACATTCCAAGGCTGTCAATCGAAGCCAGATGAAAAACCGGCCCAATGAGTATGCCGACAAAAATCAAAATGAGCACATCGGGAATGCGCGTCTTTTGGTAGAGTATTGTCAGATAGTGCGAAAAAAAGTAAAGCAGGCCGATACAGATAATGGTTATTTCCATAATAATCAGTTTTTTACGGTTACACTGGACACAAAATGCAGTTACGAGCATTTTGCGCGTCAAAAGTTTCAATAAAATTACAAAATCTATGAATAATCAAAACGAAAGGTGTGTTTTTTAATCGCTGAAGTGTGATAATGATGAATGTGATGGCTTGTGGCAAAAAAAATTCTTTCGTTTCTCTAAAGAATAGCGCAAATTTGCGCCGCAAAAAAAATATTGAAATGGGTATCTTAATCAAGAACGCAGAGCAGATTGACGGCATCCGCAAGAGCGCGAAACTGGCGGCTGCTTCGCTCGATTTCATCGGAGAATACATTAAGCCGGGCGTTGACACCGAGCGCCTCGACAACCTCATCAACGAGTTCATCTGCGACCACGGCGCCATATCGGCGTGCAAGGGTTACGGCGACTTCCCGAAATACTGCTGCATATCGCCCAACAACGTGGTGTGCCACGGCATTCCTTCGCCCGACACCATCCTCAAAGAAGGCGACATTGTCAACATCGATGTCACCACCATTCTCAACGGCTACTATGGCGACACCAGCCGGATGTTCACCGTTGGCGAAATCTCGCAACAGGCTCAGGACCTGATAGATGCAACCAAGCATTGCCTCGATTTGGGCATTGAGCAGGTGCGCCCGAAAAACACTTTCGGCAACATCGGGTTTTTCATTGCCCGATACGCGCAGATGAAAGGCTACAGCGTTGTTTGGGAGTTCTGCGGACACGGCGTGGGCATTGAATTCCACGAGGAGCCGCAGGTTGACCACATCGCCCGCCGCAACTCGGGTGCCATTATGCGTCCAGGAATGATTTTCACCATTGAGCCGATGATTAACCAAGGCAAGGCCCGCGTTGATATTGACAAGAACGACGGCTGGACGGCGCGCACCATCGACGGCAAGCTGTCGGCGCAGTTTGAGCACACCGTGCTGGTTACCGAAACCGGAGTGGAGGTGCTGTCAGACATTCACGACGAATATCCAATCAGATAGGATTCTACAAAGTTGTATAACAAAAACGGCTTCTATTTTGTCAATTCGATAACAAGCTTTACAACGAATCTATTTGTTTTTCAGCAAGTCAACAACTTCGTCGGGCGAAAGCAACTGCTGCTCACCGGTTGCCATATTCTTCAGCATCACCTTGCCCTCGTTCACCTCGTTCTCGCCCACCACAGCCACAAACGGGATGTTGCGCCCGTTGGCGTACGACATCTGTTTCTTCATTTTTGCCGGCTCGGGATAGAGTTCGGTGCTGATGCCAGCAGCACGCATTTTAGCAACCACGGGTAGGCACCATTGCTGCTCGGCTTCGCCGAATGTAACAAACAGCAGTTGAGTTGATTGCGTTGCCGACTGCGGGTATAGATTAAGTTGGTCGAGCACATCGTAGATGCGGTCGGCACCAAACGAGATGCCAACGCCCGAAACGCCTGGCATTCCGAAAATTCCCGTCAGGTCATCATAGCGGCCGCCGCCTGTAATTGAACCAATCTGCACATCGAGCGCCTTAACCTCGAAGATGGCGCCCGTGTAGTAGTTCAGGCCGCGGGCCAACGTCAGGTCGAGGTCGATTTGCGTTTGCAGGCCAAGCGGCTCAATGGCATCGAAAATAGCGGTCAGTTCGACAATGCCCTTCTGTCCCACTTCGCTGTCTTTCAGCACGTTGGCGATTTGTGCAAGTTTCTGGCGATTATCGCCGCTCAAGGCCAGAATCGGCTGCAAGCGGGCAATTGAATCGCTACTCAAACCCTTGTCGGCCAACTCTTTGTTGACGTTCTCAATTCCGATTTTGTCAAGTTTGTCGATGGCAACGGTGATGTCCATCATCTTGTCGGGTGCACCGATGGCTTCGGCAATTCCTGCCAGAATCTTGCGGTTGTTGATTTTCAGCGCCACGCGGATTCCGAAACGCTGATAGACATCGTTAACTATCTGAATCAGTTCAACTTCGTTCATCAGCGAGTCGCTGCCAACAATGTCGACATCGCACTGGTAGAACTCACGGTAACGGCCCTTCTGGGGCTTATCGGCACGCCAAACGGGTTGAATCTGATAACGCTTGAACGGGAACTGAAGGTCGTTGCGGTGCTGCACCACAAAACGCGCAAACGGCACGGTCAGGTCGTAACGCAGGCCTTTTTCCGAAATCTTGTTGGTAACTTTCACAGAATCTTTCGATTGCAGAAGTTCGGCATCAACATTGCCAAGATAATCGCCCGAGTTCAGAATCTTGAAGAGCAGTTTGTCGCCCTCCTCGCCGTACTTGCCCATCAGAGTTGAGAGGTTCTCGGTTGCGGGTGTCTCAATCTGCTGAAAACCATAGAGTTTGAACACACTTTTGATGGTATCGAAAATGTAGTTGCGCTTAATCATCTCGGCCGGACCGAAATCGCGCGTGCCTTTTGGTATCGATGGTGTCTGAACTTGTGCCATAATTTTGTCCTTTTTATAATGCAAATGCCAAGACTTGTAGGCCTTGGCTCTGCATAAAGTTATGAATATCGATGTTTTACAAAAATCAAATTTTCAGTTTTTTCTCAATCTCCTCAATGTAGCCCTTGAACTGGCGGTCGGTGTCGATGAGGTTGTTCACCGTCTTGCAGGCGTGCAGAACCGTTGCGTGGTCTTTTCCGCCGATTTGCGAGCCGATGGTTGCCAACGACAGTTTGGTCATGTTCTTTGCGAAATACATTGCAATCTGGCGCGCCTGAACAATCTCACGTTTGCGGGTTTTCGATGTTATTGCGTCTGATTGCAGGTTAAAGTAGTCGCATACAACCTTTTGTATGTAGCCCACACTGAGCTCGCGAGTGGTATTCTTCACCAGTTTGTCAATAATCTGGCGCGCCAGATCGATAGTGATGGTTTCACGGTTAAGCGTTGAATGTGCCAGTAGCGAAATCAACGCACCTTCAAGTTCACGAATGTTGTTGGTAATGTGAGCCGCAACGTAATCAAGAATATCATCGTTTATTTCGATACCTTCGTTGTAGGCGTATTGCTTCAAGATAGCTTTGCGCGACTCGTAGTCAGGATTGGTAAGCTCGGCCGACAATCCCCATTTGAACCTTGACAACAGCCGGTCCTCAAAGCTCTCCAAGTCTGCTGGCGCCTTATCGGATGTGATAATCAACTGCTTGCCTGTCTGATGCAGATGGTTGAAAATTTCGAAGAAAATATCCTGAGTTTTTTCTTTTCCAGACAGTTCGTGAATGTCATCAATTATCAGCAGATCGATCATTTGATAAAAGTGCAGGAAGTCGTTGCGGGTGTTGTTCAATGTTGCATCGGCAAACTGAGTGCTGAACTCGTGTCCGGTAACATAAAGCACAACCTTATCCTGAAAACGGTCTTTGGTTTCAATGCCAATGGCTTGTGCCAAATGAGTCTTTCCTAGGCCCGATCCACCATATATAAATAGCGGGTTAAACGTTGTCTTGCCCGGATTGGTGGCTATTGCATAACCGGCCGAACGAGCCAGACGGTTGAACTCGCCTTCGACCAATCGATTGAACGTGTTGCGATTATTCAGTTTAGGATCAATCTGCAGCTTCTGGATGCCCGGAATAACAAACGGATTCTTTATCGACGAATGATCCTCGTTAGGCATGTTCACCGGATTGTTGTACAAATCCTTCTTGTCGTTGGTTGGCATAGTTATTATGGTCGACTGATGATGAGGCATGTTGTTTTGCATCACAACATTGTACTCCAGTCCTGTCCCTTCGCCAAGCTCGGCAAGCAATGCCTTGCGTAACAAGTCAATGTACGTCTCTTCAAGATACTCATAGTAGAATGTACTCGGCACCTGGATTGTTAAAACTTTACCATTCAATTTTACTGGAACGATAGGTTCAAACCACGTTCTGTACTCGGCAGCCTTCACATTGTCCTTAATAAAACGCAAGCAGTTGTCCCAAACTTGCCTAAAATCTTTATTCATTTGATAACTAATGATTTGTTTTTTGTCGTTTTCGACGTACAAACATTGTTAAAAAATCGGAGAAAAAAAACTGATTTTGCTGTTGCATTTTTCAGTTTTGCGTTATTGTTCTAAATATCAAACTAAAAAAAATTTCACTTTTTTTATTTTTTTTATAAATGATTGAATATCAGATAGCTGTAAATAAAATTCATAACTGATTGAAAACTAAATCGGTATTGATTTGCGACAACTTTAAGTGGATTTTTATCGAAAAAAAATGAACTATTTTGACGAATAAACGTCGAAAAAAATGCGTCAAAAAAGTGAATACAAATTCAACGTTTTCTGATGCGTAATCAAACCTATAAACCTGCGTGTTGTAGGATTATTTTTCCAGTTTCTTGGCGTCGCTCATCGAGATTTTCTTGCCGTTATTGAACGGAACAATGAACGCGTCGGGGTATTCGGCGC
This sequence comes from uncultured Bacteroidota bacterium, assembly GCA_946186925.1. GTDB lineage: Bacteria > Bacteroidota > Bacteroidia > Bacteroidales > SZUA-534 > RUG13583. The sequence goes on along the minus strand of CAMHPA010000011.1, from coordinate 7,130 downwards.
TGATGGTCTTCTTGTAAGCCGACGCCTCGTCTAATGTGGCGAAACGGCCAATCATATACTTGTATTTGTTGCCGTCTTTGTACTCGAAAACGTCGGGCTTGCCGGGAAACTTCTCAATCGGGTTGGCCACGGGCGCCGATGTGGTGGCCACCTGCAGGCGATAGCACAACGTGCTTTGTGCGGCTTCAGTGTCATCCTGAGCCACAGTGGTGGCCTTCTTCACCTCCTGCTCCTCAGCGTCTAGCGATGCCAGATAGTCGCGGATGGCGCGGAAGATGGCCGATGCCAGATAATCCTGTCCACTCTCCGACATCAGGTACTTCTCCTCTTCTTCGTTCGAGATGAAGCCGGTCTCAATCAGGATGCTCGGCATTTTGGTGTGCCAGAGTACAAGGAATCCGGCCTGCTTCACGCCGCGGTCGGCGCGCTTTGCCTTCTCGCGGAACTCGTCCTGCACCATCGACGCAAGCTTCAGGCTTTTGTCCAGATAGACGTTCTGCATCAGCGAGAAGATGATGTACGACTCGGCCGACGAGGGGTCAAATCCCTCATACTTAGTGTTATAGTCTTGCTCCATCACAATAACGGAGTTCTCTTTCTGAGCCACTTCAAGGTTACCCTGCGATTTGTGCAAACCCATTGCAAACGTCTCAGTACCAAACGGTTTTGTGTTTTTATTTGAGTTTGCGTGAACCGAGACGAAAAGGTCGGCGTTGTTTTTGTTGGCGATGGCGGCGCGCTCGTCGAGCGGGACAAAGAAATCGGCGTCGCGGGTGTAGATGACGCGGGTGTCGGGCGAGTTCTTCTTAAGGTAGTCGCCAACCTTGAGCGCAATTGAGAGCACCACATCTTTTTCCTTGCCCTTCTTGCCGATGGCGCCCGTATCGTGGCCGCCGTGGCCGGCATCGAGCACCACGGTGTGTTTGTACGACTGTTTTTTCTGGGCGTCGGCGGTGCCGAATCCCAAGCATATTGTCAAGACCAGTGTCGCGATTGCAAGTTTTTTTCCCATCTGAAAATTATAAAACGGCGAACTTTCGATTGCACCTTATTTTTGTTTAGTTTTGGCACGCAATAATAATATGTATTGCTGCGTAACAAAAATAGTATATTTTTCTATTTGATTTGAAAACAAAAAGCCTTCTTGCGACATTGTTGATATGCTTAATCACCAATTTAACAGTTGGGGCTCAAACCACTGATAATGATTCTGTTAACACTGTCGCGAATATAGATACAACTGTAACGGCCAGCGCGGCTGACACGCTTGCGACGGCGGCTGATTCGTTATCGGTGGCCGACTCGTCGGCGACAAAAAAGCCGAAAGCGAAGAAGAATCTGCTGACCACCGACGTGAAAACTAGCGCCAAGGATTCCACTATTTTCTCGCTCGACGGCAAAAAAGTGTTCCTTTTCGGTGATGCGAGAATCGAATATGAGGACATCGTTCTTACCGCCGCCTACATTGAGGCCGATATGGACCAGGGCATTATCTATGCCGAGGGTGTGGCCGACTCGACCGGCAATATCGAAGGCCGGCCGGTGTTCACTCAAGGCGACGAAGAGATGAAGGCCATCAACATCACCTACAACGTGAACACCAAGCGCGGCTACATTGAAAAACTCTACACCGAGCAGGAAGACGGCTATCTGCATAGCGAACTGACTAAAAAAGAGGTGGATAACTCGATTAATATGCTTCACGGAAAGTTCACCACCTGCGAGCTCGAGGACCCACACTTCTACCTTGAGATGACCAAAGGCAAGTACATTCCTGACAAGGCCATTATTGCCGGACCATCGTATATGGTGATGGCCGACATTCCGCTGCCGCTGGTGATTCCGTTCGGCTACTTCCCCATCACCAAAAAGAAAACTTCGGGTTTTCTGATGCCGCGCGTGGGCGAAGAAAAAGCTCGTGGATTCTTCCTGTCGGACGGCGGCTACTACTTTGCCGGCAACGATTATGTTGATTTCACGCTTCGCGGAAGCATCTACTCAAAAGGCTCATGGTCGCTCAACGGCTCGTCGCGATACATGCTGCGATACAAATTCTCGGGCGATGTGAGCATAACCTACGCAAAAAATGTTTTCAGCGAAAAAGACTTGAACAATTACGAAGAAACTCAACCATATGAAATTGCTTGGACACACAGGCAGGACGCCAAGGCACGCCCCAACAGCACATTCTCGGCAAGTGTCAAATTCCAGTCGAGCGGCTACAACAAGTACCAGACCAGATCGTCGCAAGACTATCTGACCAACACCACATCGTCGAGCATATCGTACCAGATGAACCGGATTATGAACTCACCGTTCAGTCTGTCGATGAACATCCAGCACGTACAAAGCACGCGCGACTCTAGCCTGACTTTGACGCTGCCGAACTTCACGCTGAACATGAGCCGCATTCAACCGTTCAAACGCCGTAAGGCTGTTGGTCCGATGCGGTGGTACGAAGACATCGGTGTTAGCTATTCGGGCACATTCCAAAACAAGGTAAAAACCCACATTGACAGCCTTTTCACACACGGAACTCTTGAAAAATTCGAATATGGCGCAAAGCACAATCCGTCGGTGACAAAATCATTTAAAGTATTGAAATTCTTCAATTTGTCGCCAGGTGCATCATACAGCGAACGATGGTATTTCCGACGCCATTTCATTGAAGCAATCAACGACACCACCCCAATCGATTCAAAACACTATCGCGAACGCGAGGAACGAGGTTTCTACCGCGTTTACGACTATAGTTTAAGTGTGGGGCTGGGCACCACTATCTACGGAATGTTCAGCTACCGCCGCGGCCCGGTGAAGGCTCTGCGCCACGTTGTCACACCGAGCGTGAGCTACAGCTGGCGTCCCGATTTCGGTCAGGAAAAATTCGGATTCTACCTGACCGACCCGCGCGATACCACCGGCACGAAACTCTACTCACCTTATATGCACGGCATTTACGGTCTGCCCGGCAGCGGACGAAGCAGCTCGTTCAGTTTCTCACTCAACAACAAGCTGGAAATGAAGGTGAAAGATGCAACGGACACCGTGAAACAGGAACGCAAGGTGCCGGTATTTGAAGCGCTGAACTTCAGCACATCGTACAATATGCTGGCCGAAGAGTTCAAATGGAGCGACCTGCGCATTACCGCCAAAACAACGATTTTCAAAACTTTCCCGATTCAGATAAGTGCCACTGGCTGTTTCTACGCAACCGACTCGTTGGGAAAGAAAATCAATGAATTCGAATATAACCACACCGGCAAGCCGTTCCGAATCACAAGCGCCTCAACATCATACAGTTACACACTGAGTTCCGACAAGCTGTATGGCAAGAACAAGAAGAAAGACAGCGATGAGAAAACGCCGGTTGTGGATGCCGAGCACTCAATGTACGACGACAGCGATCTTGAGGAATACGATTATTTTGACATTCCGTGGAGCCTGCGTTTCGATTATAGTCTCACCTACTCGAAGCCCGGCCGCGTAAGCAAGCTGTCGCAATCGCTCAGTTTCAGCGGCGATTTCAGCCTGACGCCCAAATGGAAAGTTGGCTTTTCGTCTGGCTACGATTTCGACTCCAAACAGTTCACCCACACACGGTTCAGCCTTTCGCGCGACCTGCACTGCTGGGCGGCTTCGCTCACCCTTATCCCGTTTGGACCGCGGCAGAGCTACACATTCAACATCGCCGTCAAATCGGCCATCCTGCAGGACTTGAAGTACAACAAGTCTAAGAGCTGGTACGACAATTAATTGAAGGACTGAAGGATTGAAGGACTGAAGGATTGAAGGACGAATTACGATTCTCCGATTAGCCAATTCAACGATTCAACGATTCAACGATAAAAGGCTTCTACCCTTTCACTCCCAAAATATACCCTGTTCCGTGAACGTTGGTAATCTCAATGTTCGGGTCCGACTTCAGGTATTTGCGCAGTTTGGTGATAAAAACGTCCATACTGCGGGCAGTGAAATAACCCGTCTCGCCCCATATTTTCTCGAGCGTCAGATTGCGGTCAACAACGTTGTTAACGTTCTGATTCAGAAAGCATAGCAGTTCCGCTTCTTTGGGCGAGAGTTTTGTTTGCGAGCCGTCTTCAAACGTCAGTGTGCGGTTTTTCACGTTGAACACATAGCGGCCAATCGTCAGTTCCTCAACAGAATTATCGGGCTGCTGACTTGCGGGCGTGCGTTTCAGAATGGCCTTTATCTTATAAATAAGCAGTTCAGAATCAAATGGTTTTGTGATATAATCGTCGGCACCTATCTTGTAGCCTTTAATCATATCTTCCTTCATATTCTTGGCAGTCAGGTAGATAATCGGCGTGGCGGGCTTCAACTGCTTGATTTCGGCACCAATGGTGAAGCCGTCGACGTGCGGCAGCATCACATCCAAAATGCAAAGGTCGAACTGACCAGCCTTGAAGGTTGACACCGCGTTCAGACCGTCATCGACAAGCGTGACGTCCAAATCGTTCATTTCCAGGAACGAACGCAGCACCGAGCCGAAATTCACATCGTCCTCAACCAAAAGTATCTGTTGCTTTGACATATCTATAAGTATTTATGATTCAACGTTTTCATCGATTGTCGGCAGCCATATTTCGAAGGTGCTCCCCTCGCCTTTCTGACTCGACACTTTGATTTCGCCCTTGCACGAGAGCACAATGGCCTTCACGTAACTCAATCCGAGCCCGAAACCTTTGACTGTGTGCACGTTACCCGTCGGGTGGCGGTAGAACTTCTCGAACACCTTCTCCTGCGTCTCCTTGTCCATACCTATTCCCTTGTCGCTCACCGAGATAAGCAGGTCGGTGCCAATGTTGCGGGTGGTGACGGTTATGTCGGGCGGCGTATCGATTGAGTATTTGTTGGCATTGTCCAACAGATTGTAAATCACATTGATAAAGTGCGATTGGTCAACGCGGGCAAAATCGTTTTTGGCATTGTTGACAAGTTTGATTGTGCCGCCGCGGTGCTCAACCTGAAGACTGATATTGCTCACCGCCTTCTCAATAAACGGCTGAACGTGAGTGGGTTGCAAGTTCAGATTAAAATCTTTCTTGTCGAGCATCGACATTTGCAGCACCGTCTCCACCTGACGGTTCATTCGGCGGTTCTCCTCCTTGATAATGCTTGTGAAACGCTGAATTTTCTCGGGGTCGCCAATCACCGACGGCGACGTGATTGAGTCGGCGGCCAGTTGGATTGTAGCCAGCGGCGTCTTGAACTCGTGCGTCATATTGTTCACAAAATCGGTCTTCACCTCCGACGTGCGCTTTTGGTCGACCATTGTGCGGATTGTCACCCAAAATGTTATCAATATGATAGTTGTAAACAGCACCGAGCCCCAAATGGGCAGCATCACCGAACTGTAAATCACGTTGCGGCGGTCGGGAAAATAGACCGACAGTTTCTCGTCGTGCTGCGCGAAATCGTTGGGAAACAGGCTTGTTTTGAATGTCCGTTTCTGACTTTTGTAGCCCTTCGATTTCAGATTCTCGTACGGCACGCCCTTGCTGTCGGTGACGGCGAACTCAAACGGAAGGTCGATGCCCGCGTTGCGGAACTCGAAGGCCAGCGTGGGCTTGATGGTTGTGAAATCGACGCGCTCGCTGATTGGGCGGTCCTTGATGTTGAACTCGAAGAGCATCTGCTCCATCAGTTGCTCCATACCCGCGCGCCCCCAGCCGCCTTGGCCGTCGGGCTGCGTGACCGACGAGTATGCCTGAAACGACACATTGCCACCATCGACCACAGTATCAATCTGATAACTATAAGTTTCGGTATTGCCGTTTCTCTCCTTCTTCATTTTCGAAAGGTCGATGACGTGCTCCTTGCTGCGGTTGCCGAAATCGCTCAGCGTCATAATGAGCGACTCCTCCTGACGGTTGCGAGCCTTGCCCGCCATTCCCGACATAAAATTCGAAATGAAAAAGGCGTTCTGATTGCGCTCGATGCGGAAAGCCGCATTCTGCAAAGCAAAGTTGACGTGCTGCGCAAACTGCTCGTCGCGCACCGAGATGGCCTTGCGCACCCAGAAAATCTGCACGGCGATGATGCCGAAAAGCGATATTATCATCAGCGCCAGAATGCCCGAAAAACGTTGTCGTTTCACTGCTTTAGAATTTTTGCTCAAAATTAGTCAAAAGCCGATTTTTTCGGAACCGGCGATGCAAATTTATCGTTCCTGCGGCACTTTCCGCACGGTTTAACGTTTCGTTAACTCTTTTTAACCAGGCCTTAACCACCGCGCGCCGTTTGCCGGCCTACATTTGCATCGTTAAAAAAACAGAACATTCTTTTCATAATTGGTTTTTATTAGTTGCTAAACGCGGACTCCCAATCCGCTACCGAAACGGCCTCCGACTCCCAATCAGAGGCCGTTTTCAGTTTGTGATTGACAGTCGGCCGACATCATTTGACAACATCGCCCGCCGCTTTGACGACCGACCGCCGACGCCACGCAAAAAAACTCTATAATTACTTGTTATTGATGCGCTTTCGAGCCATCGGTGTTTGAACAAAATTTATAATGATATGACAAGAAGATTTGTTGCAATTGCACTGACTTTTTTATCGCTTGGCGCGATGGCGCAGCAGGAAATCAGACTTTACGACGGCGCGGCTCCGGGCAGCGAGAACGCCGAGAACAAAGAACGCGCCCTGCGTGATGCCAACGGCCAGATTCAGACCATCTACGGCGTTGTGGACCCGTCGATAACCGTCTATCTGCCCGACACCGACAAGGCGCGCGGCACGGCTGTAATCCTCTGCTCGGGCGGCGGACTGGCCGCTCACTCGTGGGGCGACAACGTCATCAATATGGCCGAATGGCTCAACAAACGCGGCATTGCGGCCATCGGGCTTAAATACCGCACCCGCAACACCGACGGCCCCCGGCCCAAACCCGACCCGAACAAAACGCTCAACGTAACTATCACCGAGTTCGACAAGCTTGAGAAATCGAACGCCAACCCCGACCTGACCGGCGAAGGCATAGCTTGCATCGACAACGCCATCAACGATGTGCTGCGCGCGATGGAGATTGTCCGCCAGCACGCCGCCGAATGGAAGATTGACACGGCCCGCATCGGCTACCTCGGATTCTCAGCTGGCGGCGGAGTGGC